>CALIUJ010000188.1 GCA_938048785.1 uncultured Archaeoglobaceae archaeon | reverse complement strand
CGGGTTGCATTTTTGCTCCACTCGTTACAACACGAACTTCGATGTCTTCTCTGTCCGCCCTCTCGTCGAGAAGGTATTCGAGAATAACTGCGGTGCCGATGGCACCCATCTTCAAAACACCAACCTTAACCTTGCTCATGTTTTGTAATATTCTTTGGACTATTTAACCCTTCTGTTTTTATCTCCACCAATTAAGGAAGTCAATCGCAATTTTAAACCGCATGGTTTTGCGACGTTAAAGCGATTGTGGTGAGACTAAATCGCCGAGTAAAGGATCTTTCAAGAGAAAAAGTCTAAGAATTCAAAAGCTTTTTGTGAACCCATCGAGCTTCGTATCCACTTATGGGAATTTAGAAGAAGCTTTTTCAAGGAACACGGGCCGGGAGGGATTTGAACCCACGACTGCGGGATTAAGAGTCCCGCGCTCTTCCTGGCTAAGCTACCGGCCCTAAGGGGCTTTATACTTCGAACTGTTTATAAGGTTTGTCCAAAGTTTCAATAAGTCTTAGGAACTCGTGCAGAAGTTTGGATTTTTTATATCCGTGATCTATAAAATCCCAGGGTAAGGTATTTTCGAGCTCTATTGGTTTTAGAAGGTCAAGAAATTCTCTGTAGTTTTTTCCAAGAAGCAAATCTGAAACCATCTCATCTCCGCGCGCAAGAATGGTTTGGATCACGAATTCCTTCAGTTTTGGTGTTGAAAACTCGATTCCGTGTTTTTTACTCTCTTTTTCCAGTATTGAGATCTTATTTTCGATTTCGCTGAGATCTGCAAACCCAAGCCATTGAAGCGGAGTATGAGGCTTTGGAACAAGCGGATTCACGGAGATCTCAACTCTTGGAAAGCTTTTTTTGAACGTAGCCGCGTTTTCAACGATCTTTAGGACGTCTTCAACACTTTCCCCAGGAATTCCGATCATGTAGTAGAGTTTGAGCTTTTCAAAACTTCCGGCGCTAAGTTCTACTGCGTTTCTTAGCTCTTCATAGCTTATCTCTTTTCTTAAGAACTCTGAAAGTCTTGGTGACGCTGTTTCGGGTGCAAGAGTCAGAGTTTTTACTTTAGCGAGCTTTAGAATTTCTACGAGCTCTTCATCGATAGCATCCGCTCTTAAAGAAGAAGGAGAAACTTCGAATCCAAGTTCAGATAATTCTTGAACGATCTCTTTGAACTTTGGGTGATCAGTTGGCGAGGGCGCGACGATCGCAACCTTATTAACCCCCTTAATCTCAGGTAAGTCCTCGACGTCTCTCCACCTTGGTGGCGCATAGATTTGGCGAACAAGGCAAAAACTGCACCTTCTAACGCAACCTCTTCCAATTTCAAGGATAAAAGATCTACCATAAGCCCCATCGCCTATGATCTCCTCTTCTAAATGCTTTTCAAGCTTGCAATAAACTCTTTTTACCTTTTCTTCCTTGCCCGTGTAAATGCCCTCGATCTCGGAAAGTTCTTCCACGTCTTTTGCGAGAACGATCTCTTGTATCTTCTCATCAGCTTCGCCGATAAAGAAAGCGTCGAAGAACTTCAGCAGTGGTTTGGGGTTCTCCATTACGCAAGGTCCGCCAGCGATTTTGATCCCTTGAAAACCACTTCTCCTTATAATTTCGACCGCTTTGAAGTAATCTGTCTCATACTGTAGGCTAAAAAGTGCAACTTCAAAATCGGAGAGCTTGCTACCAGTCTCAACACTCCTTAATCCACCGAAAACGTCTGAGTAGAACCTTTCACAGTGGGCGACTTCGTTGATCTTCGAATAAAGAATTTGAAGCCCCAAGTTTGCAATTCCGCCTATGTAGCGATTTGGATATACGATTGCAACCCTTCTTTCTCCTTTCTTATATTTTTTCTGAAATGGGTTGAACTCCACAAAACTAATAAGCGAATCGCAATATTAGCTTCATGGAGGTCTTTTGCCCAACATGCGGTTGCGCGTTGGAGAGAGTGAAGGAGGAGAGAGGGACGTTTAAGCGTAGATTTTCAGAGTTTGAGATGAAAATTCTGGTTGTTAAGTGTCCGAAGTGCGGAAAAATAGGACTATTAAGGACAGTCCCAGACTTGGATATGGAAAACCTCGAGTTTCCATATGAGGGTTCTCTTTGACGACAACATTGGCGACGATTCGCTTGTTTGCTGGGGAGTAACTGTCCGATTGCCAAAATACGCTCTTTTCGGGGTTACAAGGGAAGAGAGAAAGAGAAATTGGGAGAGGAAAATATTGGAAATTCTTGCAGAACTCGACTTCGATGAAGTTAGCGTGAAGCTCGCATCCGCTTGGGTCAGATACTACGTTTTCGAACTTTTCGCGGACAATGAGAAGTTCGCTTTAAACATTCTCTCACCGAACTCTCCGATCAAAGATTTTAGAGAAATCGATTTTCCGGAGATAGAGAACATAGCAATGCCTTTGGTAATTTCGCGGGATTACATGTTACAAGAGTGGATCGAAGGCTTGCCACTCTCTGAGTTCAGAGAAGGATTTTCCATGAAGCGCGAAGATCTTGCAAAAGAGTGCATAAAGTCTACTGCAAAGCTTCTTTACGAGATATTTAAGCTTGGCTACCTTTACAGCCCTTGGGAAGACTACGAAGCGGTTTTAAGCAAGGGAAAAATTTTGCTCTTAGACTTGACGAGGTTCACAAGGAGAAATATAGAAAAAGAAGACTTCTTTCCCTACTACTATGGTGCCCCATTTTCTTCGCCTGATATCCTTGTGGAGGACGAAAAAAATCGTGTTTTCTGGAGGGGAACGAGTGAAAAGGACTACTTTGGGGTGAGCAGGGAAGAATACGAAAAGCTGTTTTTGGAAGGAGTTGCGAGCGCTTGTGACGACTTCGATGATTTTTTGGCAGTTAGCAAGTTGGACGAGAGAGAAGCGAAAATTCTTTGGGATAGAAAAAGATATTAGATCGCCCGACAAGTGTTGGTATGAACATCATCGAAGTCGCTGACAACCTCTACCTCGTCGATCTCCCGCAGGAGCTCGAGGGCTTTAGGAAGTTCATAAGCTGCTGGGTCATCAAAGACGAAGATAGAGCGATGCTTGTCGACGTAGGACCGAAGGCAACGATCTCGAAGCTAATTGAGGCGTTGAACTATTTGAAGATAAAGAAGATCGAATTTGTTTTGCTCACGCACATTCATTTGGACCACGCTGGTGGAGTTGCGGAAATCCTTGAGAAGTATCCTGAGGCGAACGTTGTTGTGCACGAGTTGGGGAAGAAGCACATTGTAAATCCCGATAAGCTATGGAGAGCATCACTCGAAACACTGGGAAAAATTGCCGAAGTTTATGGGAAACCTACGGGAATTAGCGAAGAAAAGATATACGATGGAAAGGTTGCGTTTGCTGGAAAAGAAGTTGAAATTGTAACCACCCCTGGGCATGCACAACATCATCAAAGTTACGTGTTTGGTGAGTTTTTATTCGTGGGTGAAGCCTTCGGCGTTCACATGCCCTTGAAAAACGACTACTATCTACGCCCCGCGACTCCACCAAAGTTTAAATACGAGCTTGCGATGGACACGATCGAGAAACTAAGAGCGATGGGGAGCAAAAGGGTTTGTTTTGGTCACTTTGGCTTCAAGAGGGATAGTGTGGAAATCGCAGAGAAAGCGATGAAGCAGTTAAAACTTTGGGTGTCGACGATTTACGACATACTTTGCAAGAAGGAGATAAAAGAGGAGGAAAGAGTTGCGAAAATTGCGAAAGAAGAACTGCTTGAGAAAGATTCGAAGTTTTCAAACTACCACTTGCTTGATGAGGACATAAAGAAGAGGGAAGACTTTTTCATTAGGAACACGATTCTTGGGATACAGCAATTCGTTTCCGAGACTTACTGCCTCTGAGGTGTTGTATTGGAAGCCAGAGATTGGGCTAACTTTCTCCTTGAACTGAGAAAAAACCTGTTCAAAATCACCGCAATAATAGCGGTAGTTAGCTTCACGTTTTTTCCATTTTCCGGAAATCTAATATCTTTTGTAATCGATGAAACGTTTCCTTATCCGCGAGTAGGAGAGGAAAAGGTTAAACAGTTTGCAGATCAGCTGAGAGAGATTGCTGAAAAGTTAGAGAGCGACCCCTCGAACATGACCTTAGTTTACCAAGAGACAAAAACTATTTCGAGGCTTGCAACCTCTTTTCTCGGACCAGTTGTTTTAACTCCGCTTGAGGCAATTGTTTTAAGCCTTAAGATCTCCATTGCAATCGGCATAGCTTGTGCGATTCCATATATTTTGACAATTTTGGCAAAAAACCTTAGGGCGAGGGGTTGGCTAAGGGTTTCGGTGAAGTACTATGCAATCTCAGCCCTTGTGCTGTTTATTTTGGGTTGCGTTTACGGTTTCTTCATCGTCCGCCTGATAGTTAGATTTCTCCATGAGCTAACACTATCGTATGGTGTCACACCCCTTTACTCTTTGTCGGAATTCGTGACATTCGTTCTCTTCATGATTCTGCTCTTTGGCTTCTTCTTTGAAATCCCCGTAGTGATGTTCTTCCTTGTTCGCAACAAACTTGTGCGGTATGAAACCCTCAAATACTATCGAAGACACACCTACGTTCTTTTCTTCGTTCTCGCAGCAATAGCAACGCCTACAGTTGATGTCTTTACGCAGTCAATGCTTGCAATGCCGATGATAATACTCTTCGAGCTGAGTTTAGCTTTTATAAAATTCTTCAGCTCTGCTCAGTCTTGACAGATTCAACGATTCTTTTACCCGCGACAACTTCGTCGATGCTGTGCACAACTCCACCAAGTGTTTCGATCGTGTCTCTTATCTCTTCGTAGTCCAAATCCTCCCCAACGAGCGTTATTTTCACGGATTCTGTCTCCTGATCTATCTCTTGTAGAGTTACGTTTACCCCCTCGACCCCTTCGATCTCGCTAAGCCTTAATGCAAAGTATGTGTTCGACGGCTCGTGTGGTTTAAGAACATCGAGCACGAGTCGGCGAATCCCTGACATGGGAAAAGGTTATCTCCTGAATATTAATTCTTTCGCATGATCGATCTCCACACGCATTCAACCTTTAGCGACGGCGAACTGATCCCCGCGGAGCTGATAAGGCGAATGGCTTCAAGAGGAAACGAAGGAGTTGCGATAACGGATCACGCAGACTTTTCAACGATTCCAATGATTCTATCGAACCTTTCCAAGCTGAAAGAATTCGATTTCGAAATAGATTTTCTGATAGGCGTTGAAATCACGCACGTTCCTCCAAGGCTAATTGGTAAAGCGGTGGAGCTCGCTTGGAAGGAGGGGGCAGAGATAGTGATAGTGCATGGAGAAACCATCGTAGAACCGGTTGCGGAAGGGACAAACTCTCTTGCGCTCGAGGAAGAGATAAACATCTTAGCCCATCCCGGAATTTTGACTGAGGAAGAAGCAGAGAAGGCAAGGGAAAATGGAATATTTCTCGAGATATCCGCAAGAAAAGGGCATTGCTTGGCTAATGGTCATGTTGCGAGGATGGCAGAAAAGTTCTCATGCGAACTCGTCTTGAATACAGACGCGCATTCGCCATCGGATATAATAGACGATTCGATCGCGGGAAAGATAGCCAAAGGAGCGGGAATTTTTGATTGGGAAAAAGTGCTTGAAAACAACGTCCGGTTATTCAGGAAACTCAAGAGATAAGCCATTTTGGCTTAGAATATCCTTGGTCATGTAATCGACTATTTTTATCAACTTCCTCTTCTCTTCGCAATCTCTGAACAAACTCAAGCTCGAAATGCTCTTCTCTGAGAACTCCCTTATCTTCGAGAGAACCATTTTCAAGGCAATTTCCGAACCAAACATCTTTTCGTAGATCTGTGGCAACGTGTAGGACTCGAAATCTGATCTCTTGTCTTTCAGAGCATTTAGGTATTCGAGGAGGTCGTCAACGAGCTGATAAGCCATCCCGAGGTTGTAGCCATACTCGTAAAGTCTTTGAACAGCTTTTTCATTTGCAAAGGCGATCTTCCCAGCGGTTTTTGCGGAGTAGGCAAAAAGAGCTGCGGTTTTCTTTTCTATGCATTTGAAGTAATCTTCTTCGTCAAAATTTTCTTTCACGCTGTAGTAATCCATTATCTCCCCTTCGCTCATCATCATCCCAGTCTTTGCGGACTCTTCGATGACCTCTTTGCCGTAAACCGCAGTCAATTCTACGGATTTCGAGATCAACCAATCCCCAAGAACGATTGCGAGGGCTAAGTCGTATTCGACGTGGAGCGCTGGCTTATTTCTGCGCAATCTAGCCTTGTCTATTATATCGTCGTGCACAAGGCTTGCGGTGTGAATGAACTCAACTGCTAAGGCGAGGTTCATGAGCTTTTCGTAACTACCACCGCAGATTTTCCCTGCTAATAGCACTATAACTGGTCTAACTCGTTTTCCTCCTGCATAAATCACGTATTTTAGGGCTTTTTTGATTTTTGAATTAGTTTCAACTAATTCGATGAATCTTCCAAGCTCTCTTTCAAAAACGACCAACTCTTCCCAGGTTTCGATCACCGCAATTTTTTGGAACTGCAAAATATATCTTTTTTCTTTTAGATCCTCGCAATTTTTTGCACTTTTAATCGAGAAGAGCTCTGTTTCCAGCAAATTTGGAATGAAAAGCCAAAAATTCCATGGGCAGGTTTAAGGTAGGAACGATTTGATCGACGCTTCTAGGAAAATAGAGATTTTTATCGAGTATATATGAATTAAATCCAGCAAAATCGAACGCTTTCACGCGAAATTTAGTTTAAACGGTTTTCTCGAAGCTAAAATTCGTTTAAACGAAACTCAAGATCTATATTTATTTATTTTATATTTTTTTATAGTAATCTTTAAAACGCTCCTTTTCAAAATTGAATGGATTTTACTCAACTTCTCTCGATTCCAGCACCTTAACTAATAGTAAAGCTTAAATACTCAAATAATATTGTATCGAGCAGTGAATGGAAATGTTCGGGGCATCTGAATTGGGTTTGGTTGAATACAAACAGAGTGCTGGCAAAGTTACTGGATTTACCAGCGTTTCAGACGGAAAACTGATCCCTAAGAAAGTATTCTTCACTTCGGGAATCGGCAGACACCGCGATGCGCTGGTAAGCTTCGAACTCGCCCTAAGGGATGCCGGGATTGAGAAGTTCAACTTAGTTACAGTTAGCAGTATCTTTCCACCGGGCTGTGAGATAACTGCGAGGGAAGATGGGCTGAAGGAACTCTTTCCCGGACAAATAGTGTTCTGCGTGATGTCCAGGATGACGAGTTGCGAAGCGGGAAAGAAGATATTTTCGAGCGTTGGTGTTGCCATTCCGGAGAACCCGAATCTCAACGGATACCTCACGGAGTATCACGGCTATTGCAACGGCGAAGAAGGAAAGCATGCTGAGGAAATGGCTGCGTATATGCTGAGGACAGCCTTTGAAATAGAACCCGCAAAGACCTTCAACATAACAGCGGTTGCAGAGGTTGGGGAGAACGAGTTTACAACCGTTGTATCAGCTGCAGTGTTCGTAATATGATGCACCCCACGGTTCCCATAGAGGTTAAGGATCGAGATTTTTTTGATCTGCTCAAATCGATGAGCAAAACCGGATTTCAAGGCAGAAAGCTCGGAGAAGCCTTCGAAATTTGGCTTGAAATGATAAGGGAGGAGAAGATAACGATTCTGATGGGTCTTGCTGGAGCAATGGTTCCCGCGGGAATGCGAAAAATCATTGCCTGGTTGATAAAGAACAGATTTATCGATGTTTTAGTCTCCACTGGTGCAAACCTCTTCCACGACATCCACGAAGCTTTGGGTTTTAAGCACTACCTTGGACACGAGCTTGTGAGCGATGAAGAACTCTTTAGAGAGGGAATCGACAGGATTTACGACGTCTTTGCTCGTGAAAAGGAGTTCAACGAGATAGACTTCATGATATCCGAGATATTTGAAGAATCCGAGGGGACACTTTCATCGAGGGAAATACTCGAAAGAATTGCCGAAAGTGTGAGAAAAAAGGCGAAAGAAGACTCCATATTGGTCTCAGCCATTGAAGAAGGAGTTCCAGTTTTCTGTCCAGCGATTGCAGATAGCTCGATCGGAATCGGAGCGTCGCTGGCGAAGAAGAGATGCGTCGTTGACACGATAAAGGACGTCGATGAACTCACCGAACTCGTTGCAAAGTCTGGGAAGACCGGGGTAATTTACGTGGGTGGAGGAGTTCCCAAGAACTTCATTCAGCAAACAGAACTCGTTGCGAGGCTTAAGGGTTACGAAGTCAAGGGACACGATTACGCGATACAGATAACAACTGACTCCCCGCAGTTCGGTGGCTTAAGCGGTTGCACGTTCGAAGAAGGCATAAGCTGGGGCAAGATAAATTACAAGAGTAGAAAGGTTCAAGTTTTCGTTGACGCGACGATAGCCTTGCCAATCTTAGCCCATGGGTTGCTGAAAGCGAAGAGAAAGAATTTTCCGAAGTTTAAGTTCGAGGGACGTGTTGAAGTTTTATTCTCTTGACCCAAATATTATGAAAACTGGATTCTCATTTCTGAAAGCCGTCATCCCAGCGAGCTCATAGCTCCTCGAGACGTTTGCAATTATCATTTCCTTAAAGATTCCAAGCTCTTTCATCTTTTTCATAACTTCTGTTGCAACCTCTATTCTCGCAGCGTTCACAACTATTCGCTTTGCTCTGCAAACCTCGAGCATTTTTTCAATTTCTTTCGTTCCACCGAAGAAAACCAAGTCCAAATCGTGATCCTTTAAGAATTCAAAACCCTCCGCTTTTATAACCTCGACGTTTTCATATTTCTTCAGCCTTTTCTTCGCAAGTTCGAAAGCTTCGTCATCGCATTCAATCGCATAGACCTTTTTCACAAACCCTGCAAAAAATTCCGAAACCGCTCCGGTTCCACAGCCTATGTCTGCGAAAACGCTGTTCTTATCTGGTTTAAGCTTAGAGAAAACAATCCCGATCACCTCGTCTTTTGTCCTCTTGCCCTCCATCGAATCACCTATCCTTATTCCTATTCGTTTTGCGATCTCTTTTCTTAGCTCTTTCCCCTCGTAAACTACTTTCCCATCGTTTAAAATAATAAAATGCTCTCCCACAGCTTTTGCCAAATCGTAGTCGTGTGTCGAAATTAAGAAGCTCTTTCCCCTCTTTCTCAGCCTTTTCACGATTTGCAAAAAGTTCTCGAACGCAACACCATCGAGCCCAGCGGTTGGTTCATCCATTATTATCAGCTCTGGCTCCATTGCAATCGCTGAAGCAATCGTTAAAAGCCTTTTTTGACCACCGCTGAGCGTTGAGCATGGATAACTCTCAAATTTCTCAAGATCGCAAAATTTAAGGGCATCTTTTGCCAAGCTTAGGTCTTTTCCAGCATTCATAACCCCAAAGGCGACCTCTTGCCATACCGTTGGAGCTATTATCTGATCATCGGGGTTCTGGAAAACGAAAGCGATCCTCTTTCTGAGCTCCCTCAACTCAGCCTTGCTATACCCAATTTTCTTTCCGTTTACTCTTATCTCTCCTCTCTCTGGTCTCAGGACTCCGACGAGGTTAAGCAGAAGCGTCGTTTTTCCCGAACCATTTCTACCCATTAAAATCGTTATGCCATCCGTTTTAAAGCTCACACCTTTGAGCACGTATTCTCTATCGTATCTGAACCAGAGATCTTTCACCTCAAGCACAAGATCACGCTCGCAGACAAGATCGAAAGAGCAATAACAAAACCCTTGCTCTTCATCGCAACATCGGGAAACTCTTCACCCCGCAAATCCATTGCAAGGATCGTCTTCTCGACCCTCTCCATTGCCCTCAAGAAAATTGTTTTTGCAAGCAGAGATTTTGTCGAAACCGAAGTCCTAAACCCAGCGTATCCGAGTCTCAGACTTGCAGAAGTTTCAAACCTCTTCAGCTCCCCCATGAGGACCTGAACAGCCCTATAGCTCAGAAACATCATCTCGATCAAGAATTTCGGAAGCCTAAGCTTTTTAAGCGCAGATATAAACTCAGGAAGTGTTGTCGTTGAGATTAAGTAAGTTAAAATACTTAGAATTGCAAAAACTCTGAGCAAAGTCGATTTTGCTACTTCCAAGGCTTTTTCGGAAACGCTGAAGAACCAGAACTCGAATATGGGCTCACCCTCTATGGTTAAAAGAATCACCAAGATGCTTGGGAACAAGAAGAGCACCGGGACCTCGAGAACTCTAAGGTATCTTTTTCCAACCGCGTAAAAGCCGAGAAAAGTGAAGACTGCGATGGAAAAAAGCTGAACTTTTGTTGAGATGGATGAGAGAAAGATTAGAGTTAAGCAAAGGTAGACGTTCAAGTTTCCACTCATCAACTTCCTTGCACTTACTTGAATCCTTTCAAGATCTTCCATGCAGATAACCGAGGACGTAGCCAACGATTATTGCTCCGATCGCAACTTGAAGTGTGAAGAAGAAAGTTTCGAGTTCTCCGCTCGGTTCAAATATCGGTTTGAACCACGGTTCAAACTCTGGATTGATTTCGGTGATCAAGCTCTCTGCGACCTCATCCACGCCCATCCAGCTGAGCAAAGCAAAAACCCAGTTCATGACTCGCTCACCCTCAAAGCTACGACCCTACTTGCGACTTGTTCGAAGATCGCAACCGCAATTATGGCTTCGATCATCGCAATTGGCAATTGGGTGATTGCGAAAATCGCAAGGAATCTGGTTGCTGAGTCGAGAAATCCGTAAAATGTTGGATTCGCAGGAAAAGCGAGCGCAAGTTGTAGCGAAGTTAGAACATACGTTGCGATGTCCGCAACGAAAGCAGCTGTGAACACCGCAACCCTCTGCCTTTTCTTAAGAGCTTTGTATGCAATCCATCCGAGGAATGGTCCGAAGATACCCATCGCCATAATGTTTGCACCAAGCGTCGTTATTCCGCCGTGGGCGAGCAACAAAGCTTGGTATAGCAGAACGATCGCAGAAAGAACAGCTGTTATTGCTGGACCAAAGAAAACAACTGCGATTCCAGTTCCAGTTGGATGGGAACAGCTTCCAGTTACCGAAGGAATTTTCATCGCCGAAAGAACGAAGATAAAACCCACGGAAACTGCTAAGAGAACTTTATCAGATCTATTGGCGATTTTTGACTTGAGCTTCACAGCTCCGTAGATCAAGAACGGCATCGAGAAGGCGAACCACAAAGCGCACCATTCAGGCGGTAGAAATCCCTCCATGATGTGCATATCAAATCACCTTGACTTCAGTCAAATCTACTTTATTTAAGTTTTTCGGAAAAGATATCAAAAGAATTTTATGTTCGTGGAGTAGTTCGGTCATGCTATACGCAGTTGGTCTCGGTCCAGGGGATAAAAAAATGCTGACTCTGAAAGCGGTTGAGATAATAAAGAAGGTTGAAGAAGTAATAGTCCCAGGTAAAATGGCTTATGAGCTCGTTAAAGATATAAGAGAGCCAAGAATTGTTGAATTTCCAATGAGAAGAGCGGAAAAGGTTGTAAAAGCTCTTGCAGAGGAAATCGCTCATAAAAGCGGTGACATCGCCTTTTGTTGCCTTGGCGACCCAATGCTCTACTCAACGTTTCATCATCTTTACAACGAGCTCATAAAGATAAACCCAAAGATTGAAGTCGAAATAGTCCCGGGGATTACAAGCGTTTCTTGCGCCTTGGCTAAGGCGAAGGTTTTTGTTGAAAAATCTCTACTTGTGACGACTTCGGAATTTTTGGAAGCTGACGTTGTTGCGGTGATGAAATCTAAGAAACCCTTGGAGATTGCAAAAAAGCTGAGAGATCAAGGTTTCTCAGACTTCTGGTTTGTCGAGAGGATGTTCATGGAGGGCGAAAAAGTGACCAAGGTTTTGCCTGAAAACGCGGATTACTTTAGCTTGGTGGTGGCGAGGAAATGAAGGTTCACTTCATCGGCTTCGGACCCGGGGATCCAGAGCTTCTGACAATTAAAGCAAAAAAACTGCTTGAAAAAGCGGATTTGATAGTTTATCCTGGCTCAATAATTGAAAAAGAAGCTCTCGATGAATTTAAGGGGGAAAAAATCGACAGTCATGGGATGAGTCTTGAAGAGATAGTCAATTTGATTGAAAAGTATGTGAGAAATGGGAAAAGAGTGGTGAGAATTCAAAGCGGAGATCCGAGTATTTTTGGAGCGATATGGGAGCAAATTAGGGAACTGAAGAGAAGAGGAATTGAATCTGAGATAATCCCGGGAGTTAGCAGTGTTTTTTCTGCGTCAGCTTCGCTCGGAATAGAGCTTACGAGTCCAGAAATCGTAGGAGTTGCAATAGTTCGACCAAAGGGGAAAACTTTGGAAGAAGACCATCTTGAGGAGCTCGCAAAGTTGCCTTTAACTCTTGTGATCCTTCTTGGGGCAGATAAAGCAGATTACATTGCCGAGAAGGTTGGAAAGATTCGTGGATTCGACGAACCCTGTGCAGTAGTTTACAAAGCTTCGCAAAAGGATGAGAGGAAGTTCTTCTGCACACTGAAAGAGCTTGGTGAGAAAATGCGTGAAATGAACATCAAGAGGACTGCGGTCATAATAATTGGAAAAGCGGTGGTCGGTTATGAGAATAGATCTCACCTCTATAGCGGTTCTCTGCTTTGAAAAGGATAGGGAGAAGATCTCTGGGATTGTGGACCATCTTAAAAAGAGATGGAAGACAGAAATCGTTTTCTACCATCGTGAAGTTTGGGAAGAATTGATGCGTTTTGATTGCATAATCGCCTATATAGCCTCTGGAATCGTGATTCGTGGCATTTCTAATTTTTTGAAGAGCAAATGGACCGATCCAGCGGTTTTAGTGATCGACAAACCGATGAAGCATGCAGTCGTTTTGCTTGGCGGTCATCACGGTGGAAACGAGGTTGCGGAATTTTTGTCACACCTCGGACTCGAGCCTGTGATAACGAGTGCGATGGAATTCGGCGACGGCGTGGCAATTGGAGTTGGTTTCAAGAAGAACGCAACTGCGAAAGAGATCTTGGAGGCGATCTCGAAGGCTTTGGAAGAGTGTAAACTTGGCTTCCAAGACATCAGATTGATCGCGACCGTAGAGGGAAAAGAAGACAGCGACATCGTCAAAGTCGCGGATTCGATCAAAAGACCGCTCTTCTTCGTGAAGAGGGAGGAGTTGAACAAGATGGATTTAGAGGAAACAAAAGCGAGGTTAATCGGGGTTAGGAACGTGGCAGAAGGATGTGCGTTGAAGTTCTCTCGTAGTGGAGAGTTATTGCTGAGGAAAAAAGTTTATGGGGGTGTTACGGTTGCAATCGCGAGGTAAGCTTTACGTCGTTGGAATCGGAGCGGGTAATGATCTTTTGACTCTAAGAGCGCTTAGAGCAATCGAGGAGTCGGAATACATCGTGGGCTACAAGAAATACGTGGAAGAAATTTCGGATTTGATCAAGGGAAAAAAGATCGTAACAACTGGTATGAGAGAAGAGATCAAGCGCGTTGAAATCGCGGTTGAGCTTGCGAAAAAAAGCGTAGTATCACTCGTAAGTGGTGGAGATCCGAGCATATACGGAATACTGCCGTTCGTGTTCGAGTACGTGATGGATAAGAACTTAGAAATCGACATCGAAGTCATTCCGGGAGTATCAGCAGTTAACGCGGTTTCAGCACTTCTCGGTTGCCCTATAAGCGGAGATCACGTGGTAATCAGCCTTAGCGATCTACTCGTGCCTTGGAACGTCATCGAATCTCGTTTGATCTACGCTTTAAATGGAGACTTTGTCATTGCGATCTACAACCCCTCGAGCTCTTCGAGAAAAGAGAAGTTGGTTAGAGCTATGAATCTCATCTACACGTTGCGTGGCGATTTGCAGATTGGTGTCGTTAAAAATGCTTTCCGTGATGGAGAAAGCATCGCCATTATGCGGGTGAGCGAAATCATTGAAAAACCCGAACTCGTGGACATGAACACGACGCTAATAGTTCCAAATTCTGACACAATTGTGAAAAATGGGAAGATGTTCACCCCAAGGAAATCGAGGGTTGCAAAGATGGGGGCAAAGACAACTAAGGCGGTGGAGATAGCAGAAAAAAGCTCTGAAATTCTTAGAAAGATCGTTCCTGGAAATACGCTGAGAGATGAAGTTCTTAGACGTTGCATTGCAACCACTGGGGATCCGAGTTTTGCAGAGGTTGTGCAATTCAGGGGGGATCCAGAAGAGGGTGTGAAAGCGATAAAGGATGGGGCAAGGATAATCGTTGACGTGAAAATGGTTAAAGTTGGGCTCAGGATGCACTCGATATGCGCAACGGATTTTGCGGAGGACGAGGATACGAAGACCGCATCTGGTTTCAAGAAAATCGCAAAGCTATTAAAAGGGAGCGTTGTAGCCATTGGAAATTCTCCGTCCGCAGCAATCGCGGTTTACGAGATTGCGAAGGAATACAAGCCGAGGTTTATAATAGCAACACCCGTCGGATTCGTGAACGCCGAAGAATCGAAGCAGATGATCTCGAGCTTGAACTTGCCATCGATAACAACGAAGGGGACCAAAGGTGGTAGCAACGTTTGCACAGCGATCCTCAACTGTCTAATAGAGCATGCTGAGAGATCCGATTGAACTCTACGAGTATCCAGAAGAGTGGTGCAACGAAAGGGCTGAGAAGCTTGTGAAAAGCGGACTCTTCATCCTAAAAAAGGATGGATATCTCAGAAGAGGTATAACCACCGCAACGACGACTTCTGCAGCGATAGTTGCGGCAATAGCTTCCCTTAGACACGAGTTCGAAGCCGTTGTAGTTTCGACACCAATAGGGATAGAGGTGAAGGTTGAAGTCGAGGCGGTGAATGGGTTTGCGGTCGCCAGAAAGTTTGCAGGAGATCACGAGTTCGATGCAACGGATGGAATCGAAATCTTTGCGAAAACAATCGGTGAAGGAATCCACTTTGGAGAAGGAATTGGGGAGAAGAATGGAAAAAAAGCCGTGAGCGAGAGTGCGATGAGGCAAATTCTCGAAAACTTCAAAAGAGTTTGCGAATTGACAGATTACCAAGGCGGGGTTCTCGTTGAAATTCCCGAAGGAAGAAATGTTGCGAAGGAAACGAAAAACGAAGAACTCGGAATAAAAGGCGGAATATCGATCCTTGGAACAACTGGTTTCGTGGAACCTTGGTGTAAGGAGCTCGTTGCGTTGAAGGTTGATATAGCGAAGAGATATCCAAGAGTTGCGATCACCACGGGAAGGAGGGCTTGGGAATATGCGAGAAAAAAGTATCCGGATTTTAAACCCTTTGTTTTTGGGGTCCATTTGGATGAAATACTATCCGAGCACGAGGGGGAGAAAATAATCGTAGGCTATGAAGGCTTGCTGAAAAAGTGGTCTGGAAGCATGGGTATTTTTGAAAAGGCTAAGAGTTTTGGTGCGGAGGTGGACGTCATTGCTGAGGATTATTGGAGTGGGAATTTGTGAAGGGCATCTCACGGAAAGAGCAAAGGCATTGATCGAAAAATCGGAAGTCGTTTATGGAAGTGAGAGAGCTTTAAAGCTCGCGGAGAAGTGGGTGAGAGGGGAGTCGAGGGTTCTGAAGAAGTTTGGCGCGGAAATTTATTCCCAGATAGAGAAGGAAGCGATGGAAAGAGAAGTCGCTGTTCTCTCGACTGGTGATCCAATGGTCGCTGGACTCGGGAAGTTCTTTAGGAACGCGGAAATCGAACCCGGAATTTCGAGTGTTCAAGTTGCACTTTCTAAGCTCAAGGTCGATCTATGCGATGTAATGGTCGTGAATGCCCACGGCAGAAAATTCGAGCTCGAAAAGAGGTCTCTTTTGATCTTGGCAGACAAGAACTTCGATCTAAGATTGCTTGGAGATAAAGAAGTCGTTGTTCTCGAAGATCTTTGCTCCAAGGAAAGGATAAAAAGGGGTTTGGCGAGCGAGATGAAGCTCGATTCGAACAACTCGATGATCTACTTGGAGGTGTTCTGATGGCGGGTTTAGTAATAGTAGGGCATGGAAGTCAGCTCGGGCATTACAGGGAAGTGATGGAGAAACACAGGGAAAGAATAGAAAAGACGGGAATATTTGAAGAGGTGAAGATAGCCTTTGCTGCAAGGAAAAGAAAGCCGTCGCCAGACGAAGCGATAAGGAGCATGAAATGCGATGTTGTCTACGTGGTTCCACTTTTCATGTCCTATGGGCTCCACGTAACAGAAGATCTACCCGAAATCCTTGGATTTCCAAGGGG
>CALIUJ010000187.1 GCA_938048785.1 uncultured Archaeoglobaceae archaeon | reverse complement strand
GATCTTTTCAACTTTTGCGTTCAGCTTTGAAATTATGTCCACGAGGAGATCGTGGGTCATAGGTCTTGGGGGTATTAGGCGATTCATCGCGGAGTAAATCGAAGCGGCTTCCGCAAAACCGATGAATATCGGCAAGATTCTTCCATCTTCGGCTCTTAGAACCACTACTGGCGATGCAGAAAATTCACTTCTTGCTATGAATACTCCAAACACTTCAGCTACGAGCACAAGTTAATTTTCTCCTATAAGTATTAAAGCTTTTGCGCCAACAGCTTTGCTGGGTTGTGAAATAGCTCTACGTGAGAGTTGAATGCAAATAGCTGGCAATGCTTTATTAAGAACGCTATTGGTGCTCGTATTTAAAGCTCTTAATTCCCCCCTTAAGCGAAGCCCCTTGAGTTTGAATCCAGTTCCCATCAATGGTTTGCGAAGAGGATAATTTGAGAAAGAATTAAATACTCGATAATCAAAAAGCGGTATGAACTACAGCAGAACGTTTGAGGACTCGCTTGAATACGTAAAAGAAGCTCTTTGGGGAAAATGGGTTAAATGGTTGCTCTTGATCGTTTGCGTGATAATTTTTCCACTGTTTTTTGGTTACGTCATGGAAATCTTGCGTGGAAAAAAGCCCGCACCAGAACTCGAGAACTGGGGCAAGCTCTTCATCGACGGCTTGAAGTTCTTATTGGTCGTGGTAGTCTATTCGATCCCGATCTTCGTAATCTTGTGGATCATCGTTGGGGCAACTTTTTTGTTAGATCCCAGCGCAATTCTTGGCGGAATGATCTTGGCGACTTTTTCTGCGTTTATAGTTGCGTTCTTGGTGTTGATAATCGCATCTATTGCGCTCATCAGACTTTCAAGGTTCGAAAGTCTTAAGGAGGCGTTCAACTTCAAGGCGATTCTCGAGCAAATTCGAAGAATAGGTTGGGTAAGCTACTTGGTTGGATTGCTACTCATCTACTTAGTCCTTGGTGTTATAAACTTTATTGTCAACCAGATTCCTTTCGTTGGCGGAATTTTGAACTTCGTTTTAAATCCAGCCTACGGAATCTTCTTTGCAAGATATATAACGCTACTATACGAGTCTGGAGGACAAGAAATGGTCAGCAAGACGTAAAACCGAGGCTTTTATTTATTTCATCCTCGATTTCGAGAAGTATGCGCAGTAGGGAGAGGTATAACTCCACGAGCTTGTCCTTCTTCCACTCAGCGTGCTTCATGATCACAGCGTCTATTTCTCTCTGAATCCTTCCCATCCGGTATAGAAGGTATAGCAAGTCGTCCGTGTTCTTGCTAAAGGTAAACTCGATGCCCCTACTCCTTTCATGAATCCAAGCGACTTTGATGATTTCGGTAAGAGTTCTATAGTCGATCTGGAGAAAATCCTTTCTCATCGCGAAAAGTTCCTCGATCTCGTATCTGTTTGGTAGGACAACGTTTCTGAAAATCGCAGAAAGCTCTACGAGGCGTGTAAAGAATAGGTAAAAGATCGGATTGAAAATGTGCCCCGATTTTTTCAAGTTCTTGGATTTTTCTATGAACTTTTCGTCGAGAATTCTCTTTATCTCAGTCTCAAAATCATCCATGTTTTTACTCACCTCGGAATTTTAAAGGTTTATTCTTCTACGACCTCTCTACTTCTCCTGAGCAGTGGAAGGAACTCTGGGTTTAGCGTAGATACTATGCCCAGGATTAGGTTTTGAAGCTCTCCTCTCTTTATATTCGCGATCTTGTGCGCTTGGAGCAGTGGAATTGGATATCCATTGATTTCAATACCCTTAAGCTTTGCTAATACTTCGTCTTTTACTTCTTCCGTGGTTTCGAGCAAGTATAGATTGCAACCATCTTCGAGTCTGACAAAGGCGGAATTTACCTCTCTAAACAAGTTTTTGAAAATTCTCCTGTTCTCCCGAACGAACCAAGGAAGCGATTTTTTGAAGGATGGTTTGAAAACCAAGTAACCAGATTTAGGAAAACCAAAATTTTTCAAAGCGAAGACGTCGATGATCGCGGAATCGCAGACATCAACGTTGAATTCATGAGTGTAGAAGCTCTTTGCGACGAAGAAGACCCTTTTGTCGAGCAAGCGATTGAGTGCGTGTAAGTACTCGATGTACTCTGCAAGTATCGTAAAATCCTCGAGTCTACTCTCTCTGATTCTGTAAGAGTTCTCAATTTGTTTCAAAAACTCTGTTCTCGAGATTAGATAGTTCTTTTTCGCCTTTCCCGTTCTCAAGTCCCTTTCTATATCCTTGAAATGCTCCTCGAGGACTTCTACGAAATCTCCAACGAAGTTTGTGATCTCGTAGTTTCTGTATAGCTCGTTAACATCTTCTGGATACGACGCAGGTCTTATAAAAGCGCCCCTTAGAGATCCGTCGACCAAAACGATATCTTCTTCAGCAAAGCAGCCGACTCTAAACTCCGATGTGTGCATATGTAACCTTATACGCTCCTCTACGTTCGAATGTAGTCTTAAAGTTGTTATCTCGCTCATCTCCCTTATCTCATCGCCCACCCCAACTGCGGAGATAGCATAAAGAATCACACCAGAAAGTCTTTCAACTCCTCTACTTCCGTCAACTCCACAAGCGGTGCAGTCCACCGCACTTGGAATTTCTTTCCATTCTTCGATCTTTTCTGTGAACTCCCATGCTCTTCTGTAAATCTCTTCGATCTCCTTTTCAAGAGACTCGATGATTTCATCACTAATTTTCCACAAAAGAAACACCACCCCGGTAATCAACGTTTATGACCTTGTCCGCAGCGTCTTTAAGCTCTTCATCGTGTGAAACAACTATCACCTGTGGGATCCTCCGCAAGTAGTCGGTGGTTATATCCACGAGCTTTCTCCTTCTTTCCTCGTCCAAGAAAGGAGTCGGTTCATCTAATATTAGCATTGGAATCTTTCCCTTTGCTTCGAACATCGATAAGGCTAATCTAAATGCTATCCCAAGCGCTACAAGCTCTCCACCACTTAAAAATCCCGTCTCCCTCTCCTCTCCTTGGTGGACAACGAAAATCTTCAACTTCTCCTTCCCGTATTCAAAAACCCTCCTCAACTTTATCCCCGAGTATTTACTGTTTGTGAACTCTTCAAAGATCTCGCTCGCATACTTCTCAACTTCTTTCAGCGCAGTTTCTGCAACGATGTTCTTGTAGCTTGCAAACTTTTCTCGAATCTTCTCAAGCTCAGGTAAAACTTTTTCTATGGCTTTTGCTTTCTTTTCGCTTTCTAAGATTTGCCTTAGTTGCTTTTCGAGGTAATCCCTGTCTTTGGCTAAGCTCTCCAAGGTTCCCTTTAAAACAGCTACTCGCTCCTCCATACCAGAGATCTCATTTGAAATTCTCCTCTCCTCGTTTTCAATTTCCTTATGCCTCTTTTCATCGTATTGGGTCGCAACTTCGCTCAAAAGTCTCCTTTTCTTCTCGAACTCCTCCATTTTTCGTTCGTGAAGTTGTTTTAGTCTCTCTATTTCGGATGAAACAGACGATATTTTCGCTTCAATCTCTTTTAGTTCAGACTCTGAATTTTTAAGTGAAACCCACTCTTCGTATAAGCCTCTAATTGCGTTCAACTCTTTTTCGAGATCTGAGAGGTTTGTAAAGCCAAAACTCCTCAGCTTGTCGATCAAAGCCCTTCTTGAGCTCTCCAATTTTTCTATATCTGATTCTAAGGATCTCAGCGCATCTTTTGTTTCTTTCTCTCTCTTTTCGAGCTCCACTAACTTCTTCTCGGATTCTTTCAGCATCTCAAGTTTTGCGATGCACTTCTCCCTCTCCAACGCGGAACTTCTTAGCTTCTCGATTTCCAAGTCTCTTAGACTTTCGGCAATCTTTCGAAGCTCGTCTGCAAGTTGTTTGTACTTCAAAACCGCATCCTGTTTTGATAGAATGTTCTCGACCTTTTTAACTTCTTCTCCAAGCTTTTTCTCAAACTCTTCAACTTTTAAAAGCTTAGCTTTTATTTTTTCCCTCTCCACCGAGTATTTTTCCAAGAGATCCCTTCTATGTTGTTCCGTCAACTCTCTACC
This sequence comes from uncultured Archaeoglobaceae archaeon, assembly GCA_938048785.1. Classification (GTDB taxonomy): domain Archaea; phylum Halobacteriota; class Archaeoglobi; order Archaeoglobales; family Archaeoglobaceae; genus WYZ-LMO2. The sequence continues at coordinate 6,507 of CALIUJ010000187.1, read as the reverse complement.
GCAGATCGGGCAAAAACCTTTTGCAGTCTTCAATTTCTCGAGAACCTCTTCCAACCTCTTTTCCTCTGTCATAAGCGAACCTTTCTCCTCTCGAATCCTTGCAATCTCTTCCTTAAGAGCTTTGTCCCTATCTCTAGCCTTCTGTATTGCGGAAAACATTTGGTCGATTTTCTCAACATTGTACCCTTTGCTGTTGAGGATCTTCTCAATCTGCTCTTTTCTATCTACGTATGGCTTGACGGAGTCCCATCTCTCTGCTTCATGTCTCAGAGCTTCGACTCTATTTGCTATGTTTTTAATTTCCTCCTTTCTCTTCTGTAGCTCCTCTCTCTCCTCTCCGCACTTTTTTATATCGTTCTTTAACATCTCCTTTTTGATCTCGAGATCTTTTAGCGAGTTCTCCAACTCTCGCAGAGACTTTGTAGTGTCTCTGTGCAGAACTTCCAATTCCGCATAGCGTTTCGCAGAACTTTGCAACTCCAAAAACCTTTTGTATCTCTTCTCCATGAAAACTCTTCTCTCTCCTAATTCCTTTTCTTGCTTAAGGAGCATTTCGAGTTTGCTCTCCAACTCTTTCATCTCTGCTTCAACTTTCAGAGCATCTTCTCTGAGCTTCAAAAATCGCTCTTTGATTGCATCAAACCTTTTTCTTTCCTCTGAAACAATTGCGAATTTGTTTTTCAGCTCATTTAATTTATTTTGCCCCAATTCTATCTCTCTACCAACCTTCTCAATCTCCCTCTCTTTCTCCCTAAGTCTCCTCTCACAATCATCCCTCTGCTTTAAGACCTCCTCGTATCTTTTCATCTCAGCTTCAAGCCCCTTTATAACAGCCCCCAAGTTATTCCATGCGTTCTCGTAGTCTTCTATCCTCGTTAACCTCCTTATTATCTTCTCCCTACCCGCTTCATCTGAAATTATCGTCTCTATTTCCCCTTGTCTTACGTAAACTGCCCCCGTGAAAACGTGGAAAGGCGATATGTTCTTTTCGACCCACTCGTTTATTCTCTTATCCCCTTCCAATAAAAAATCGCCACGAAGTTCGGAATTTCCAGCACTGCTTCTGATTATCTTGTAGCTCTTTCCACCCAACTCAAATTGGAGCTCCAAGCTGTAGTCCGTGGCACCTACACGGATGAAGTCGTCTTTTCTCATGGGTGGACGAAGTCCGTAGAGTGCTACGAGGATTCCTTCCAAGATTGAGCTTTTTCCCGCCCCATTTCTTCCTGTGATTAGGTTTATCCCGGTCTCAAACCTTATTCTTGTGTTTGAATGCGATTTGAAGTTTTTCAAAACCAATTCTTTCAAGATCATACGAAGTCGAGCAACGTTTTTACCCTCTTCTTTACCTCCTTCCTTTCCTCCCTCCTCTCTTGCACGAGCTCCTCTTTTCCCTCTATCGTCTTCGCTTCCACAGCTTTGGCTTCGCTTTCAATTGAGAAATGCTCTTTTACAAGCTCTATCGCAGATTTTATGTTCACGTCCCCTCCTTCCCTTAGGATTTCCAGCAGTTTCATCTCAAACTCATTGAAAAATTCGTTTTCGCTCACAAATTTCGAAATCGTTTCAACTTCTCTTCTCTTAAAGTTTATCTCTGCGTGTTTTAAACGATTCAGCGCCATTTCCAATATTTTCTTCGAATCGATTGTTTCTGAGCAGATGATCTTCACAACTGCGATTGCAGAACTTTTAATCATATGCAGAACTTCGAGGAACTTCTTCTCAACCTCAACCTTTTTCTCGGAATCTATGGAGATAGCGTATAAATCCCGGGTTTCAATCTCTACAAACCTTGGCTTAAAGTTTTCAACGATGCAGAAGCCCTTTCTCTCTCCTTCTCTTTTTTCAAGCTTTTCTCCGTAGAAAAAGAAACTCGAAGCCTCTCTGGAATCGTATCTCTCCGTCGAACCTGGGTAGACGAGATACCTCTCGCCGATCTTTTTCTCTCTGTGCAAGTGCACATGTCCAAAGGCGTAGTAATCCGCTTCTGGAAGCTGATCAATCGTTAAATCCCAGCCCATTTCTAAGTCGACATCTACGACTTCTTTTACCGCCTGATGAAGAACCAATATGCTTTTTCCATCAGATTTCATAAGCGGAAGGACTTTTTCCAACTGCCATCTGGTTCTGTGCTTGTCTCCGATTATCTCAACGTCCTTGTATACCCCTTTTACCAAGTAAACGTTCTCAACCCTGACGCTTGTGACGTTATCTCCTTCAATCCTCTCTTTTCTCAAACCAAGAACGTTGAGTAACCCAAGGTTCTCTAAAAGGTTGTAAGCAGACATTTCCCTTATGCTCTTGTCGTGGTTTCCCTCGATCGCAAACACCGGAATTTCATTCTCTTTTAAAGCACTCAAAGCTTCGATAGCGTCGTTCAAAGTCTTTGGATTTGGAACGCTTCTATGGAAAAGATCCCCTGCAATTATTGCAAAGTCCACCTTTTCAGAAATCGCAATCTTCACTGCGTTTTTGAAAGCATTTGCAAAATCTTCTGCCCGCCATGGGAGGTTGTATTGCTCGTATCCAAGATGGACGTCTGCAAAGTGTGCGAACTTCATACGAGATCCTCCAATCTCGCTTCATATTCTTTTCTCCATTCAGACACGACGTCTATATCTCTTCCGCCGTAGCTTCCTTTGAACTTTCTGATTTTAATCGCTACCGGAATTTTAACAGCTGGACCAACGATCACAGCCTCTCCAACACCCAAGGAGGATATATCGCTCAAGAGGTCCTCGCTCATCTGTTCGCTTGCCTGTTGGATGTATCGCTGGTCACTCGGCTCCACAACTCTTAGGACTATTTTTGTGTTGCACTGGCTAAGAATATCGTCGCTTATCTTCTTTGGTCTTTGGGAAACTATCCCAATCCCAATTCCGAATTTTCTCCCCTCTCTTGCAATTCTACTCATCCAAAGCGCAACATCACCTTTTCCCGCAAAGATGTGCGCTTCTTCGAATATCAAAAGCAAAGGCTTCTGGACTATTGGGCAATTCCTACTCCAGTAATCCCTATTTTTCCCCCTCACGTAGCTTATTCTCCCAAGGAGAATATTCCTGAGGAGATAAGCAACCACGACTCTCATTTGCTCCTCATCGAATCCGCTCAGGTTGACTACGTTCAGGTATCCCTCTCTTAGGTTGGCAAGCATGTCTTTTTGAGTCAAAAGCTCTTCGTATCTCCTGAGAAAGGTTTGAACGTATTCTTTTACTCTGTAAAGCGGGTTTAAGTCCTCTCTTGTTATTTTCGCTCTCCTAAGATTTCCGGTTGCATCCACGTATTCTATTTCTCCTTGCGAGGCTATCCAATCTTCTGCGATTTCGAGCACCCTTTTCATGAACTCCGTTCCGCTGAGATTTTCGCTCCTAACACTCAAAAAGATCCTTTCAAGGTGCATTCTCTGCACGGAAGCATCTTTATCGATTCCAACCAAGGAGCAAAATTCCCATGGCTCAAGTCTCTCAGGCCTTATACCTGCAGGGATCACGTTCTTCTTTCTCTCATCTCCCTCTTCAAACGTAAAGTTCACGTATTCCCCATGCGGGTCTATTAGTATCACGCTTCCACCGTGACATCGAACAATGTCGTTCACGAGCAAGCACACAGCGTTGGACTTCCCTCCGCCCGTCACCGAAAGGATCGCGAAGTGTCTCAAAACAAGCTGGTTTAAGTCTAAGTGGACCGGAATTTCACTTCTCGCAATCAAATATCCGATGGATATTCCTCTTGGATTTTTGAAGATTGAATTCAGCAGTCCATCTTCCGCAAGTCTGACTTCTGCGCAAGCTTTAACGGGAACTCGATTTGGCAAAATCTCACCATTTTTCACGACTCCGAGTATCTTTGCACTCGCGATTATCACTTCGTTTCGCTCGAGGACCTTCTTGGAACTCTTTATGTTCCTTAGCGCATACTCGAAGTTCATGCCATCTTCGAGCAAGCGATTGGAGTTTGTCACGCTTTTGACGAGTCCGAGAACTTCTTCTTGATTACAATTCTCGACGACTACAAACTCCCCAAATCTTGGTATCTTTAAAGGATTAACTGCAAAGCTGAATTCAGTTATTGAAGTCTCCCCAAGGACAAAGCCGATTGATTCCACGCCTTTATTCATCTTCTGGAGATAAATTTTTTGCTTTGAACTTATCTGCAAGCACGAAGATACTCTTTTCCGTTTTCATCACTTGCGATACGAACTCGTATTCGATTCCGGTTTCCTCAGAAACTCTTTTTGCATCTTCAATTCCATTTATCGCAGAATAGTTCAGAATAAATTCTTTGAGACCATCTTCGTCAAGCCAAGATCCAGAGTAGAGCGGATTGAAATCGAGCATGAAGTTTAACAGCTCTTTCAAGCTGAGCTTTTCGATCTCAAATTCGAAAAAGGACGCATCTCTCAAGTATTTCATCATCGCATTTCTCAGCTTCTTTGCGGTGTATTTTCTGTCACTTGGAGAATACTTTGCGACGATCTCGTCCATTTTGTTTTCATCGAGATCGAATGGTCTCTCTTTTTCAAGCGAGTTCACGAGCTTGAAGGTCTCCTCATCTATTGGGGAAAACCTACCATGGGCAAAGCGAACCGCAAAATTCTTTCCGATCATTCTGAGATCCTTTTTACTCAGGTTCGCGATCTCGTAAGGGCTTGCGAGAGTTGAAAGTATGATCCTTATCAGCGCATGATCGAAGGAAATCTTTTTTGACAGAACCAAGTGATGCTGGATGTCGAACTCGAGACGGAGCATGTCCATGTTCTCCTCTTGTCATTTAGGAATTTAATCGTTTCTTTCTCCACTAAAAACCTTTATATACTAATCTGCCTTAAGATAGTTGCAGTGCAATCGCTGCTGATGAGTAACGTGATAAAGCTTCTGAGGAAAGAGGGTTACGAATTGCTCGAATTAGTTGAAACTAAGCCAAGATGCTTCGACATAATAGCAAAGAAGCAAAACACGATTCTACTTCTTAAAGTCCTTTACAACGTCGATTCTCTAAAGCCTGAAATCGCAGAGGAGATGAAGAGACTGGCAAAGATTTTAAATGCAGTCGCAATAGTGATTGGGGAGAAGTTTAAGGCGGACTTTCTTGAGAGGAGAGTAGTCTACACCCGCTACAACCTGCCTGTGATAAATCTCGCAACTTTCTACGACTATCTCCGCGGGGAGCTACCATACATCTACTCCGCCCCCGGCGGTTATTACGTGAAGATCGATGCCGAGAGGATGCGAAAGGCGAGAGAAGCGTTGAAGATAAGCATTGGGGAAACCGCAAAGAAACTTGGGGTTTCGAGAAGAACGGTTATAAACTACGAGGAGGGCTGCGATGCGAGCATCGAGGTTGCGATAAAAATCGAGGAGCTTTTTGGAAACGTGATGAAGAGGATAGACTTCAGGGAGTTCATAGAAAATGAGAAAATCGAGGAACGCGAAGAAGAGAACGAAATCATCTGCAAGCTCAGGGACATAGGTATCTCGGTTTACACCGTTAAGCACACACCTTTTGATGCGATATCGAAGATCGAGAGCAGGGACATCCTCATGGGTTTAAAGCAAATCAGAGAAATCGAGAGAAGGGCTATGTTGATCGGAAAAGTCTCACAGATAGTCTGCGCCGATGCGGCGTATATAACAGAGAGGGAAATGAGGAAGAAGCTCGATTCTATTGTTTTCGTTCACAAGGAAGAGCTCGAGAGTGTAGAATCTCCAGATGATTTTATCTCCTTAATCGATGAAAAGACTGGGAGGTGTGGAAATGCTTGAACTCCTGTACCCCTTGAGAACCTATTTGATCGTCTCTGGCATTGAAAAACCAAACGTTATGACCGCGGATTGGGTAACGCCGTTGTCCTTTGAACCGCCGATGCTTGGTGTTGCGATAGGGCACAAGAGATACACGAACAAGCTAATAAAAGAGTGCAAAGAATTCGTGGTTGCGGTTCCAACGATAGAGCTTCTCAGCGACGTCTGGATCGCAGGGACGATTAGCGGGGCAAAAGAAGACAAGTTCTCGAAGTTAAAGCTAACACCGATACCCTCGAAGAAGTTAAAGGTCCCATCGATCAAGGAATGTCAGGCGAACTTAGAGTGTAGAGTTGTGAACGAAGTTGAAACCGGAGATCACACGTTTTTCGTTGGCGAAATAGTTGCATCGACGATTGGCGACGCATTTAAAGATCAAAAGCCAGATCTTAGCTATCGCTTCGTAATGCACGCGGGTTTTGGCAAAAAATTTACGACGAACTCGGACGAATTGTTCTCTCCATAAATTTTCCTTTTTTAGATGGATTCGATTAGGAAGGGGAACTTTTATCAACTACTTTTCAACGAAAGCTCCAGTTCCTTCGGTTATAGGTGTAAACTACCCATAAATCGACTCAGCGATTTAGAGCAATCGAAAGAGCTGATCCAAGAACCTCGTTAGAACTCCATTTGCCAACTTGGACCAAGTTTGACTAAAAAATATTTATTGTGACTTGAAGGCTTTAAGTGAATGCGAGTACTCCTT
>CALIUJ010000186.1 GCA_938048785.1 uncultured Archaeoglobaceae archaeon | reverse complement strand
CGATCTGCAAACAAAGCAGTCCTTCAAAATTTTCCCGAGAATTTTCGCTTTCGCTTCATCAAATTCCTTGGAGAGGATCATCAAAAAAAGTGGTGAGATGTTAAAAAAACTAACTCAGATCCACTGGCAACGATTGTTTACACATTTGCAACTCATCCCGAATTTAACGTGGTCGTAGCAATCCCTGTATTCACAAGTCGTGAAGATCTCTTGTTTGAGCCCCATGCAAACTTGTCCAGAGCATCCACCGATCTTGCAATCCGCATCTTCTTCGCACTCAGCAAAGGTTGAAATTCCACAGAACCCATTTGTTTCCTTCTCAAGCTTGATGGATTCGTTTCCCAAGTTTACAAACTCGACTTGGGTTTCGCTTACGTTGTATATCCTAACCTCTTTTTGGCATAGACACCGCAAAAGTTCTCCGTCGTAATCTCTCTCGACGATCTTTATCTTTTCCCCCTTCTCCACTAAGATCTCGTCGCTTCCGCAGTTCACAGTTACGAATGCGTATAGCGTCTTCGATCTCTCGTCAAAACGGTAGTAGTTCCTATAGTCACCAAAGTTGGAGCAGTTCAGGATTTCGTATTCTCTCACAGCAGTGCTTGGGTTGAAGTCCTCTTTTTTCTTCTCCACGAGTTGCAGAGACGCGATTGCCAACGCAATTATTGCGAAGATCCCGATCGCAACCAATTTCCTCATACTCGGATATTTGCAGAGAGACATTTATACGTAATTTATTCGTGCTATTTAATTTATACTGTGTTTGCATCAGGTTTTTATTCTGGAAAAGCCCATAGCCTTCATGATCGCAGACGTTTACATAGAGCTGAAAGAAGGGGTCGCGGATCCAGAGGGAGAGTCAACGTTGAAAGCACTTAGACTTCTTGGCTTCAAGAGAGTTAAGAAGGTTTCCGCTGTAAAGGTCTTCAGAATTGAGATAGATGCGAAGAGTAGAGAAGAGGCGGAGAAAGAGATAAGGGAGATGTGCGAAAAGCTCTTAGCAAATCCTGTGATACAGAAGTTCAGGATCAACTGGATTGGGTGAGCCTATGTTCAAAAAAGTCGCAGTGCCGTTTGAACTTTACGAAATCGATATTTTGAACGCAAGGGACGAGGAGCTTATTGAGATAAGCGAGAAAATGGGTCTTGGATTAAACTTCCACGAGATGAAGCTCATAAGAGAGTATTTCAAAGGAAAGGGTAGAAATCCCTACGATATAGAACTCCAATCCTTGGCGCAAGCCTGGAGCGAGCATTGTTGTTACAAGAGCTCGAAGTTCTTTCTGAAAAAGTTCTTGATCGACGACTACTCCAGATACCCCTACGTAATATCCGCGATAAAAGAAGACGCAGGAGTCGTTGAGTTCGACGATGAATACGCCTATGTGGTGAAGATCGAGAGCCACAATCATCCATCCGCAATCGAACCCTACGGCGGTGCTGCGACGGGAATTGGTGGAATAATAAGGGATGTTCTCTGCATGGGAGCAAAGCCGATTGCTTTGATCGACCCTCTCTTCTTCGCAGATTTAACCACGAGCTACGAAGCCCTTCCAAAAGGGACTAGGCACCCGAATTACCTACTAACCGGAGTAGTTGCGGGGATAAGGGACTATGGAAACAGAGTTGGAATTCCAACGGTTAGCGGTTGCGTTTTCTTCGACGAATCCTACTTAACGAACTGCATCGTTAACGTTGGATGCGTTGGAATCGTGAAAAAGGAAAAAGTGGTTCCAAGCAGAGCGAAGAACGTTGGAGACCTCTTCGTATTAGTGGGCGGAAAAACTGGTCGAGATGGAATCCACGGCGTAACATTTGCATCCGCCGAGTTGAGCGAAAAGAGCGAAGAAGAGAGAAGTGCTGTCCAGCTTGGAAATCCAATAATGAAGGAGCCCCTGATACACGCTTGCCTCGAAGTAGTTGATAAGGGGTTGATAACGGGAATGAAAGACCTTGGCGGTGGTGGACTGAGCTGTGTCGTCGGTGAAATGGCTTTTTCAGCTGAATTCGGCGCAGAGATTCACTTAGACAAAGTTCCATTAAAAGAGGAGGGAATGGCACCTTGGGAGATATGGATTTCTGAGAGCCAAGAGAGAATGATGCTCACGGTGAAACCAGAGAAGGTTGACGAAGTCCTTTACATTTTCCAAAAATGGGACATACCCGCGACGGTGATTGGGAAAACTACTGAGGACAAGGTTCTTCGCATATACTACAAGGGCTACAAGGTTTACGAACTGGACATTGAGTTCATCGTCGGAGCGGTTGAATACTGCAGAAACTACGTTGAAAAGCCAAAGAGGGCTTTAGAACAAGAGATTCCAAAGCCAAGGGATTACAAGGAAGTTTTCATGAAAATGATCTCGCATCCAAACGTTGCAAGTAAGGAATGGGTTATAAGACAATACGACCACGAGGTAAAGGCTTCCACGATTTTAAGACCTCTGCAAGGTAAGATAAACTACGAAACCCATGGCGATGCTGCAGTGATAAAGCCAACCCTTTCGCAAAGAGGAATTGCGATCACAACTGCTGTGAACCCATGGCTAACGAAGGCGGATCCTTATTGGGGAACTGCGAGCGCTTTTGATGAAATGGTTAGAAATCTCGTTGCGGTGAACTCAAGACCGCATTCTTTCGTAGATTGCCTCAACTTCGGGAACCCAGAAAAGCCAGAGAGGATGTGGGAATTCGTTGAAAGCGTTAGAGCGCTTGGTTGGATGGCAAAAGAGTTTGGAATTCCATGCGTCAGCGGGAACGTGAGCTTCTACAATGAGACAAAGTTCTCCGCAATCCCGCCAACGCCAACGCTTCTTGGTGTAGGAATAGTGGAGGACGTTGCATTTGTCAACGACAGCTTTTTCAAAGGCGGTGCGGTGATCTTAGTAGGAGAAACTAAGGAGGAGTTTGGAGGAAGCCTATATTCGAAGATCTTGGGCTTCGAAAATTACGATGTCCCAAAGACTTCGCCTGAAAGACTTAAAACTTACAGCGAGGCTTTGCTCGAGGCTTTTAAGAAATTCAACGTGAACGCTTGCCACGATGTTTCCGAAGGTGGCGTTGCAATTGCAGTTGCGGAGATGTGCTTTGGAATCGACGTAGGATTTAGAGCGACGAAAAGACTCGATTTCGTAGATCTATTCTCGGAATCGAACACGAGGTGGATCGTTGAGATAAAAGATAGTAGGGCGGAGGATTTCGTAGATTTTCTAAGGGGGAAGGGTTTGAAAGCAGAGATAATAGGGTTCAGCGAGGGAGAAAAAATAGATTTTAAGAGTTTCGCGTGCGATGTTGCAGAGGCAGAAAAGGCTTGGCGCACTGGAATGAGTAGGTTCTTGGTTTAGACTTTGATTTTTTCGTAGCACCTCCTTATCATTAGAGCTTTCTCATAGCCTTTGTTGATGAACGCGGATGCCATCAACGACCTAAGGCTTATAACCCCGAGCTTTGCGATTGCGCTTAGCGTTTGCTCGCTCGATCCACTGATTGTTTTGCGACACTCAAAGCTTTTGACTTCGACGAAGCCGAGACCATTCCTAAACTCGACGGTTATCTCCCTCTTCCAATGACTTATCCGCACCACCCCCTCCTCTGGAACTTCAAACCTCCTTCCTTCCATCTGCAACGCGTCGACCATTATCTTCCAATCCGCTGTGTACGATGTTCCCACCTCCTTCAAGGATAACAATTTATCATTGCATATAAGCTTTTCGCATGATTGTTATATATAAAACAGTTTTTCCGCAGATTCCAAAATGTTTTTAATCCTGAGATGTAAAGTAATTTAGGGCCGGTAGCTCAGCTGGTAGAGCGCCGTCTTGGCATGGCGGAGGCCTGGGGTTCAAATCCCCACCGGTCCATTGAAAAAGATTCAGAGCTTTCTTAAGAAAAACTCCTTACCGCCTTCGAACCTCATCTCCCCTACCTCTACGGCGTCGAACTCTAAGATTTCGGATTCAATCGCGATCTTTTCGTTCAAAAAATTAAGAAGACCCATGCCTTGATACCTCTCGCCCTTGTAAAGGCCTACGACGATGTTTTTGAGCTCTTTTTCAGAAAAAACAAAGATTTCTTCGATTCCATAGAGCTCCTTCAACTCTCTCGCAATCCCGTAGTCTATTTCGACTTCTCCTTCCGTGAAGATCGCCAAAAAATCCTCTCCGAGCCTTGCAGAAACTTTTGCTCCTAAAACCATGCTAATAAACTCGGAAACGTCTTTTCCTTGGAAAAAATCTGGTTTCAATCTAATATTGGGCTTTTTCAATTCGAATACCTTGGCGTTTCTCAAAAATCGTGCGTAGGATTCACATCTTGCCCTCAGCCTTTCAACTTTGTCTCTCTTTACCGCATATCCCTTCTCGACTTCGTAAATCTCCAAATTCTCGATGGGTTTTCCTTCAAAGGAAACTACGAGGTCTGGAGCTATTATCTCGATCTTCGCCATCTTATACTCTTTAGCCCTTTTCCCCTTTATCCAACCTGTCGTGTTCACAATCTTTCTTCCCTCGAGTTTTCTAAGCTCTCTCCAAAGTTTCGCAACTCCACGCAAACACTTCACCTCTCTTCCCTGCGGAGTGGTGCTTCCAACGAAGAAACCGTTGATCATCTTCACGTCGCTCAGAGTAACGATGTCCTTGGCGAATCCGTAAGCCATTGCTCCGGGATGCGCTATCTCCGCTTGACCTATGTCGAGGTCAAGGATGTAAGCGCCACCGACTTTGTTCGCCAAGTAAGTTGCAAGTGTGCTCTTTCCACTGTCGACGTCGCCGTATATAAAAATGGTCTCCCAATCTTTCTTTGCGAGTTTTTTCCAAGTTTCGGGAATCGTGAAGAAATCGACGACCAAAAAATCTCCATTAACGTCGATATCAACGTCGGAATAGCATTCAATTGGAACGTATTTCTCGCACTCGAACTCATTCACCCTCGAGCCCACAACCTCTGCATCGCCATCAAGCTTTACCCTTCCCTTTGCGATCACCGTTTTCCCCTT
>CALIUJ010000185.1 GCA_938048785.1 uncultured Archaeoglobaceae archaeon | reverse complement strand
TACGCGAAGCGTTCATCTGTGGCATACTTGCGTGTGATTGCTTCCCGTAGACTTCGAACTTGAGCCAGAGAATGCTTTTCTCCGCTATCTCTATCGCATCCCCCTTCTGCGAAGCTACGTCGGGAACTATGAACATGTCGTCATTCGAGAAGATGTCTTTCTTTAACAAGAACTTCATTCCATATCTGCTACCACTCTCTTCGTCTGAAACGAGGAGGAGTCCAAAGTTATACTTCGGCTTCAATCCAGATTCGATTATCGCTTTCCCCGCAAAGAGCGATGAAACGATACTTTGACCGTTGTCTTCGCTACCTCTACCATAAATCCTTCCCCCTTCCACAACCGCTTTGAAGGGAGGCGTTCGCCATAACTTCTCATCGCCCTCGGGGACGACGTCCAAGTGCGAGACAATCCAGATGGTTCTGTTTACAACTCCGTTGATCTTAGCAACTATGTTCGGTCTCGTTCCAACTCTTTCATCTCTTGCATCGAATCTCTGCACATGATCGAACTCCTCGAGGTGATCCATTAAAAGTTCCGCCTTCTCTTCCTCGCCTTCCCCACCAAAGTCAGGAGAAATTGCTTTGATTTCGATGAGCTTCGAAAGAAGTCTTACCATTTCATTTCTCTTTTTCTCTAACTCCCTGAGCATATTATCTCCTCCAACTTTTTCTTCATCTCCATCGCTTCCCCCAACACGAGTTCGTCTTTCGTCGTTGAAATCAGGATTTCAAGTTCTGCGAGTATAGGGGCGAGGGAATAGAAATCTTTTTGTCCATTTTCAAAAATTCTTTTTAAAGCATCCAGTTTGAACTCTGCGACGATGTCCCTCTCCAAGAGTTTCTTCAATTCTCTTAAAACCTTGGCTATCCTTTTTCCGTGCTCTGTGAGTTTTACGACCCTAATTCTACCTTCTAACTTGCTTTCTATGAGACAGAACTTCTCAAATTCACCGAGAACCTTTGAAACATAGCTATACGGGGAGTTCAGTAGGTTTGAAATGCTGAGCGGATATATTTTCCCCCCTTTCTCCTCAAAATCCAAAATCGTGAGCAGGATTTCAACCGCCTTTTCGTGGAGAAAGAGCTTACACAACATCCCATCCCCCGAAGTAACTCCCACCGACGTTTTTAAAGCTACTGCTCAGGTGTCTGCCATCACACGTCTCTGCCTTGAAGTCAATTCCCTCCCTACAAAATCCGCAGGTCGTTCCAATAGATTCGCAAAACCTCTCAACTTTTTTAAGTAAAAACAACCTGAGATCACTCGGTAGGTAGTAGTAACTTCCTATCCTCTCTCCTTCCTCAAAATACAGCTTTTCAAGTGCTGAAGCCAACCAGGGAATCGTTTTAACTATCCTCTTGTATGAGTCAAACCTGAGCTTCAGCGTAGAAGTTACCACGTGTTCTGGATCGCAGAGCTCGATTATCTCGAGTTGCGAATCGTTGACGAAGGGGATAATTGGATCAAATCTAAGCACAGCGGGAACAGTGTCTCTAATTTCCCTGAAGGCTTCAATCCTCTCTTCTGTTGATGGCGCAAACTTCTCGAGCTTATCGCAACCAGTGATCGTCATGCTGACGACGCAGTCCATTTCAGATAGTAAGTCGAGGTCGCGAACGACGAGATCGCTCTTCGTCACCACCAGCAGTTTCACACCATATTCCTTGAAAAGCTGGATACATCTTCTCGTAAGCTTTCTCTCCCTTTCTACCGGCGGATACGGGTCTGAGCTGTTTGACATAGAAACAAAGACATCGCTATCGAGCTCCTTGAGGTCTTTTTCCAACCTTCTCAACAAGTCCTTCTTTTCCCTCACTTCCCAGAATCTCGGTATATAGGTTGCGTAACAGTAATCGCATTGATGCGCACATCCTGTGTAGGGATTAAAGGACATCTTTTCCCCGCAAGTGCAAAGCTCCGACTTCCATGGGTCGAATGGTTTCAAGACTCTCAGCTGTTTCACCTTCTTAGTGGACTGAAGGGGATTAAAAAGTCTTTCTGGCGTTGCCCATTTTTCTGAACAAGAAAAATTCGTGGGTTTGAAGCCTGTTTATAAAAATGAAGCAAAGAGATTCTTGGATTTGTCAAAAAGTTCCAAAAGTTATCCTTTGACAAAGAACTAATTTTAAAAAGAGAACATAAATCATGTGGAACGATGTGGCGGAGAACTATCGAAAGTGGGCTGAGTTCAACAGATGGTACTATCGCTCTTTCTGCCTTTTCATCTCGCAACACGTTCAACCAAAGTTCATCGTTGACGTCTGTAGCGGTCCAGGCGTTCTAAGCTCAGAGCTTAAAAACGTGTTCCCAGCAGCAGAAGTTGTTCCCGTAGATATGTCCGCCAAGATGTGCAAATTTGCAAAGGCAATAAGGGCAGATGCGCATCGTCTTCCGTTTAAAAACAGCGTTTTTGACCTTGCGGTTCTTTGCTTCGCTCTGCATGAGCTTGATGTGCGAAAGGCTGTAGAAGAAGTGAAAAGGGTTTTGAAAAAAGAGGGTGCGATTGTAATCGCAGATTTGAACTCCAAAACTCCATGGATGTTTAGATTTTTTGCAGAAGTTTTTTTAGCCTTCTTGATTAGCCCAGAATACGCAAAGAACCTCGAAATGAAGTGGCGCACTTTTCCCGATCTTGAGCTCCTCGTATCAATTCTTAAAGAGTGCGGTTTCAGAATCGTATATACGAGAGAATTCTTCGACGTGTGGATCATAGCAAAAAAAATATGAAACTCAAAACCACTTTCTCCGGTGATGGTATGGCAAAGATATACCGCGAGGAGGATGCGGATCTCGAAGTTTTAAAGGGCAAAAAGATTTGCATCGTCGGCTACGGAAGCCAAGGACATGCGCATGCGCTAAACTTGCGCGATTCTGGGGTTGATGTTACAGTTGCGCTCCCAGAGTGGGATAGAGAGAGCTGGCAGAAGGCGGAAAAGGATGGAATGAAAGTCGTTAGCCTTGAAAAAATAGAGGGTGACCTTATAGCAATGCTGATCCCAGATATGGTCCAGCCAGAAGTTTACAGAAAATTCGTGAGGGAGAAGCTCAAAGATGGTTCTGCGATTCTCTTTGCACATGGGTTTAACATACACTACAACCAAATCGTCCCTCCAAAAAACGTGGACGTGATAATGGTAGCCCCAAAAGGTCCCGGACCATTGGTGAGGAGGATGTTCGTCGAGGGTAAAGGAGTTCCGGCTCTCGTTGCGGTTAATCAGAACGCAAGTGGAAAAGCCTTGGATATAGCTCTCGCCTATGCAAAGGGGATCGGTGCAACAAGAGCTGGTGTTATAGAGACGACGTTTAAAGAAGAGACCGAAACCGATCTCTTCGGGGAACAAGTAGACTTATGCGGTGGAGTTGCGGAAATGATAAAAATGTCCTTTGAAACACTCGTTGAAGCTGGTTATCAGCCAGAAGTCGCCTATTTTGAAGTTCTGCACGAGCTGAAGCTCATAGTAGACCTGATCTACGAAGGGGGAATTTTCAACATGTGGAAAGCGGTGAGCGAAACTGCGAAGTATGGAGGAATGACGAGAGGAAAGAGGATATTCACCGAAGCCACAAGACAAGAGATGAGAAAAATCCTGAAAGAGATTCAAACTGGTGAATTTGCAAGAGAGTGGATTCTCGAAAACTTGGCTGGGAGACCAGTTTACAACAAGTTGTTGGAGATGGAAGCGAACCACCCAATCGAAATCGTTGGAAAAGAGGTTAGGAAGATGATACCGTGGTTCAAATAATTTTTATTTTCTGAAATTCAAAACGAGCGCTTTCAGATTCTCGACTCAATCGCCAGTTCTTTCCTAACTTTCCCACATTTCAACGCTTCATCTAAAGAGGGTCTTAGATCGAGTCCATGGCAACCAGAACCCCCCTTTGTTTCCTATGGAACTTTGCATTTGGATCTTGGCAATTCTTTTCTAAGGAAAGAAACGAGCTAAGATGCTTACACTGGCATGAAATGGATTAAAGAGATTTTTAAGAGAAAAAATTTCAATTGGTGCTTCAAAATCGAACTAGATTCATTTAAAAGAAATTGCGATCAAAGAAGGGTTGTTAAAGACCTTAACAAAGTGACTTCGCGTCTCTTCTCAAACTTTGTCGAAACGTCGAATGAAAAGATTTATTAATATCGAAGGATACTGTTTCAAAGGCGGCGGGGTGGTGTCGTGGTAGCGGACAATAGTGAGATCGAAAGGATCGTGAGTCTGATAAAGAAGGAGATCGAGAACTCGGAAATGGCGAGGAAGATCGTGGATTTAGATTCAAAGCTTGTGGAGCTAAGAAAAAGCGTTGAAAGCATAGTCATAGAGCTTACATACATAAAAGACGAGCTTAAGGAGCTGAGAGGAGACAAGAAGAAAGTCTTAGAGCATAAAAGGGAGGAAGTGGTTCCAAGAGTCCAACAAGAGAGAACTTTGGAGGCTCAAGTAGAGAAAAAGGCTCCAAAGATTGTAGAGAAAATGAATGGACATAAAGCCGAGATCGAGCAAGACGACAAAGACCTCATAATCTGCGACTGAGATGTTGGTTAAGAAGATATCGCTGCGGAACTTCAAGTCCTTTACAAAAAAAGTCGAGATCCCACTGAACCCTGGTTTCACGGTTATAACAGGTCCAAACGGAAGCGGAAAGTCAAACATAGTTGACTCGATCCTTTTTTGTTTAGGTCTTACAACCTCCACAAAGCAGTTGAGAGCTGAAAGACTATCGGATTTGGTGTCTGAAGGGAAAAAGGATGCTGAAGTTTCGATAACGATTGGAGACGATGGGAAGAGCTATGAGATCACGAGAAGGATAAAGGTGACGGATAAAGGCTACTATAGCTACTATTACATCAACGAGAAGCCAGCGAGTTTTTATGAGATCCAAAATCTACTTTCCGAACTTGGAATTCACAGCGAAGCTTATAACATCGTGATGCAAGGAGATGTGACGAGAATCGTAGAAATGACCCCAGTTCAGCGGAGAAGAGTTATCGAGGACGTTGCAGGAATTTCAGAGTTCGATGAGAAAAAAGAAAGAGCGTTGGAAGAGCTTGATAGGGTTAGAGAGAACATAGAGAAGCTCGAAGCCGTTATCTCGGAAGTTGAGGGAATGCTAAGGTCTTTGGAGAAGGACAGAAACGAGGCTTTGAGATACAAGGAGCTTGTTGCGAGAAAAGTTGAGTGCGAGACACAAATTAGAGCACACGAGTTTCTTTCCCTCAACTCTAATAAAAAGAGGGTCGAGGATGAGATCGAAAAACTTGAAAGGGAAAGAGACAAGCTAATGGCTCAGATACCAGAGATTACGCAAAAGACAATCAAAATCAACGAAGATCTTAGGAACGTAGCAAACGAGATCTCCAAATTTGGTGATAAAAGGTTAAGCGAAATACAAACCGAGATTTTGAGACTCACATCCGAGATTGAGTCTATCAAGAAGTCTGAAATTATATATCGAGAAGAGATAGCCAGAATAGAAGAAGAGATCTTTAAGAAGAGAAGCGATGCCATAAAAACAAAAGATGAGCTTGAATCAATCCAAAAAGTGCTTGAAGAAGAGCTCGTCAGGAAGATCAACCTCGAAGAGGTGCTCAACGAAAAATTGGAAAAGATAAACTCTTTGAAGAGGGAATTGGAGCTTGAAGATAAAAGTTATCAGGAGCTGAAAAATAAACTTCTTAGCGAGAAAGAAAACTTTGATGCTCTGAAAGAGAAGAGGAACGCTTTGATCTCTGAAAGAGATCGAACAATAGAACTTCTACGCAGAATAGAGTTAGAAATCGAAGATGCTAACTCTAAAAAGGTAAAAATGGAGAACGATCTCAAAGGAAACAGAGAAGCTTTTGAAAAAATCTCAAACGAACTCTCGAAATTGGAGAGAGAAGAACGAAGCATACAGTCCGAGATTCTAAACCTTGACAGGAGTCTCTTCTCTATTCGATCAAGACTTTCCGATGTAGAAGAGGAGACAAAGCGTTGTGAAGTCGAGCTTGCGAAGATAAAGGCAAAACTCTCCACCATACAGAGCTACTCAAAGCCAGTAGAGACGATATTGTCTGCGAAGGAGAGAAGAGAGTTAGCTGGGATATTTGGCACCGTTGCACAATTGGGAGAAGTCGATGAGGAATTTGCAACCGCCATAGAGTCTGCAATTGGTGGTGCACTGCAGTTTATCGTAGTAGAGACTGAAAATGATGCGGTAGAAGCAATAAAGTATCTTAAAATGCTTCAAGCGGGAAGGGCTAGCTTCATTCCACTGAAAAAAATAAGAGATTTTCGAGTTGAATTTGATAGGTCGATTCTCAAGGAGAAGGGAGTAATAGACTTTGCCGTAAACCTCATCAACTGCGATAAGAGATTTACACCGGTTTTCAAGTTCCTTCTTAAGGACACGATCGTCGTTGACACCATAGAGAACGCTCGACGACTCATGGACAAAAACGTGCGTGTCGTAACCCTCGATGGGGACCTCGTTGAGAAGAGTGGTTTGATGGTGGGCGGTAGTAGAGAGAAAAGAGGACTATTGATCTCAAGAGAGCTCGTTGAAAAGGAGAGAGAGCTTCAAGAAAAAATAAGAGAGCTTCAGTCCGAGAAAGATTCTTTGATTGCAAACCTGAACAATGTGGAGGAGAAGAGAAGAATTGCAAGGGCTAAGCTTGATGAGATATCCGCAAAAATCAACGAGAGAAAATTGGAGATAAAGGGTGTGGAGGAAAGAATACGCGGACTCAATCAGCAAATAAACGAGTTGGAAGGGAGAATTGCCCTTAGGAGCGTTGAAAAATCGGATTGCATTGAGAAATTGAAGAAAATAGGTGGAGAACTATCCGCAGTTGAGGATAAGATGAGAAGTGCAGAAACCGCGATAAAGAGAATCGAAGACAATCTGAAGGGTAGCAAAATCCCGAAGATTCTATTTGAACTCGAAACGCTCAAGGAAGATTACACGAGAAATAGAGAAATACTCATATCGATAGAGAATAGAATTGAAAACTTTGAATTCCAGCGAAAACAGCTTGAAAACAGCTTGAACTCAATATCAAACGATATGTCAAATCTCCTATCGAGAAAGAACGAGCTTTTGCTCAAACTCGAAGAGGGAAAGAGGAGGATAGAGGAGCTATCAAGGAAAGTTGAGGAGCTGAAAGTTGAGGAGAGAGACTTGGGAGAAAAGGTTAAGGAGCTGAGGTATAGGAGAGATCACCTTCTTCAAGAGCTTAGATCGATCGAAGAAGAGAAAAGTAGAATCGAATTCGAACTCAAAAGATGTGAAGATCGAATTGCTTCGCTTGAAGAGAAGTTGAACACCGTTTTGGAAAACCTACGTAACTTTGAAGACTTTGTAGTTCCAGAAAACCTCAGAAACCTCGAAGATTTAAAGTTTGAACTCGGAAGAATTGAAGAGGAATTATCCAAATTTGGTGACGTGAACCTCAAGGCAATTCAAGATTACGAAAATGTAAAGGCAAGAAGAGATGAGTTGATAGGCAAAAAAGAGATTCTCGAGAAGGAACGCAGGGAGATAATCGATAGGATCGAGAAATACGAACTTAGAAAAAGAGAAGTCTTCTTTGAGGTCTTCAACGCTGTAAACAAGAATTTTAGCCAAATTTTACAAGAACTTGCAGACGGGGAGGGAGAACTGTTTCTCGATTCCGAAGACGTGTTCAACAGCGGTCTTCACATGCGTGTGAAGTTAAAGAACAAGCCGATGCAAAGACCTGAAGCGCTTAGCGGTGGAGAGAAAAGTCTTGTCGCTCTCTCCTTCATTCTCGCAATTCAGATGTTCAAACCCGCACCTTTTTATGCGTTCGATGAAGTAGACATGTTCCTCGATGGTGTAAACGTTGAAAGGGTTGCGAAAATGATAAAGAAGAGGTCTAAAGACGCACAATTCATCGTGATCTCACTTAGAAAACCGATGATCGAGAACGCAGACACCGTAATAGGAGTTACAATGGGAGGTGACAACTCATCGATAGTGACAGGAGTAAGGATTTCACAGATCCAATCCAAATCCTCTTAGAGATGGCGAGAAAGGGGGAAATCGATCCTTGGAACATCGACGTAATAGACGTTACTGACAAGTTTTTGAGAAAGATAGAGGAAGCTAAGAAGCTCGATTTAAGAGTTTCTGGAAGAGTTTTGCTTTATGCAGCAATTCTCGTTAGAATGAAGGCAGATGCGATTGCCCCTTCACCACCTGTGGAAGAGGACTTCGAGATAATCGAGGTTGAGGAGAATGAAGAACTTGAAATCGACGAAAGCTTCGTCGAAGAGGTTTTAAGAGCGCAAAGAAGACGAATTCGAAAGATTAACACATTAAAAGACTTAATAAGGGAGCTTAAGAAGGCTGAGGCGATTGAAAGGAGAAAGAAAAGAAGAAGGGAAAGAATAGAATTCGATTACATAACTTCGATACCACACGAAGAGAACTTGGAACGGGAAATAGCGGAAGTTGAAGACTACCTGGTGAGGATTTTGAAGAAAAGAAACTTCGTCACACTTTTTTCGATCGCAGATACCAAGGAGAGAGTTATAGAGGTTTATCTTCCGTTGCTTCACCTTGTTCAAAGGAGAAGGTTCACGATCGAGCAAAAGGAGTTTTACGATGACATCGAGATAAGGCTCTACGAGCAGAACTGAATAAGTCGATTTGATACCACCATAACCCTTTTTGCGTATGAAAATCGCTAAGAAGACGTTTTACGAACTATAAAGACAATATCCAAGGCTTTTCCGACAAATTTTTAATTTAAACCAATGGCTTATCTGCAAAAGTTTATTAGATGCATTTTCATGCAATTTAAGAAGATCTTGTGCATTTTCTGATTGTAAGAAAGCCTTTAAACTTAGTTAGTGCAGTTCCACAGGAAACAAAGGGGGGTTGAGCGTATTAAATGAACCCCGAGATTTCGAAATTTAGGATCATCATAGTTCGAAATCTCGTAGATGAAAGGTTATCTTAAGTCAGAAAGACTTTAATTTTCTACGAAGGGCTTGGTCAATGGAGGCGAATAGGCTTAGGGAAATCTCGACTTCCTTGATTAGAAAAATGTTTGAGATCGTGGAAAAGGCAAAAAAGGAGGGCAAGGACGTAGTAAGCCTGACCATCGGGGAACCGGATTTTCCTACACCAATAGAAGTCGTAGAAAAAGCGATCGAAGCTATTAAAGCTGGATATACACACTATACATCGAACCTTGGTATTGAAGAGCTTAGAACTGCGATTGCGGAAAGCTATGGGGTCTCGAAGGAGAACGTCATGGTAACCGCTGGCGGGAGCGAAGCTTTGATGAACGCGAGTCTCGCTTTTATCGAAGAAGGCTCAAAGGTCTTAATTCCATCCCCATCTTTCTTGAGTTACTTCACGTATTCAAAGATATGCAGGGCAAAGGCTTTGGAAGTAAAGACGCATGGAACTGGATTCGTTCCAGACCTCGATCTATTTTCGGAATTGATGAGCAGAGAAGTTAGCGTTGTTTTTCTCAATTACCCAAACAATCCAACTGGAGTAGTTGCAGATGCGAAAACACTGAGGGGAATTGCGGAGATCGCTATGGACTACGGATCTATCGTGATCAGCGACGAGATATACGACAAGATCTATTACGATAAAAAGCCGACAACGCTCGTAGATTATGAAAACGTCGTCGTGGTAAACGGTTTTTCGAAATCATTGGCAATGACGGGCTGGAGAATAGGCTACGTTGTTGCGAGAGAAGATCTTCTAAACTCAATGCTAAAGGTCCATCAGGTCAACGGTGTTTGTGCACCAGCTTTTGCGCAGAAAGCAGTTGCTGAGGTCATGTTCAACCGAGAATTCGAGGGCATTGTGTCAAGGATCGTCGCCGAATTCAGAAAGCGCAGGGACTACATATACGGAGAACTCAGTAAACTATACTGGACGGTTAAACCAGAGGGCGCTTTTTACATGTTCATGGACGTTCAAGAAAACTGTGTAGATTTTGCGGAGAAAATGATAAACCGCGGAGTTGCGGTAACACCAGGGATTGCGTTTGGAAGTGGGAATGAGAGCTTTATTAGGATAAGCTATGCGAACTCCTTGGAGAACTTGAAGAAGGCAGTTGAAAGGATAAAGGCCTACCATGAGAGTAAGACCACTTGAAAGAGGAGACGTAGGGGAAGCGGTTCGAATTCTGCTTCTATCCTTTGATAGGGAGCTCTCTACTATCTTTAGGGACATCTACTTTGCGGGAGAAGTCTTAAGAGACTTTTTCAGCTCGAACATGGACGGCTGTTTCATCGCGGAGAAGGAAAGAATTTTGGGCTTCTCTTGTATTTCTTTTGGAGAACAGAAGATTTTTAAATTTTTAAGAGATAGAATTGGCTTCTTAGAGAGCTTGAGGGCATCTCTGCTCTTGAGGTTCTTCATTCGAAAGCCAAAAAAAGGCGAAGCATTCATAAACTTCATCGCGGTATCTCCGTTGAGAAGGCACGAGGGGATAGGTTCCGCAATGATGAAAAAAATGATAGAGGTTGCAGAAGATAGGAAAGCGGTTCGTTTGAGTTGCATAATCCGTGCAGACAGCGAAGCACTCGAATTTTTCCAAAAATTTGGCTTCGAAGTTACGAGCGTTTTCGAGAACAAATTCGCTGAAAAATACTTCTTTTCAAATCAGTGGATTTTGATGAGCAAAGATTTATCTACAAGAAAATAATTTAGTCTATGCGACCTATCGGCGTCGTTCTTCTCGTGATCTTCCTGATTCTCGAAGGATTTG
>CALIUJ010000184.1 GCA_938048785.1 uncultured Archaeoglobaceae archaeon | reverse complement strand
ATTTGATGCGTGGAGATGAACAGGACTCGGTTATCTCTGTAGAATATTTCTTGCGTCCCATCGCCGTGGTGGGCATCCCAATCAAGGATTAGGATTCGCTTCAACCCTCTTTTAAGTAACCATTTGACCATTATTGCTATGTTGTTGAAATAACAAAATCCCGCGCCGATATAGGATTTTGCATGATGCCCCGGGGGCCGTATCATTGCGAATGCATTATCGACTTCTTTTTCAAGCACAGCTTTTCCCGCTTTTATCGCTCCACCTGCCGCAAGCAAAGCTCTTTCAAAAACTCCAACCGGGACGTTTGTATCTAAGTCGATCATTCCTCCACGTTTGCTCTCTTCTCTGAGAAAGTCCACGTATTCCCTCGTGTGAACTTCAAGGACATCTTCAACGCTCGCCATTGTTGGCTCTAACACCTTTATGTCAGGCGAATAGAAGATCCCCTCCTCTCTTAGTTGATCTATTGTGTAGGCAAGCCTCTCCTTTCTTTCGGGATGCGTAGGGCTTTGCTCGTGTTCCAAGTATTGTGGATGGAAAACGATTCCTGTCGCCACGAAGAAAGTTATCGAAGAAATATTAAAGTTTTACTCTCCCTGTTATTCTTAGATGCAATCGATATCAGCGAAAAACGGCTTTATATCTAAAATCGGCGACCCATCGATTGCGTCGAGCCATTTGACAACCAGTGTATTCCCTTTAACTTCGAGGAGCTTCACGAGGCAAACTCCAATTGGATTTGGTCTGTTTGGGGAACGAGTTGCAAAAACTCCGCGTTCTTCGCTGTCGGGTGGTTTTGCCCTAAGCTTATCCCTCTCAGCCAAGTGCATCCAGTAGAGGACAATTATGTGTTCGAATTTTTCGATTCCTTCAAGTCCCAAAGCGAATTCTGGAAATATCTCGATTTCGCTGATCTCGTTGGAAAACCTTCCTTGCCTTGGAGCACTGCTTTTGTCTTTAAAAGGTGTTCTCGCAACACCGATGAACTTGAGCATACCAACACTGAGGAAAGGTATATATAAAGATGGGCAAATTGCGTCCATGAACAAAATCGCTATCGGAACCTTAATCTTGGGACTTGCTGCTGGAATCGCGATTGGTGCGATTTTACTCCCAAATCTAACGAAAACTCAGAGCGAAGCGAAGTCGGATTTCTCAAAAAATCTCGAAAAAGCGATGCAGGAAATAAACAGAATTATCCAGATGAGCAATCCAGAGGTTAGTGCAAGGGTTAAGAACTACACGTCTGCGGGCGAGTTCTTCTTAGTTGAGATAGAGTTCTACGACAAAAGTGGAACCCTTGGTGTTGAAAAATACTACATGTCTGCGGATGGGAAAAAGATCGCCTCTTCTCGGGATTTCATTAACCTTAGACTTGAAAAAATAGAAGTAAGCGAGGACGACGATCCTTGGATTGGTGCAAAAGACGCGAAGGTTGTGATCGTTGAGTTCTCAGACTACGCTTGCCCATACTGCGCGAAGTTTGCTCTTGAAGTCGAGAAGAAGATAATCGAGAAATACGGAAACGTTGTGAGACTTGTTTTCAGAGATTTTCCTGTGCATGGAGAAGCATCGATAAAGGCTGCGATGGCTGCGAATTGCGCAAGAGAACAAGGGAAATTCTGGGAGTATCACTACTTGCTGTTTGAAAGACAAAAAGAATGGTATTCCAACCTTTCGAAGCTCTACGACTATGCAACAGAGCTCTCGCTCAACTTTTCGAACTTCAAGGATTGTCTTGAATCCGGCAAATATCGGAGCGAAGTTGAGAAGGACTTAGAAGATGGTTTTAGCTACGGTGTTCGCGGAACTCCAACGTTCTTCCTCAATGGCGATGCAATCGTTGGTTATCGCAGCTATGAGGAATTTGCGAAACTCATCGAAGAAAGGTTAAAGTAACCATCTTTATGTTTAGCAGTCCCGAGGATTCGGCAACCTCCGCAGTCCTCGCTTTATTGCTCGAAGTTTCGAGCACGCCGAAGTCTGGAAATGTGGACAGAGAACACGATTTCTTGGATCTGAAGTTTGAACACTTCATAGTCTCTGCAGCTTCATCTTTCCCATTTTTCCTCAAGACTGCGAGAGAGAGGAGAATGCACATTCTCGAAGCGGTTGTTGCGAGTAAAAAGTTTGGAGTCAACACGAACGTTCACTTTGGTGCTTTTTTACTCCTTTTTCCACTTGTCGCGGTTTGGGAAGCTGAAAATGCAGAAATCGCTGGGAAGAATGCGACAAACTTCTTAAGGAGCACGAGTTATCAAGAATCGCTTGAAATTCTAAAATCTTTTCAACTGTGCAATCCGAGAGTTCTTGAAGCCAAAGAAATGTCACTTGAGAGTAAGAAAACCGCGAAGGAGATCTTAAGGAGAAGGATGAACGTTTACGAGTGGATGAAGTTGGCTCCGAGAGAGAATTTGATAGCTTTGGAAATAACGAACGGTTATCCGAGAAGCGTAGATGGGGCAAAGTTTTTGCTGAACTCCGATGAAAGAGCAAACGATGCAATTGTTTTTCTATACCACAAGATGTTGGCGAGCTACCCAGACACGTTGATAATCTCGAAGTTTGGAATAGATAAGGCTTTTGAAGTCATGAAATTGGCAAAAAAGGCTTTTGAATCCAAAGATTTCAGTGAATTCGAAAAACTCGACGATTTTTTGCTGAAGAACAAGCTAAACCCAGGAACCATAGCTGATTTGACTGCGAGCTCCATATACTTGGCACTTTTGGAGGGATGGAGGGTTGAGGCTTAGAGACTTTGGGCTCAGAAATGGGATAAACGAAGTGATTGTAATCACGAAGGGCGAGAAGCTCAACACTGCGCCAATTGGGATAATTGTGGAAAATGAAAACAGTGTTTTTGCAAAGTCAAAGCTTTTCCCGTCGCATACCCGTAGCAATTTGGAAAAAGGGAGCTTTTTTGTTGCAAACGTTGTGAACGACGCAATCTTATTTGCTCTTGCGACCTTCGAGGATTTGGGCGAAGAACACTTTGAAAGCTTAGATCCGCCGATATTAAGGGGATCTTTGGCATTCTGCGAATTTGAACCAAAGCTCGAAGGTTCGATCACTTACTTAAAGCTTTTACGTGGTAAAGTGCTGAGGAACGAAGTAAGAGCTGTAAATCGAGGCTTCAACGCAGTTATTGAAGCGCTGATATTTGCAACAAGGCTAAAGTTGAACCCAAAGTTTGCAGAAAAAATTAAGGAGTGCTACGAGATAATCGAGAGGTGTGGGGGAGAAAGAGAGAAGTTGGCGATGGAAATCATAAAGGAGAAAACTGGAATTCTTTGAGTGTTTCCCGGGAGTAACGCCACTCCTCATCGCACGCTCCGCGCGCTCTGAGTAGTTGACCCCCCGGGAATTGTGCCATGTTTGGGTTGCCCCAGAATCATCGCAAGCTGTTGCTCGCTCCTCAGGGGACCTATCAACATGGCTTGTATCCCCGAGCTCGCAGAAAGGCTTCATCGCAAGCTCCGCTCTCTCCGCCTCTTCCCCGATCGGGGACATAATATGTTGCGTTCGTCGATAATAAGCTTTATTCTATTCGACGTATTGTATTAAACATATTAATGAATCTTTTTTTCTTCATAAAGAACACTGCGGGGAAGTTAGACTTTCCTATGACTACTTTATCCGTCTCTAAGAACTTTTTTCCGTCTATAACTGCAATTGCGTTCTCAGATTCGAACTCAACGACTCTATCGCTTCGGATGACAATCGGTTTCCAACCAAATCTAAAGGGTGCGATCGGGACTATGAGTATGGATTCGAGGTAAGGATCGATGACGGGTCCACCCAAGGAGAAAGCGTAGGCGGTAGATCCAATCTGCGTTGAAGCTATTATCCCATCGCATCGCAAGGAGTCGATTTCCTCTCCATCGACCTTTACAGTCACTCTCATGAGCTTTGCCCTATCCTTCGATAGAAAGGCAACCTCGTTCAACGCTAAAAACTCGCCTTTATCGCATTCGCATTTGATCCTCGTGAACTCTTCAACCTCGAATTTTTCTATCGCCTCCTTTAAAGTTACTTCGAAGTCTTCTGGTTTTGAGTGGGTTAAGATTCCAACTTTGCCGGTGTTTATTCCAAAGATCGGAGGACACTCTCTTATTTCTTGTAGAACGCTTAAAATCGTGCCGTCACCACCAATGGTGACTATGAAGTCAAAGTCTTCGAGTTCCTTGGAAGGCTTGGAGAAGAACTTTACCACAACGCCGATTTCACTCAAAAATCTTTCAACCCTTTCGTTTAGCTGTGGAGTTTTGTAAACAACCGCGCACATCATGGTATCATCTCTAACAGCTTTTTTATAACCAATCCGTTTGAAAGAACTACGTTTAGTCTCTCAGAAATCTCGAATTTCTTATCCTTTAGAGAATCGCCATTCTCGTCTACCGCAATCGCTCCAGCTTTTTCAGCTATGTATATACCAGCGGAGACGTCGAATATTCTCAGCATTCCACGAACGTCGATAAAGCAGTCAAAGGCACCTTCTGCTACGAGACAAGCTTCCAAAGCGGCACTACCAAAGATTCGAATCCTTTTGAAGGGCAATCTCTTCTCTGGATAATACACTATCGCGTCCATTTCGCTTGGATCATCTTTCTCTACAACCCTTATCATTTCGCCGTTTTTAAAAGCCTTCTGATGAGCGAAGAACTCATCATTGGTTACGAGGTTGTAAACGTATCCAAAAAATGCATCTCGAAAGCTCTCTGAATTTGAAAAACAAAGGCTGACTGAAAAGAAGGGGATCCCTCTTACTGCGTTAAATGTTCCATCCAATGGGTCTAATGCAACGAAAACATCGCCCTCGCCAACGTATCCGCACTCCTCGCTTAGAACTCTAACTTTCTCCTTGAGCAAAACATCAAGGGCAACGTCTTCAGCGACTTTGTCTACGAACTTCGTAATCCCACTTTTTCCGATTCCGACAATCTCAGCTCTTTTTTTCAGTGGAAGAGATAAGACCGCTTTCTGGACTTGCTTCGCAACTTCTCTCGAAATTCTTAGCGCGTCTCTTTCATCCATGTGCTCGCTACTACGCATGAGAGATATACTTTACTGAGCAAACGATCACCGCTACGATGGGGACTGTGAAGTTGTCCTCGAGTCTAAGGTTACCCACGCTCTTTATTCTCTCCACGATAGTTGCGAACAATATCGCAGAAAGCGAAAAGAGGTCGAGCAATCCCAGGTAATGCACCACCAAGGTCGAAGATAGAAACATGAGAACGCTTGCAACTCGATCTCTACCAAACCCTCTTGATATTCCCGCAAGACCATCGCCGACGATCACAACAGAGATTGCAACGAAAACAGCTTCTTTTGGGAAAAGAGGTGTTATGATGGTAATAGCGAGCAGAAAGTAAAAGTAAGCTCCTATCCTTCTTTGCTCGTAATTCCTAAATGCGGATCTTAAAAAACCCTTCTTCAGCCTGAGAGACTCAAAGAATGCGAAGAAGAAGCTTAAGATGAGGAGCGAAATTGAAACGGTTTCAACGCCAAAGGTTTCGTAAAAGGGAATGTATAAAATTCCTGAAAAATGGATTGATTTTCTCAGCAGTTCTTTCTTATTCAACAGATATCCTCTCCAACTGACTTGCGAGGTTCCATATCATCGTTCTCACGTGCATCGGCAAGTTTGGATCTGATGATATGTCCTCGAGTATTGTAATCGCAGACGCAGCCTCGACTGAGACCTTCTTGCTTGAAAGCAATCGCTCTTTTATTTCGCTTGCAACTCTCCTTACACTCCTTGGAACCGTGTCGTCCTGAATTAGTCTGTCTAACGTGTCCAAAACACTTTCGGGCACCTTCTTAGCCATGCTCACCACCTCAGAACGGAATCTTTTAATATTCTTTCCGCATTACACAGTTTCGTGAGTAATAAAAAAATTTCGGATGAGTCGGTGATAGATGCCGCGAGGCTTTTGCGGAAAGGAGCCAAGATGCTGTCCCTCTACTGTCCAGAATGCAACTTCCCCCTTTTTGAATCTGAGGGGAAGACTTTTTGCCCAAACTGCAGGAGAGAAGTGATAATCGAAGTGGGTAAGGAGGAAAGGGCACAGAAAGAGGAAAAGGAAATAGTTCTCGAGTCTGACACTCTTGAATCTCTCGAAAAAGCCATAGTGAAGGTTTGTGAGCTTATAACTTCCTCAAATTCAGCCGAGGAGATAAAGCTCCTCTCTGAATCGCTTGAAAAGATTGCTAATGCGTTTGAAAAACTCAGAAAATGAAAATTTTTTGAGCGTAAAGTTTAAATTTGAGTGTGGGCAAAAGTTAACCCTATGGTGGTGAAGATAATACTTTGCCCCTCTTGTGGAGAAGAGATCGAGCTTACAGATCTTTATGAAGGCGTTGAAATTCGATGCAAGTTCTGCGATGCCTTGATGATCTACCAAGAAGGTAGAATTCTCCTCGTTGACACGAACGAAGAGTTTGACCTCGAAGATCTCCAAAGCTACGAGGAAGAAGAGGGCGAGGAAGAGGAAGTCGAGGAGGAAGAGGATTACTACTACGGCGAGGAGGAATATTGAACAACTTTTTTAATATACTTTGCAGGTATCTCCTTAGCCAAGGCGATGTAGTCGTTTGCTTTGATTATTCTCAAGCCATCTTCTCTCGCTTTTTTTGCGTCTATTTCAAAGATCGTTGGTTTTCTACTTCTCAAGATCGCAACTTCTACACTTTTTTCGAAACTCGTTGATAAATGGACGAAGCTCTGATTAACTGGCTTGATTCCAATCTCCAACAATCTGCTCGCCTCTTCTTCGTTTGCGCTATAGTAAAGCGTATCCTCCGTTGATTCCGGCATATCGGTCAAGGTGACTTCAATGCTATGACCGTATCTTGCCCTTATCTTATCGCCTCTTAGTTCGTATCTCATCTTTTTGTCGCTGTAAACCAATGCTTTCAGAGCCCACTCGTCAGCCCACTTGTACTTTCTCTTCAAAACCTTTGCAAGGGATCCAAATTCCACCCAGCCGTTCTCATCTACTTTGAGGTTGAACTTTTCGGGAAAGTGCCTTAAAATACCAGAGACGAATTTCCCAAGCCTTTCGACTTTCTCCTTTTCCAGCACGATCTCTCCTTTGAAACCGCAACTGCAGAGTTCACCACGGTAAAATCCGTGCTTGGGACAGAAACGAATGTCCTCCATCTACTTCCCCTTTATCTTAACTCTATTGCCCGTAATCCTCAGAATTCCGGATTTTTCCATGGATCTCAAAATTGCTTCGAAAGCATCGCTACAATCTATGGCAAAGTCGAAGTTATCGCTTTCAATTATCCCACTGCTAAGCTCTTGGAGTTTCTGTATCTCCGCAATTCCATCGTTTTGAACCTTTGATATGATTTCGGTTACGATCTCGAGGATTCCCGCGACTATGAGCCCCTCAAACTCATCGATCTCATCCATTTTTGCGTCAAGCAAGCTTAAGACATCAACGTATACTTCGGTGATCGGATAATAGCTCACTTTTAAAGTCGCCTTTCCTTTTTCTCTTTCCGTTTCTACCAAAACAATTGGATCTTCTGGAATCTCGTTGTTTTCACCAAACCTTAGGTTGTTCAGAGCCATAAAGAGCTCGATCTCCTTTGTATGGAGTTTTATTTCTAAAAATTTATCTATTACTTCAGAAAAAATTTTTTCTCTTTCTTCTGGCTTAGCCTCTTCTATTCTTCGATGTAGATCGGGATAAAGCTTTTTTAACAACTCCATTGGTAGATCTTCAGCTTTAATTCCGGATTTTAGCAGATCCCTCAGGATCTCAATCCTCTTCTCCCATTCGCCGACTTCTACTCCCTTGCCCTTGAGTTCGCTAATTCTGCCTTTGATCGCGAAACTCTCGACCAGATCCCAGTCTATGCACTCTCGGACTTCAACTCGGGCGCCAACACTTCTCAGACTCGATGCGACTTTGATCGCCTCTTTCCTATCTTCAGAACTGAGGAGTTTTAGCCACACACCTTTGATCGAAAAACGGAATTTTAAATCTTTTGCTTCAAGCTCAGAAATCAAAATCGTGTAAACCATTCATGAAAAGATTTTTGGGCAGTATTTGGCTTTTAAGGCTAAATCTAAGCAATTTACGAATTCTTTTCAGCTCTCCTGAATCTTAACAGAAAACTCGCTCCAATTTCTGAATCGAGGAGCGAAACTTCGCCACCGTATCTTTGCATTAGTAGTTTTACTATAAAAAGCCCTATTCCGCTGTGCTTCGGCGAAGTTGTAAAACCGTCTTCGAATATCCTTTCTCTTATCTCCTTCGCGATTCCAATTCCATTGTCCGAGAATAGCACGTTGCAAAACTCTCCCTCAGTTTCGATTTTTATGGATATGCTCTCCGCTTTTCCATGGTCTAAGGAATTTCTGATGAGGTTGTCGAAAATGGAAAACAAGTTGTCGTCTGCTAAAACAACGCAATCGCCTTGTATTGCGATATTAGCCCTGAACCTCGTACCGACCTCTTCTATAACCTCTCTAAGCCGGTAAGGTTTCAGCTCAGGCTTCGGTAAATACTTGGTTTGCTTTAGGATCTTTACAGCGTTGTCGAGCTCACGGATGGCTTTGTTTGCAATCTTTACACATTCAACACACTTTTCTTCGATTATTTCGAGGTAACCACGCACTGCGGTAAGCGCGTTGACGACATCGTGGCGCATGATCTTTGTTGCAAGTAAAAGCAATTCGGATGTTTTTTGGAACTCAAGTTCTCTGCGTTTTATATCAGAAATGTCTACAACGAAGTGTAGGAACACGTCTTCGTTTTCTAACTGAGCTCGATTAACCTTTACCATTAGCCACTTACCGATTTTTTGCTCGTAGAATTCTTCCCACCCCTTGTCTCCTTTTAAAAATGCAATGATTCTGCAGAAAACTGGTGGAGCGTTTGTGCCATGGAAAACTTCATAGCACTTCTTCCCCACAACTTCGCCAAGTAGGATTTTTGAAGCTTCGTTTTGCATTAGTATTTCGAAGTCACGGTTCTGGACTGTGATTGGAACTTCGAAGCAATCGATCAAAAACTGAAGTTCTTGTTTTTTCATGATAATAGTTATTGTAATTTAAAAATTTAAGCTTTTTGTTTTTTGTCCGATTCTATCGGCACGAACTTCGTTCCGTAGTAGATTATCCCATCTTCGCTCTCTTCACCATATCTCCTAAAAGCCTTCCTGACCTTTGATCCTATCTCAACCTTTCCACAAACTTCTGTAAGCATTTTTGTTCCGTTTTCAAGTTCAACGAGTGCGATGCACTTTCCATCGAGAATTGTATAGCTCAAAACTCTCCCCTCATCGCAGATCTTCGCATCCTTTATCTTACCCTTTCTCCTACACTTCGGACAAATCTCTCTTTGTGGGTAGTAGTAGTTCCCGCAGTTCTCGCAATAGCTTGCAACGACGTCGTAGCGATACTTTATCTTTCTCCAAAACCTTGGGACCATGAGATCACCTCGACAAGATCGTCACCACCGCTGTCGCTCCACTTCCACCGATGTTTAAAGCCAACGCTTTTTCTGCGTTCACTTGCCTTTTCCCCGCCTCACAGCGCAACTGTAGAACTAAGTCTACGATCTGCCTTATACCCGTAGCCCCAACTGCGTGTCCACAAGCCTTTAATCCACCGGAGGTATTCACGGGGATCTTACCCCCTATTTCGGTCTCACCTTCTCGGATCAGATTCGCCCCTTCGCCTTTCTTTGCAAATCCCAAGTCTTCGTAAGCGAGGATTTCGGTGATCGTAAAGGAATCGTGAATTTCCGCAACGTCTACGTCTTTTGGTTCTATTCCAGCAATTTTGTAAGCTTTTCTCGAAGCTCTAACCACCGCATCGAAGGTCAAAATATCCCTGCGGTTCTGAATTGAGAAGTAATCGCTCGCTTGTGTGCAAGCATCGATGTAAACTGGATCGTCACACAGTTTCTTTGCAACTTCTTCGCTCGCTAAGATTACCGCAGAAGCACCATCGCTGAGTGGAGCACAATCGAGAACTTTCAAAGGCTCTGCAACGTATGGTGATCCCATAACATCTTCAACGCTTATCTCCTTTCTAAACTGCGCCCTTGGATTGTGGACGGCGTTTCTATGGTTCTTAACCGCGACCATTGCCATGTCCTCTTCTTTCGTTCCAAATCGATGCATATGCAACCTTGCAATGATCGCATAAATCGCAGGCAAATCTGCGCCTATGAAGCGTTCCCATTCTTGGTCTATCGCAGTTGAAAGGACTTCCATTGGATCGTTCGCATCCGTGACCTTTTCAATGCCCGCAGCGATAACGATGTCGTGAATTCCCGATGCGACAGCCATGTATGCTTGTCTAAACGCTGAGCCACCGCTTGCATCAGCGTTCTCAACTCTTACCGCTGGTATTCCGAATTCTGCAAGCCCAGAGTGATCTGCGATCAGTGCAGCGATGTGCTCTTGATCGATGAACTTTCCACCACTCATGTTCCCAACGTAAATCGCCTCAATTTCCTTCCCCCCAATCCCAACGTCTTCTAAGGCGGAAAGTCCAGCTGAGAGGAAAATACTGCGAAAACTTTTGTCCCATAGTTCTCCGAATTCTGTGCTACCAACGCCTACTATTGCGACTTTCCTCATCTTATCATCCTCCTATTTTTCAGATAAAGCCCATAGTCGATGTAAACCCCATTCTTTGCCTTCTCCCATACTTGTGCATTTCTTGGGAAATCCAAGATTTTTTCTGTCACGTAGATTGCGAACGCATCACTCCCTGCTCCAGAACCGAAGGAAGCCAGCAGTATTCTTTGTCCAGGTTTAGCTTTGTCTAAGATACTACACAAGCCCATGAGGGAAGAGGCGCTGTAGGTATTGCCTATCACTCGAACAAGCAAACCTTCTGCGATCTTCTCTTCGCTAAATCCGAGCATAGAAGCAACTCTTTGCGGAAACTTAGCATTTGGCTGATGAAAAACAGCGTAATCAAAATCCTTGGCTGTGTAACCATGGTCTTCCATCAGCTTCCTTACCGCGTTTACGATGTGCCTGAAATAAGCAGGCGAGCCCGTGAATCGACCACCATGACTTGGATACGGTTGAAGGTCCCTTCGCCAGAAATCTGGTGTGTCGCTCGTGTATGAAACTGTCGCTTCAATAACCGCAATCGGATCCTTTCCAATGAGAATCGCAACCGCTCCAGCGCCAGCGGCGTATTCGAGCGCATCTCCTGGCTTGGCTTGTGCGACATCAGAGCCAATTGCAAGTCCATAGTCGATCATCCCAGACTTTACCATCGCATGGCAAATCTGGATTCCAGCTGTTGCAGCCTTGCAGGCGAATTCGAGATCTGCGCAGAAGTAGTAGTTTCCCACGCCTAAAGCTTCACCGACGATCGTTGCTGTCGGCTTTACTGCGTAGGGGTGACTTTCTGAACCTACAAAGATTGCACCAATTTTTTTCGGATCTATCTTTGCTCGCGCTAAGGCTTCTCTACTCGCCTCAACAGCCATTGTTGCGGTATCTTCATCTACGTCTGGCACCGACTTTTCGAAGATCCCGAGGCTTTGCTTTATCGCATTCGCATCTTCATTCCAAATCCTTGCGATCTCGTCAACTCTTATCCTAAACCTCGGGATATAAGTTCCGTAAGAGACGATACCGATCATACAAAACTCCTCCTTAAGTTTTCAACGATTTGCGAAATTTCCAAATCAGTTCTGATCAAAGGAATTCTTTCAACTTCTGCAAGCTTTAACGCAATTTCATCGACTTTTGAAACTCCATGAAGAACGACTGTCGAGGGTTTAAGGCTTGAAACCCTCACGGCAACCATTGGCGATCTACCACTGCTAACCTTAGTAAAAACGAGCGCCCTTTCACTCGTTAGTCCAAAGAGCTTGTAGAAGTCGTATGAGCTAAACCTTAGAATTGCGTTCAGGCTGTCGATTATCGTATGCCCATTGATCAACTTCTCGAACTCGTTTAATCTCTCTCCTCCGATAGCGTTGCAAAAGTCTTCGATTTCAACGCCCCTCGAGTATTCCACGATGTCTATGACTGCAGGAGGTAAATCGAAGAGATCTGAGAACTTCGAGATAACTTTCCCTCCTTTTTGAACGTCGATCTCGAGCAAGGCGTTGACGAATCTCCTTATAAAAGCGACACCCGGATTTCTCCTGTTTGATTCATAATCGCTTATAACCGAAGGGGAGATCGCCAAGTTCTTCGCAAGCTCGCTCTGAGACACAGAAAAGATGGTCCTCCACTTTTTCATCGTCTCTCCGCTGTTCTCAGCTAAAACTATTTCACCACAAATTTTCTCAGCAAGCTTTCTCAGGTCCACAAAAAAAGTTTATTTCAGGTTTATAAATTTAACTGATTGTCTAAATATACTTCGACTTTTATCGAACTTTCTCCCATTTGTAAAGCTCTATTACATCTGCGAGCGTTCTGCCCTTTTCTTCGATTTCAGCCCTTATTCTATCTTCAGCTTTTTTCACCTCAAAAGCCCTTTTTGCAATTTCATAAGCCCTTTGCCTTGGAATTACCATC
>CALIUJ010000183.1 GCA_938048785.1 uncultured Archaeoglobaceae archaeon | reverse complement strand
CTCTTCGTTCAAAGGAATTCCATTGGTCTGCATCGAGATCACGGAAACACCCTTGATCTTCGAAACCTCCTCAACGAATTGCTCGAGGTATGGATAAATCGCGGGCTCCCCTTGGGCGTCGAGGTGGATCTCAACTTTGTCTCCCTTGAACTCCACGAGTTTCTCAACCTCCTCAACCATGTAATCTGGGTCCACTATGTAGTCCGTCTTTCTCGTCCTACTTTTTCTGCCCTCGTCCACACTGCAAAAGATGCAGTTAAGGTTGCAACCGCTGATACACCTAACTTGGAGCAAGTTCGTTCCTCTATCGATGATTCCAAAGGCAGAGTGTCCAAGTAAAGGTATTCCACTCTCTTTCGTGACGAAAACAAGCTCTCTTCGCGTGATTCGGTTCAAGACCCTCTTGTTCTCGTAGTTCGATATTATGTATTCCCTGTCGTGTTTCCTTATGAGCCTCTCGTAATCTCCCTTCGGTATCCTTATCTCGACTACGTTCCTAAGGATGAATATCTTTTCGTCCCTACCTTCTCTTTCCTCCAGCATCCTCCCTTATTTCCTTTATAGCCTTGATACCCTTCTCGCTCACCTTGTAAACTTCACCATCTTTCAATACGAATCCTCCATCGATGAGCTCTTTCAGCAGACCTTCCACGGTTTGCGGAGGTATTCGCGTCTTTTTCGCTATCTCCTCTATTCTCTTCCCCCTCTTTGCGATTACCTCGATCAACCTGACCATGTTCGGATTCGTGACCAATGAGCCGATGTCCATGTTCTTAGTGCTCGACGTCGTATTTAACCTTTCGTGAGAAATCGTATTCAGAATTGATCTTTAAGTAATACAAAGTAATACCAAATTATGCTACATCCTATCAAGGATTTTCGAAGTCGTGTGGAGCTTTATAAAATTCGGATTCCGAGAGATCGAGTTCTCTGAAATTTTTCTCTGATTTAAATGACCTTTAGGGATTTTGAGATCAATATAAGTCGAATTCCTTGAATCGATTCAAGCTTTGTCGAGCTATAAAAATCTGCAGGTCTAAAATTTTGTCGAATTATACTTTTGCATCATCATATATGCTGTAGAGAAATAAGGTAATGCGTGGATGAGAGATTTTTATAGGCTATTTTCTGCCATGAACTCTTTTTTTATTCGAAATCTTTTGTTCTCAATCTGGATATTTCGAAACCTTTTCGCTTATATGATCACTGCAGGTCTTTTTAAACCCACCCTCAACTTCAAGACCTGCAAATCGGTGTTACTGAAAGAGGAAGGAAAAGCTTATATTTTCCAGTTGCACGATTTTTAGATAGGGTAGCATTCGTGAAACCCTGAAAACGGGTATTGAAAGCTGTTAACGGTTGAATGGGAGATTTTAGTAGAAATCGTAGATCATTGGGCAAGAACTGATAGAAAGATAGTGAGGAGGGACGTATTCATGTGTGGATGAAAAGAACGAGAGGGATTGAGTTGTTGGGGTATGGGTGGGAAAAAAGCGGGTAGAATTTGGGAGCTTAAAATAGAAATTAGAAATGGGCTAACTCCAACAGTTATCCCCCCAAGGTCATCCATGTTGCAAAAGAGATCGTCAAAGGCTTGAAGCACTGGGAAGATTGGTGGAGAATGAGAAATCACGATGATCCTCCAAGCCACAAAAGCTAAGAGCAATGAGAAGAAAACGGGCAAAACTCAAGCGAAGTGGCTCTGATGATCTCTTTCCAACGCCCTATACTGCTTACACGGCTAAGAAAAAGGTGAGGAGAGCAAGTTTTACGATTTTATGAATTTTTATGGCAATGGTTGAGGGATGTCAAAGACGTGAAGAGGGTAGAAGAGATTTATAAGTCCAACGAAGACCTGAAACGATGATCGTAGTGATAAACTACGGCGTCGGAAATCTCAGGAGTGTGCTCAACGGGATCGAAGCGGTTCATGGAGTTGCAAAGGTAAGTTCAGATCCAGAGGAAATTGCGAATGCCAGTGGTTTAATCTTTCCAGGAGTTGGAGCGTTCAAAAGTGCGATTGAAAAGCTGAAATCCTTGAGAGAAAAGATTCCAGACGTTCCAAAACTTGGAATATGTTTAGGTATGCAGTTGTTCGCAGACCTAAGCTATGAGAACGGAGTTCACGAGGGATTGAGATACGTTCCGGGAGAAGTCGTGAAGCTTCCAAGGTTTGTTGGAAAAGTTCCGCACATGGGTTGGAATGAGATAAGAGTGAAGAGGGATACCGAAATCCTCGATGGCATCGAAGATAGGAGCTTGGTTTACTTCGTTCACTCCTATTTCCTAAGAACGGATTCCAAGTTCGTAGTTGCGGAGACAGATTATGGTGTGACCTTTCCCTCCGCGATTGAGAAAGACAGTTGTTATGGTTTGCAGTTCCACCCGGAGAAAAGTGGAGACGTGGGGATCAAGATCTTGGAGAACTTCGTAAGGATCACCAAGCGCTAAGGTCTTTCTTGAAACTACTTCGTGGAAATCTTGATATACCTCTCGATTATTAATAGCGCTGATGAGCGAGATAGCTTTACCCTACAGAACACGATCCCTCTGCCCTGAGTGTCTTGCTTTGATCGACGCTGAAGTTTACGCTGAAAACGGAAAGGTGATGATTAGGAAAGTCTGCGAAAAGCATGGCGAGTTTGAGGACGTGTACTGGGGGGACGTCGAGCTCTTTAAGTTTGCTTCTCGGTTTGCAAAGGATGGAAAGGGAATCGAGACTCCCATCACTGAAAAGAAGGTTTGTCCATTCAGCTGTGGGCTTTGTGGGAATCACAAAAGTCATACCGCTTTGTTAAATCTCGTGCTCACAAACCGTTGTGATTTAGCATGTTGGTATTGCTTCTTCTACGCAAAAAGGGCTGGATACGTTTACGAGCCAACCGTTGAGCAGATTAGGCAAATGGTTAGGATTGCGAGGCAGATGAAGCCTGTCGCGTGTAACGCTGTTCAGTTGACCGGTGGCGAGCCGACGCTCAGGGAAGACTTGATCGAAATAATAAAGGTGATCAAGGAAGAAGGTTATGACCACGTTCAGCTGAACACGAATGGAGTGAGGATTGCGAGGGAAGAGGATTTTGCGAAAAAGGTGAGGGAAGCCGGTGTCAACACGATCTATCTATCTTTTGATGGGGTGGATGAGAAAACGAACCCCAAGAACCACGCAGAGATTCCCAAGATCCTCGAGAACTGTAGGAAAGCTGGGCTTGGCATAGTTTTGGTTCCGACGATAATAAAGAGTGTGAACGATCATCAGCTCGGAGATATGATAAGGTTTGCTGCGAAGAACGTCGACGTAGTCAGGGGTGTAAACTTCCAGCCCGTAAGCTTAGTTGGTAGCATGCCGAAGAAGGAAAGGGAGAAGTATAGGATAACGATCCCAGACTGCTTGAAAGCAATCGAGGAGCAAACGAATGGGGAAATAAGCAGATACGATTTCTATCCGGTGCCAAGTGTTACCCCGATATCGAACTTCGTCGAAGCAATAACCGAGAAACCGCAGTATGAGCTAACAACGCACTTTGCATGTGGAATGGCTACCTACGTGTTCGTCGAAGATGGGAAGATGATTCCGATAACGAGATTCGTCGACGTGATGGGCTTGCTCGAGTTCCTTTCAAAGAGAGCAGAAGAGCTGAGGGGGAGCAGAATAAAGTCTTTAAAAGCCTTGAAGGATCTAATTGATCTCAGGAAGTTCATAGACTCATCGAAAGCTCCAAAGGGGATGAGTTTGGCGAAAATACTCTTCAACGTTCTCGTAAAACACGACTACTCCGCACTTGGCGAGTTTCACAAGAAAACGCTGTTCATAGGCTTCATGCACTTCCAAGATCTTTACAACTACGACGTTGCAAGGGTTGAGAGATGCGAAATTCACTATGCAACCCCTGACGGCAGAATAATTCCATTTTGCACTTTCAACGTAATTCCCGAGATATATAGGGATAAAATACAAGAGAAGTTCGGGATCCCGATAGAGGAGTGGGAAAGAAAAACCGGGAGAAAGCTTAAAGACGACATATACCGAGTGGTAAGACGACCAAGATGAGGGCTTTGTTCATCGGCAGATTCCAGCCGTATCACCTGGGACATCACGAAGTTGTGAAAAGAATTTTGGAAGAAGTAGACGAGCTGATCATAGGTATAGGAAGCGCCCAAGAAAGCCACAGTTTAGAAAATCCCTTCACAGCTGGTGAAAGGGTGCTCATGATCTCAAAAGCAATAGAGGAGCTTGGAGCCAAGAGCAGAGTTTACATCATCCCCCTCGAGGACATATACCGCAACTCTCTCTGGGTCTCGCACGTTTGCTCGATGGTTCCGAAGTTCGATGTAGTTTACACGAGCAACCCCCTTGTCTACAGGCTTTTCAAGGAGGCGGGCTTCAAGGTTCTGAAGACCACGATGATAAATCGAACAGAGTATCACGGCACCGAGATTAGGAGGAAGATGCTCGAAGGCGATGAATGGAAGAAATACGTGCCAAAAGTGGTTGCAGAGGTCATAGAGGAGATTGGGGGGATCGAAAGGATAAAGGAGATCGCTGGAAGGGACTTTTGATGGTAAATTCGTTCACGATCAAATGGGGGGATTTATTTTTCAACGTTGAAGGCGAAAGAGTCGTGAAGAGAGCTTTTTTCTCAAAAGTCCCGAAGTTCGATTTCAAGGAGAACGAGCTGTCCGAGAGGCTTAAGAGATATTTCAGAGGAGAAGAGGTCGACTTTGAATGCGAGTTCGATCTCGACTTGCCAAGTTTTACAACAAAGGTGCTCGAAAGAGTTTTGGAAATTCCTTACGGGAAAGTCTCAACGTATGGAGAGCTTGCGAAAGAACTGAAAACTTCTCCAAGAGCAATAGGTCGAGCTTTGGGTAGAAATCCAATTGCAGTGCTAATACCTTGCCATAGAGTCGTTTCAAAGAACTGCATCGGCGGTTACTCTTGGGGGGTAGAGATAAAGAGAGCTTTGTTAAGGCTTGAAGGAATCGATATCTCTTAGAACCTTTTCAGCGATCTTTTCGCCAATAAGCTTTGCGACTTTTTGTGGATTCGCCAATAAATCGCTTTTCGTCTTTATTCCCGAGTTGTATAGCTTTCTTGCCCTCACTCTGCCTATGTTCTTTATCGAAACTAATTCTAAAAGCTCCCCCTTTACACCATAGCGAATTCTTGTTTCTAAGTTCGGAAATTTCTTCCCAAAATCGCTTGTTATCCTTGTAAAGGCATGAGCAAGCCATTCTGCAGTTTCACAAAGCCTTCTGAGATCTCCAGGGGCGATCGAGAACTTTTCACATATCTCGTTCTCGTTCAATTCGTTTATCCAATCGTAGATACATAGAGCGGTTTTAAACTCTTCCAAGAACCATTCGTAGTCGATGGAATACTCCGGGGGGACGTAGGTTAGTTCTTTTCTTCGCTTAAATGCAAGATCTTCGATCCAATCGTCGCCTTTTCGAAGGCTGAGCCTTTCCATGTCAGGGGTTCTGCAGATGACGTGAAGTGTAGCGAGCTCGCTTAACTCATCGAATCTCTTTGCGCAATCGTAAAAGATGAAACCGGTGAGTGGATCTATGTAGAGCTTAGAGACAAGAGATCCAAGCCTTGTTGGGACAATTTTCTCTTCGATTCTCACCATTTCCCAGTTCTCGAGCTGTCTGACAACTCTTAAGATCTCAAACTCTGGGAAATCACTTTGCTTCGCAAATAACGTGGCATTAAAGAACTTCTTTATCTCTTCAAAATCGTTGAATCCGTCGCATATCAGTGAGAGACAATGGAATCTGAGCTTACTTTCGACTGCGAGCTTTGAGATCACTTTCTCAGATTCGCCTTTGATGAACTTCTCGATCGCAACTTCTCGATCCTTTTTGCTCACCACTACTATCGCCTCGCCTATCTCGTCCATCCCCGGTCTCCCAGCTCTCCCAGCCATTTGCTTGAATTCAGCTACTTTTATTTTTCTCGAATATCCGTCGTAGCGGTATAGACTCTTTATTATCACCCTTCTCGCCGGTAAATTCACACCCGCTGCGAGCGTTGGGGTTGAGACGAGTATCTTTATCCTACCCCTTCTGAACGCATCCTCCACGATTTTTCTTTGCCCACTGAGAAGACCAGCATGATGAAATGCGCTACCCCTTCGAACGCACTCCGCGAGTTTCTTGCTCATCTCGCCATCGTTCTCCTCCAGTATTTCCTCAGCGAGATCATCGCAATTGCAGAGCTTTGCAGAAATATCTGAGAGCTTTAAAGCCAAGGATTCTGCACTTTTCCTCGTTGATTCGAAGATGAGAACACCTTCACCGTTTGAAACACAATCTTCAACGATCTCTTCCAGTGTCGCAACTTTCTTCATCGTGAAGCCATCTTTGAACACTTCAAGCGTGTTATCGCAAAATACTCCGTAGAACAATGGAACTGGACGCCAGTTGCTTTGCACAAACTTGGCGTTCAACCAATCTGCAATCTCCGCAACGTTAGGAACAGTAGCTGATAGCCCAAGGATCCAAATGTCTGGCTTCATTTTCCTCATCTTCGTTATGAACACCTCCAGCACATGCCCTCGATCATCCGAATCCAGGAGGTGTATTTCGTCGACGACGAGACAAGTGATGTCTCGAAGCCAGAAAGAACGATTACGAAGCAAAGAGTCCGCTTTTTCGGCAGTAGTAACGATGATGTCAGAATTCGCAAGATGAGCATCGATCGATTCGTAATCTCCGGTTGAAATCCCAACCTTGATTCCGATTTTTTCCCACTTCTTGAAGTTCTCGAACTTCTCGTTTGCTAAGGCTCTTAGCGGTGTTATATATAGACACTTTCCCCCTCTTAGTATCTCGCATACCATCGCGATTTCTGCGACGAGTGTTTTCCCAGATGCAGTTGGGACTGCAAGAATAAGATTTTCCCGATTGAGAACGTATGGCAGAGCAAGCTCTTGCGGTGGAAAAAGCTCCTTAACTCCACTTTCCTTTAAAACTTCAACCGCGTAGCTTGAAATCTTGTCTTTAAGCGACTCTATTTTCACAAAAAAATTTGAAGGCATTAAAGATAAAACTTTTTGTGGCAACTCTATAGCTCTGAAATCGCAACTGCGATTTGGTTTATCGCCTCTCTACCAGCTCTGAGAATTGGGTAAAAGTTCAAAAATCCATGGATCATGCCTTGATACCTCACTATCACGGCTTCGGAACCACACCTCTTCATTAGTGCTCCATACATCTCCCCCTCATCTCTAAG
Organism: uncultured Archaeoglobaceae archaeon; assembly: GCA_938048785.1. Taxonomy (GTDB): domain Archaea; phylum Halobacteriota; class Archaeoglobi; order Archaeoglobales; family Archaeoglobaceae; genus WYZ-LMO2. Next base: position 8,423 of record CALIUJ010000183.1, on the reverse strand, counting down.
CGGATCGTATTCCGCTGTCATTATCAGAGCTGGTGGCAGATTGCTGAGATCTGCGAAGATCGGCGAAGCCAATGGATTGTATTTGTCCTCCTCACCTCTTAAGTATTGCTCCGCAAACCACCGCATGATTTCAGTTGTTAGAAATCCGTATCTTTCTCCGAATTCAAGTCTTGAAACCGTTGGAAAAACCATGTTCACGACTGGGTAGACGAGGATCTGTTTTTTGATAAAGTTCTCTCCCTCATCTCTTGCAATTAAACTCACCACCGTTGCTAAGTTACCGCCCGCGCTATCTCCCGCTACCGCTATTTTTTCCGCATCGATCTCTAAGTCGCTCGCGTTATCTACGACCCACTTAAGTGCATCGTATGCATCGATCACAGCACTTGGAAACTTGTTCTCTGGAGCTAAGCGGTAATCAACTGAAACGACTGTTGCGTTTGCAATCCTCGCAATCCTTCTGCAAACCGGATCGTAGACATCGATGTTTCCGATCACGAAGCCTCCACCATGGTAGAAAACAACTCCAGAGCTCCAACGCTTTTGGCGATAAACTCTTATTCTTATCTCGCTCTCTCTTCCTTTTATCGTTCTATCCTCGACTTCAGCGACGTCTTCCTTGATCATGGAGACAGCGGATAGAAATATTCCGTTAACTTTCTCCCTGTAGTCCTTGGCAGACACAGAAGCGTCGAATGACAAATCGCGGAAAAATCTTACCACGGGAAGAATACTCTGATCCAAGGGCATGCTAAAACTTGTCACAGATATAAATAATTTTTGCGAAGATCAGTAAAACTCTACTCCGGTGAGCATCTCGTTTAGCAAGTTCTTTATAAACCTGCAGTTCTGTCCTTCTTTGAAAGCGTCGTTTGAAAACACGTCTGCAGAGAATACCGCGAGATTATCTCTACGAACTGCGAAAAGCACGTTTTTTCCAGCTCTGAAGACTATGTCGTGTAGCATGACCTTTGTGTCCCTGTTCCCGTTCAATACAACCTCACAACTGTCCCTTGGTTCGAGATGGTAAGCGTTCAACGCAAGGATCTCGTCAACTCCGCGGAAATATTCAAGTTTTCCCCTCATTGCAGTCGCTTTCAGTAGTATTTTATCTGCAACGAACAGGAAATCGTTTTTCAATGGAAGAGGTGAAAAAGATTCTTTTTGGACATGAAAAATGAAAATCTTCGTCTTTGAAAGGCGAGAAATAGCAGAAATCTCGCTTTGCTCTGGTATTTTCAGGTAAAAGAATATGTCAAAGGAGTTCTCGATTTCTGTAAGCTTTGGAAGTTCTGAATCCAACTTCTCCGCAAGTTGGACGTGGTAGTCGTTTAAAAGACACTCCTCGAGTTGCTTGAATCGATGCCAATCGTTGGCACTGGCTACGATCAGAGCAGAGAGCATAAATTTCAACCGAACATGATTACATAAGCTTTACCAAGTTCCGTTAAGCTAACTCTAAGATTTTTGCCTTTTTTTTGCGTCACAACGAGGTTGTCTTCTGCTAACTCGTTTAGATGATACGTTATCTTGGCTCTTTGAGCCATGTATTTTTTCTGATCTTCTGTTCTGCCTTCCAATAGTTCTATGAGACGATTTATCGACTCAACGCTTCCCCCATCTTCGAACAAAATCTTAAGGATTTTTATCCTCTCTTGATTGTAGCTCTTAGAAGGTGGTGTTTGAATGAAACCCGCTTTGGAATCGAGCATCATGTAGACCTTTACCTTCGATATCTGTGCGGAAAGCAAAAAGGCGACCGCGAGATTTTTATCCGCATCACTTATGTTGAGGAAAACCGTGTTCCCCTTTTCCATCTCCTCTCTTATCAATCTCAGCAAATCCCACGTGATCTCGAAAACATTTCTACCTTCAAGTTTCAAAGTCTTGGTTTCTACAAGCGATTTTAATATCCCCTCAAGGTCTTCGACGATCTTTGATGCCTCCCTCCTTCTGTAAACAAGGTAGGCACGATGAATCGGGTATCCAATCGTCTTAATGCTCTCTAAGATTGCGTTTTGGTTCGAATCTACTGCGATCACGTGAACGAATTCAGACATGTTTTATAACAAATTTTTGTTGTTTAAAAAATTTTCTGTTTTGAGAAGTTTTGTTTTGTCGTCAAGCATTTCTCTATCAATCGAAGACGTCACGCAAAAGTCGAGCAATCACCTCAAAAGCCATCTTCGCCTTCTACAAAAGATAAATCGAAAATTTTGCGTAAAAAACGAATTTTTAGAAGGAAAAGAACCCGATCATCCCCTTTCACCAAGCCTTTTTTCAACGTATCTGCCCCTTTCTTCAATTTCTTCCGCTCTCCTTATCACTTCCTCTCTCCCCACTTCGAGATAACCTTCGATGAACGCCTTCTTTAGTTTTTCCCAGTCTTCAAAACCCGCTTTCAAAGACTCGAAGTAAACGTGCACATCCACGCCTTTCGCCTCAACTCTGTTGTCGATGAACGCCAAACCAAAGTCGACGAAGTATATCTTGTCGTTGCTGAGGATCATGTTCATCGGCGTCAAATCTCCATGAACTATGTTCGCATTGTGCATTTTAGCGACAAGCCTTCCAATTTCTCTGCTTATTTCCTCGCTCATGCACTCCTTCACGGGAATTCCGTGGATTCTTTCCATTACTATCGTATCCTCCTCTACGTCTAAAACTATGGGCGTTGGAACCCCGAGTCTTCTTGCAAGCGAGATAAGCTTTGCCTCGGTTCTTGTCCTCTTCAATCTAAGCACTTCGTCGATCTCCCTGATCCTATACCTCTTCACCCTCCTTCTCTTCACAACCACATCGCCAATTACGACTTCAGCCTCTCCGCCAAGGTAGATCACAGAAAGAGTCTACAGCAGATTTTTAAAGATTTTCAGTGGGGAAGAGAAAAATTCGGAAGATAGAGAGATCAAGAGTCCGCAAGGTTTAAATAAGTAGTTTATTAAACTTCTTGGGGGTCCACGATGAACTTTTGGGCTTTAGAAGTTGAAGAAGTCCTTCAGAAGCTGGAAACAAATCCAAATGGGCTGGGTCAAGTTGAGAGAGAAAGGAGGCTAAAAATTTATGGTCCAAATGAAATAAAAGTAAAGGAGAAAAAGTGGTTCGAAGTTCTCGCCAGGCAGTTCTTAAACCCGCTTGTTCTCGTGCTGATAGCTTCGATGATAATTCTTGGCTACCTGGAGCATTACCTCGAAGCGATCATAGTCTTCGCAATAGTAATTCTTGGAGCACTCACGGGTTTCTTCCAGGAGTGGAAGGCAGAGAGCATAATGCGAGAGCTCAGGAAATTTCTGATTCCAAAAGCTCTCATATTCTCTGAAGGGAAAATGGTCGAGGTAGAGTCGAGTTCATTGGTTCCTGGGGACGTGATAGTCGTTGAAGCGGGAATGAAGGTTCCCGCGGATGCAAGGATTATAGAGAGCAGAGAGCTGAGCGTAGATGAGTCAATGTTAACTGGAGAATCTTTTCCAGTTTCGAAGAACAACAAAAAGGTTCCCGAGGATGCGATCGTTCCTGAAAGGACTTGCATGCTCTACGCTGGCACCACTGTTACTTCTGGCTGGGGAAAGGCAGTGGTTTTTGCAACAGGAGAAAGAACGGAGATAGGTAAAATCGGCAAAGGACTTGAGGAAAGCGCTGAGACCCCTCTGCTTAGAAAAATAAGAATTTTTGCAAGACAGCTTACGATCGGAATCATAATCGTTTCGGTTGCTATATTTTTGCTTGGACTTTACAGAGGCTACGACACAACTTATTCTTTCCTATCTGCGATAAGCTTTGCAGTCGCGGTAATTCCAGAGATACTTCCCGCAACCATTACTCTCGCTTTAGCATTTGGTGTAAGAGAAATGGCAAAGAAGAACGCCTTGGTAAAATCTTTGCCAGCGGTGGAAACGTTGGGAAGTGTGACCGTGATCTGCTCAGACAAAACGGGAACTCTGACTCAGAACAAGCTTAGAGTTGTTAAGTTGATAACGCCCAAGGGTGAATACGAGGTCAGAGAAGATGGATTCTACAGCAGAGGCAATAAGGTAGAGCCCGGAGAAGACGTTAAAAAGCTCATACTCGCAGGCTACATGTGCAACAGAGCGGTTTGCGAAGGCGGAAATTGCAGGGGAGATCCGCTCGAGGTTGCGTTACTCGAACTCGCTTTAAAAACTGGGATCATCGATGAATACGAGGTACTCGATGAAATCCCGTTTGATTCGAAGAGGAAATTCATGGCAGTTTCTGCGAAAACGAGGGATGGAGTATACGTGATCGTTAAAGGAGCTCCGGAAGTAGTAGAACGCATGATCCAAAACAAGATTCCAGAGAGTTGCACACAAGAGGGGATGAGAACCATAGCCTTCGCATTTAAGAAGCTTGAAACGTTCAAAGGCTTCGATCTTGAGAACCTCGAGTTCCTTGGGTATCAGTGTCTCATCGATCCAGTAAGAGAAGACAGCAGAGAAAGCGTTGAGAACTGCAAATCCGCTGGGATAAGGGTTTTGATGATCACTGGCGATCATCCTGCGACTGCGTTGAAGATTGCGAGGGACGCTGGAATAGATGGCGATGTGATCACAGGAAAGGAGCTCGAGGGTAAAGATCTCAGGGAAGTGGTTAGAAAATACAGCGTTTTCGCAAGAACTACACCAGAACAAAAGCTCGAAATCGTAAAAGCTTTGCAAGAAAATGGTGAAGCGGTTGCGGTCACTGGAGATGGTGTGAACGACGCTCCAGCTTTGAAGAGAGCTGAAATTGGTGTTGCGATGGGTAGCGGTAGTGACATCGCAAAGGAAGCGGGCGACATGGTGTTGCTCGATGACAGATTTTCAACCATCGTAAAGGCGATCGAAGTTGGTAGGGATGTCTTTAGGAAGATTCAGAGGATCGTTTCATGGCTAATTCCAACAAACGGCGCTCAAGGGTCGATCGTTCTCGTTGCCTTTGCCCTTGGGATTGCGATGCCGATGCTACCGCTTCATATACTGTGGATCAACACTGTTACATCTGGTCTCCTTGGGATGATGCTGGTATTTGATCCAATGGAAAAAGGATTGTTAAAGCTAAGACCGACGAAGGGAGAGCTAATGAGCAAACGCATCTTCTTTAGAGTGATCTACATCTCTGCAATCGGCGTTTTAATTGCCTATCTTCTTTACTTTGATACTGGAAAGATGTCCGCAGCGGTTAATGGTCTGATTGCACTTCAGATATGGTACCTCTTCACTCCACACATCGAGAAGAGCTTTTTCGAAGTGAGGTTTAGTAACAAGTATGCAATATTTGGCATTGTCATCTTACTGGTCCTTCAGGTGTACGTCACCAATTTCAGCTCCGTGCTCAGGCTTGAGCCTATGACTCTTGGAGAGTGGATGAAGACCTTTGCCATCGCCTCCATAGCTTTCATAGCTGTTGAGCTGGAAAAAATCGTTTTCAGATTTTTTGGGAAGAAATTTAACCAGAACAGATCTTCTTAGCCATTTTTACTCCGTCGAAGATGTCTTCAGACTAAAAAACCTTAGACTTGGACTTTATGAACTCCTCAACGTTTTTTCTCACCAGGGAGTAATCGTAACCGCAAACGACTGCGTTGCCAATGAGAGGACCATCCAAGTTCTTTGGATTGAAGGTCTTTCTTCCCCTAAACAAGATCAAAGTGTCGCACCAGAACTCCCTTCCTTCGACTTCAATTCTTTCAACCCTTTTGCTACCATGCACGTAGACCTCAGTCGATCTCACCCTCTCAACCTTGTAATCTTTTGAAAGAATCTTTTCCAAGAGATCGAGAATCTCACCCTCTCCCGCGATCAAAAAACTGTTTCCAATCTTGTAACCTTCAGAAATTAGCTTTATCGCAGTTTCTGGAGAAAAAATACCCGCGGGTCTCTTTCCAAAGACCCAAGGATTGCGATCCACCGCTCCAGTGGCGATTATTGCCGCGTCTTTTATTACTTCTACTCCACTCGGTGTTAAGACTTTCAAGGGATTCGTGGAAACAACGCACCCCTTTTCGACCCTTAAATCTTCCAACGTCGACTTCATTTCATCTAAAAAGCGTTCATAATGTTCTTCAAGCTCCGGGATTTTGCCGAAGATCGCAAGTTCTCCCCCTGGTTTCTTGAAATCAAAGATTCTGAGGTTGTAACCCAATTCAGCCAATCTTTTTGCACAGATAAGCCCGCTGTAGCCCGCCCCAACGATCACGACCATGCTATATCTCCTCCCTCGCTTTCCTTTGGCACTATTTTTCCGATTAGCTTTATGATCTCCGCCTTGCACTTCTCGCAATCCATTCCCGCCCATGTTATCTGTTTCACGGCATCGAAGCACTTGAAATTCTCCAGTATCTCCAAGATCTCCTTTTTCGTTACCATGTTACAGAGGCAAATGATTTCGTCGTCTTCAATCGATTTACAAACCTCTTCTCTTTTCACCTTCCTCGGCAAATATACGATTCTCTCCTTTTTCCGCATTTCAAAGTGATTCGAGACGATCTTCAAGACCATCTTCGCTATGGCTGGCGCAGCAGTTAACCCAGGGCTTTGAATCCCTGCGACGTTTATAAAACCCTTCAACGGCTCATTTATCACGAAGTCATTTCCTACGATTGATCTCACACCTGCGTATACTGCTATTATCTCCTTTGGAGTTTCTTTGAACAGCGGAGCGAACTTTGCAATAATCCCATCGATCTCGTCTCTTTTAACGCTGGTGTCTTCCTTGCTATCGACGTCTATCAAGTTTGGACCCCAGACTGGCTTTCCGTCGAAGCTGAGTAGAGCTCCCCCTCCTTTTGTCCTCTTGTTTGGCTTTAGCGGTATTGCGACGACCAAGTGTTTCGTAAACCCCTTTTCTGCGAAAACAACGTGCGAACCTTTACCTGGAATCATTTTCATCTCGTAGCCGACCATCTTAGCAATCTCATCCGCGTAAATTCCCGCGCAGTTTATCACAACTCTACTTTCAAAGTCACCTTTGTTGGTTTTTACGATGAATCGATCTTCTCTTCGCTCAACTCCAACGACTTTGCAACCATAGATGAATTTGACGCCGTTTAGCTTTGCAAATAGGCAAGCCCTTGCGGTCATCTCCACTGGGTTCACGACTCCGGCAGAGGGGATGAAGATACCACCGTAGACTTTTTCATTTAGATTTGGTTCCATCTCGAGCAATTTTTTTCTTCCCATCGGCTTTGCGTTTACTCCGTGCATTCTTAGATACAAAGTTATGATTGGAATTGCCAAAAAAGTTATCAGATTATTTGCAACCGTTATCAATCCAACTCGCTTAAACTCGAACCCGAGCTCTTCTGCTTCTGCATCCATCATCTTGTTTCCTTCCAAACAAAGCTTACTCCTTAAAAGCTTGAAGGGCAACTGAAATGGGTGAATGATCCCAGAACAAGATTTCGTTTGTTCTAAACCCGGGGCAAGCTTTTTTTCAAGAACCAAAACATCTAAATCGAATTTTGAAAGTTCTTTTGCGATGAAGCTACCCGTAACCCCAGCCCCTATGATTACGACGTCTTTCAACCTCTCACCGCTTGAAGGTTGTCGAAGAATATTTATGCTTTTTCTGGGGAGAAGCAGGCACAACTGGCGTTAGAGCGGTGTTTACTCTCCTGAATTCTTCGAAAAGTTTTTAAAATTGGCGTGAAATTTTATATATCGATGATCTACAATGGAGGAGCTTAAGTGAAAACTGAGGAGGTAGAGACCGATTTACCGAGAGCGGAAGAAATGGCTGAGAAGAACATAAGAAATTCAGACAAGCTTTACATCATGGCCAGCTGCTTTAAAAACAACGTTTATTTTAAGGAAAGAAAAACTCGATAAAGAGCTAAAGGTCAATTTAGCGAGCGTAGATGAATTAAAGAAAAGTGGATTAAAGTAATGGATGGTTTAAGATAAAAAATAAAAAAGCCAATGGTAAGTAAAATGGGGGTGGAAAAGTGGGAGGTTCAATAGAGGAAATAGATACTGCTAAGCTAGCTGAGGAACTAAAACAAAAAGCGCAAAAATCAACTAATGAGGAAGAGCTGAAGATTGGGTTTGCTGTAGTTTTTGACCCAATTTTAAATTCTTGGGGCATTAAACCCGCCTTTGAAAAGCATGCTGGCAAGCTAAAGTCTGGCATAAAGAAAGACGCTTTATACGGAACCGTTATTTTAGAATTTAAGGCTCCCGGGAAATTAAGCAATAAAAAAGAGTTTGAAGCAGCTAAGGAGCAGGTCAAAAAATACATAATAGCTGAAGCAGGCAGTCCAGAGCATTATGGGAGGTATTTCGGCGTTGTACTCGATGGTTTTCAAATAGCTTTTGTAAGGTTTAGAAAGAATGAATGGGAGGAAACCGAGGCTTTAGAGGTTAACGCTCAAACGGTCTTAAGGTTATTAGAAGCCATAAGGGGTTTAAAGAGGAAGCCTTTAGAGGCTA
>CALIUJ010000182.1 GCA_938048785.1 uncultured Archaeoglobaceae archaeon | reverse complement strand
TCATAACAGAAAAGAATGAGCTCATAGTAATTGATGTCAAATCGACAATTCGAAAAGATAAAATCTGGGCGCGCGCTTAAACTCGTTCCATCATGGTTGCCCCAATGCCTCATGGTGTATAAGGATGTTAAAAGAATCATGATTAGAGAGCATGAATAAGACTGAGCCTCTTTATCTCAGTACTTTATAGCAGAAAGGTCACCTAACACGGTAACCCTTGAGAAGGACAGGGAGATTGTTGAAGAACATGCTCTTAAAGTATTTGATGAGGTTAGAAAGGATTAAAAGCTTATATAATGATTGTGGTTTTGGTTTTTATAGATGAGAATACTGGCCAGTGCTTATCCAGCTTAAAAATCATATTTTTAATCCAACACCATAGAAGGCCTCTACCGGGTGGCCCCCGCTCGCAATATCGCAGAGAAGTGCGACAGCTAATTGGCTACCCAGTCTTCCCTCTGGTGTTTTAATCCCCTGTCTCTCTATTTTGTCATTCAGCTCTTTCTGCTTATTAGGTGGTCGTCCAGTGAAGTTAACATCCTCCTGCTCTAAAATCCAGTTTAACGAGTAGAGAATATACTCTAAACTATACCCGACTAGACCATGGGTATAGGGCTCATACTTAAATATTGGAAAATATAATTTTTAAATAGCTATGGGAGTATTAGCACGCGCATCGACAAACTACTTCTTAATATCGGTATCTAACAAGGAGAACTTGGAGCTTTGTAAAAAGCATGCTCTGGCTGGCTTCACTAATAGTATAAACGGAGTTTGGACGTTCTGTGAGATAGAAAAGGGCGATTTCGTCTCCTTTTTATATGCGGCTAAAGCTCACAATCTCTACAGGGTTGAGAAGAAGGTAGCTTTACGAGATGCCGAAAATCTGCCCCCTTGGAAGCCCGTTACTTTCAAGATATCGGGAAAAACATATTACTTTCCATTCAGGTTGTACCTCAGGCCAGTCAGAAAATTTGAAGAACCTCTAATTAGAGCAGAATTTGCATATGTTGCTGAAAACTTGCTTTTAAGGGGTGGTTATAGGAAGACCCACTTTCAAGCAGACCAGACTACATTGCAGAACGTTTCTCAAATGGGAGAAAAAATCTTTGTGGATTTTGAAGAAACGGAACTTCCACCTACATTCACCCCTAAATTTTGTTCTGACAAATCATTAGTGAGAATCCCTTACGTCTTTCCATTCAATGAGCTACTTCTCCAATCCGCAATTTGCCACTACTTGCGAGACGAGGAAAAATTACAAAAATTTTTGGACGATATCTCGGTGAATGAAGTCGATGCAGGAGATCTGGAGGTATTAGGAGAAAAAGCACTCCCAGAGGGGCACATTGACATTTTCATAAAAGAGGCTGTACCCATAGGAGAGTCTAGAAGCATCATAGTGGAAGTAAAGGCTGGAAAAGCTACCATGCGTGATTTTGAACAGCTCGAAAGTTACAGGAGAGAATTCGGCCCTGAATGTATGCGATCTGTGTTGATAGCGAAGGATTTCGGTAAGAAAAACGTTCTGACATTCCAAAACAGAGTTACAGCTTTGAAATACACACTTTCTTGTGATATGACCTCCCCGAAAGATTTCAATGAGATAATAAAGTGCTTGAAGCTAGAAAAATACTAAATATGCTAATTCTTTAGATTGCTTGATTTGCATGCCCCTATAAAACTTATAAAAGGACGGCCTATATTACGAATATATGAGGTGCCAGAAATCTTTGAAAGAAATTGGAATTCCAGACTATGATGAAATCGACAAACGAACGTTAAAGGAACTAAGACAATGCGTTAGAAAAGCATCTAATGCTTTTCAGCAGGGGGTTTTCTCGGATGAGGATGTTGACTACGTCTTTGGAGCGCAAGTGGGAAAATATTACGAACCCATGCCAATTTTCGGTGAAAGAGCTTGGCTAAGAAGGGGAATGCAGGTTGATGTCGTCCTTTGGGACGAAGGCAATGGGTGGTACACTATTTTAGCCATCCTTCCTCATTCCAAGAGTCTCTACGAATGGGCTAAAAATCCAATCTAACAGTGTTCTAACTTAGCACGTCTAAATCCTCAGCTTTTTCTCCAACGCATCCTTGTCCCTCACGCTAGCATAAGCTATAATTGGAGTAAGGTTTATTTCGAGCTCTAGAAACTTACTGCAGGAAAGTATGTCTGAAGAGGTCATTGCAAGGGTTGATAGAGCAAGATTGTATTTGAGAGAGACTCCTTTTGGTTGGCCGAAAGGAGGACAGCTTGTACTCACAAACAAGAGACTCGTCTTCATCAATGGAATCTATGGGCCAGTAGACATAGAATGGGGGCTTAGGATTAAAGATAGTTTCGCTATCGCGTTGGAAGATATAGTTGAGGCGAAGGCAGAGAAAAACTTTCTCAAATTACATTTCCGGATGCCTAGTGGGGATGAGAAAACCTACTCGTTCGTTTTTCTCACGTTTACGCTTAAAGAGGCAGCATTGCTGGGGTATTTTGCGGGCTTGTCAGGGATTCTTATGGGTAAGGCTTTTGGAGTACCGAGTCTGAGTAAATCTCCTTACGAGCAGATGGCGAATGCGATAGAGAGTCTTAAAAAGGCGCGTGAATCATCAACACAGAAATAATTAGCATGCTCTAGACATAGGGGAAAAGATGAAGAATTCAAATGCGCCACGCGAAAAAAGCCTCATTAAATTTAGGTCTCTCTTCCCCTCTTTCAATATAGATTGTTTTAGCATACGCTTTCAAAAACCGAACAAAATTCCTAGTGAACCTTTTCCACAGCTCGCTCGAGTAAGTAACCTAGCACCAAAAGACCTGGTTCTTGTCTTAGGAGGAAGTTTAGCTGTCTTCATATGGCCCATGCTCTATATAATAGTGGCACTGTAGTGCGTGCGCTCTTTTTGTCGGATATATTTTGTGGAATGTAAGGAAAAGTTGAAAAGCCACAAATACACAAAGACACACAGATTTAAAGAGGAAACAAATATCAATGTTGAAGTAAAATTAAACAGGAAAATTCATGACAGATATCTGATTTCCGGCGGTAGGTGTTGGTCAATAGGCACCAGCATTAAAGACTTGGGTAATAAGGACACTGTAATAAAGGAGATAAGCGAGGTTACTGACTCTCTGAAACAGCTCTTATGGAAAGATGAAATGAATCAGTAGTTGTGTAAAGTCAGTGTGCTATTCGAGCGTTATTCTAATTTTAAGAATAAGAAAATTAAAGTAGTCTATATGTAGAGTATTGCCTCAAGTGACCCCATGAGAGGAAGCGCTAGCAATAAACTAATAAGCCATTCTTCATCATTAAGTTAAATTGCTTGCTTTAATATGACCTCGATGATTTTTCGAAATGCAAAATGAGGCAGAACCTCATTAAAACAGGTTTTTCAAATGCTTTTTGCTATCTCTGGTAGCGTTATTTTAATGGACTCTAGGAACTCTTCAAAATCTTTTCTCGGCTCCGTTATCAAAAGGCTCCTCTCAAAAGGGTCTTCCATAAGCCTCTCATCCAGCTCCAATCCCCTTATGTTTCTCTCAAGGTTTTCCCTGTATTTCTTATAGTAGAGGGACGCTCTTATCTTTTCAAGTATTTCTTTCTTCAAGTCTTCCGCCTTAAAACCATGCTTCGAGAGCACGAACAGATCATAGAAGTCTCTGAGCTTTTGAGCCCTCCTCGTCAAGATTGCCCTTACTTTTTCACATAGGATCTCCTTTTCATCGTAAGCCATTATGGAGATAGGTTTATAGAACTCTAAGATTTCTTTGAAATAAGCTCTATCGTCCCTTGATATTCTGGCACTATCTAAAAGGGTCATCGCCCTGACATTTTTCGGCGGAAATAGCAGCTTCTCAACGAAATTCACCTGAATTTTTATCAGCTCCAGCCCTTTCCATATCTTGAACGTTGCCATCCTTCCTCCTCCACCGAACTCGATAAACCGTTTTTCCCTCGGTTCCACTTCAAACTCCAGATTTAACTCTTGTGAAGCCATTTTCAAAATGGAGGCGAACTCCCTTATCTCAGTTAACAGTCTTCTTCGCAACTCACTCTCGCCTAGCCCTTCCCATGTTTTCTGATTTCTCCACGTGAAATCCAAGTCGACGCTGAACCTGTAGTAGCCGAAGTAGCATTTGATCAGACAACTTCCTCCTTTCATGAGGTAGTCGTTGAAAACAGAGTTAGCATGGAATTCTTCGAGTATCTTATGCAACATTATATCGTTTTCTATTAAGTTGATGCTCTTGACCCCAGATTTCTCAGCAACGAACGAGGCGAACTCAGATAAGCCCAGCATGCCTGACCAATCCCTCGACGGTTTTCGGATAGAACTTTAAATAAGCCTTTATTCTCTCCTTTTTCAAGTTTTTACTATAATTGTCTATCATTGAAACAATTCTTTCTCCTGGTACGCCCCGGTATCTGAAGACGTAGACGAAATCTAAGACCGTTTTCTCAGGGTCGGAGAACTTGAGACCGTTTTTCTCCATTACTCCGAAGCCGAAGAGCTTGCTCCTCAGCTTCACAAAACGCACCTTTTCTCCGGCTATCTCGATTTCCTTATGTCTGAAGATGCTATCGTTCACTACGAATATGGTCTTTGAAAACTCGTGGGTAAGACCGTTTAGCCTGAGTGCAGTGTAGAGGCCGAAGTACCACTCGGTCCCAAGCTTGTTTAGGCCAAGAGAAATTACCCTGTAAGCCTCCACGGGCTTCCTGAGCTTAAACTCGTCAATGGTCTTAACGTAGTAAACCCCCCGGAGTATCCTGACGAGGTATCTGTAAGAGATCATGAAGTTTATGGTGTAGGCATGGTTTTCCCTGAACCTCCTACATGCCTCTTTAACCTCCTCTCTCGTTACCACTTTTCCCCCGAACCTCGACAGGATGTACATCGTAAGTCTTTTCATGTTAGTTATTTATACAACAACCTTTAAAAACCTTTTTGTTTGTTATATAAACCGAGGGGGATCAGAGGACTGGAAATCACAATGGCTAAAATTTGCTCGAGAACTGGTAGGTTTTCATGAACCGGAAGGAAATCCTGAAGATCCATCATTCCAAAGAGAATATGAGGACTGGATATATGAAGTCGTCCGAGCATTTTGCGATAAAAAGATAAAGAGAGAATGGAATAATCTTTTGAGGAGGTATCAAGAATGTCAAGACTGCATATACTGAAACCGGATGGGACGAATGTCTTCAGAGAATACATAAGCAGCCTCAGAATTCACACACTCCCTCCTCTAACCATTGACGAACCCCTTTCGGAGCCTTATTCCCGTCCATTTGAACCCTTAATCGAAGTGGAGAAAAAGGAATTAAGCTTGAGATGGCAAAATACTTAGAAGAAGTGATTAGACGGGCCTATGTAGATTGGCGGAAGGTAATTGATATGGCTGGCCTCTGGAACTGGTTGTCAGTTTTCTGGTTTAGCGAGCTTACTGATGGAGAATCCAAAATCCTGAATACACATCACTATATCTTGGATTTGGGGCGTTACAGCTACCGGCATTTAGTTAGATCAGCATTTATCGTCTATCGCATACATGGAGAGAAAATGGGCCTGCTGTACATGCATCCCAGCGAATGGGGAGATCTGTAGGAACAGATAGTAGGGCGAGGATATCTTCTCAAGAACAGAACGCTAATGTTGCTCATCCAACAGATTTTGCGGGATGAAAAGAACCGTCCAAAAAGGAGAGCCATTCTCGTCATTAGAGAAATCTGGAGGCTTCTGAATCAATTCATGCGTCGTACGATGTAGGTAGTATGACACCATCCGAAGTTTACCAGCCACCTCCGCAGCTACGCGAGACCGTTGCATCGATGGAGCTTGACCGTACCGAATGAAATAAATTGAGTGCTTTCCTTGAAAAGTATTCACAAGCCTTTCAAAAACTTAAATCTCTAGAGCGTGCTTTCTGCCATTATTTTTACTACTAATCGCTTCTCGACTCACTTTTACTGGAGCATTTCTCCTTTCGAAATATATATTTAAAATCAAGAGCAAGATGCCTAACATTAATAAAATAAGGCTAGCTACCATCCTGAAGACGAAAAGAACAAACGCAATAATAATAGCTAAAGAAGACGTGATTTCTAAAAACTCGGAAATTATATCTATCTTAGATCTTAGACAACGAAATGAGAACTGCCCTATTCCCTCTGAAATACAATTCTTGGTCAACTCTTTTAATTATCTGATTAGAAGACCTTTCTGAATGAGTTCAGCCATAAGCTTCTCCGCCGCATCGTAAACCATCTTCTCGATAACAGCACCAGTATACACAAATTTCCCAGAAGCAAATAACAATATAACTACGTCTGGATCATGCATCCTATATATTAGGCCTATTAAAACACTATTAGAGTGGCTATCGAAACTTAATCCAAGAAGAGGCTTGATCTATAGTTTGTTTTTATGCGGTAGGTTTAAACTCTACGATCTTCTCTTTCTGCCTGAAGCAGATTTCAAACTTGTCGAATACTCCTTCTCTTCCGAGAATGTATGGAACGTCTTCTACGAGAGCTATGGCGATCTTCGAATCGAAAACCTGTTGTCCCACCTTCATCCTTACATCTTTCATTATTACTGGAACCTTAGCTCCCCCGATACCTCTTACTTCCCAGATTTCTTCTTCCCCGACCGTGACCCCAAAAGCTTTGAGAAAGGATGCAGGAAGAATGCTGATGTCTGCCCCGGAGTCTATATAGGCTAAGAGCGTCATCCATCCGGCTCTGGTTTCCACCTCGAGCTCCGCAATAGGCCTGTAGATTTCCCCGAATAAGCTTGATTTTTCCCTCTGGTAGGGAAACTTCATTTCTTCGTCAAAACCAGCGTCTCTTCCCTTGGAACGTATGCGAGCACGGGTTTTTTATCCGGAAACCTTTCCTTAGCTTTCCAGTAGACCTCTATAGCGCTATCTCCGCTGGCGACAACCTTCTTCCCTATTAAAGCGACATGCTTC
>CALIUJ010000181.1 GCA_938048785.1 uncultured Archaeoglobaceae archaeon | reverse complement strand
TGGCGAAGCTATGACAGGCTTCGTTGTGTTCGCATCCACGAAACCACTTAATGCGTTGCTTCTCCCAGCAATCGTTACAAAAACGACCTCTTCGTTCTCGTATTCCTTTATTATCTTCAAAACGTGCTCAGGACTTTTGTGCGCCGAAGCTATTCTTAGATCGCTTTCAATTCCAAAACTTTTCAACTTTTCTGCGATTTCCTTGCCAAAGCTCATGTCTGCTCTTGAGCCCATTATTAGCACAGCCTTCATACTCCCAGCTCGGGAAGCATAACGTGATATAACTTTTTCGTATGCTCTTTTCTGCAACGAACTATGCTAAGGGCGGTTTTATTGATATTAGAGCCATCTTAAGTGCTTTATTCGGCTATTCTGCGTCTTACTTGTAACCTCGCAGGAAGCAATCGCCTTGAGATCATTTACAAATCCCTTAAAAAATTCTAAAAATGATCGACCCAAAGTCCCTAACGACCGTAGATCATCAAACGGAATCTATCCGCAGCTCTTGCAATTGCGTTTGCTATGTAACCAAGGTGAACGACCCAGGCTTCCATGAGATGCACTTCAAGTGGATGTGAGTCTTCGGAGTTGAAAAGCATCGTGTGTAATCCAATCTGGATCAAATCACAAATGTGCTCAAGTCTTTCGACTTCTTCTACATGCTCAATAACTTTTTCAACTTCTCTCTTGTCAAAAGACGTTTCGATTAACTTCTGAACATGCTCAATCATTGCCTCGTATTCGTTTGCGCACTCCATTATTTTAGACAATAAGACTTCAAACTCTGCTAAGATGCTCTCCTTTATCTTCATTTTTTTGAAGGTAAGCATATGCCCAACGTGCTCGCAGTTGTTTATTATGTCATCCTGAACCTTCAAAAACTCAAGTAAGTCGTGTCTGTCTACGGGAAGCATTAAGGATTTTGAAACTTTCGTCCTTATCTCCTGCTTAATCTCGTCTGCTTTGCTTTCAAGCTCATCGATTTCATCCCTTAGCCTTTCTACAGCAACAAAATCTAACTTTTTATAGGCTTCAAATTGCTTTTGAAGCAATCCAATTGCTCTTCCACATAGTATCGCATGCTCAACGAGAGGTTTGAAGGGAGAGTAACCGAAGATTTCGCCGACTGATCTGAAGAACCTCATAGAAATACCACCATCACGGTGTAGATTCCTATGCTGAGGAACATTGTAATCGGCATTGTAAGTATCCATGAGAATATAATCTTTTGCACAACCTTCAGATTTACGCTTGCAATCCCTCCTGCTAAGCCAACGCCGATAACACTCCCAACCAAGGTGTGGGTAGTAGAAATTGGAAGCCCGAGAGCTGAGGCGGAGAGAACAGTGGTTGCGGTTGCAAACTCCGCCGAAAAGCCACGGGTGAACGTTAGCTGAGTTATATTCTCTCCTACCATCCTTATGACTCGGTAACCCCAAGTTGCAACGCCAATTGCTATTCCAAGACCGCCAAACATCAGTATTTCTCTTGGGATCTCGTAGTAACCCTTGGCGGTCAGACCGAATATAGGTGCCAAAGGTGCAACCGCGTTTGCTACGTCGTTGCTCCCGTGCGCAAACGCTACATAGCAAGCGGTGAAAACCTGTAGATATCTAAAAATCCTTTCGACACTTCCCGCATCGAATCTTCGAAAAAGGAGAATTCTTATCATGTAAAAGATTGTGAAAGCCAAAACTGCACCCATAATTGGCGAAATAGCCCAACTCATCATAATCCTATACACTTCGGACCACTTTATCATTGATATTTCGAGATGTCGTTGTGAAACCGCAGCAATTCCAAAACCAAGCACCGCTCCTACGATGGAGTGAGTTGTGGAAATTGGGAGGTGCAAATAAGTTGCGATCGTTATCCACAATCCAGCAGAAAGCAGCGCTGCGACCATGCCATACACAACGAGGTGCGGATCGAGAGCTTCTATTGGAACTATTCCCTTCGCAATTGTTTTCACAACGTTTTTTCCATAGAGTGATGCGCCTAAGAATTCAAGGAGTGCGCAAACAAGTATTATTTGCCTTAGACTTAGAGCTCTACTACCATAAGAAGTAGCCATTGAGTTCGCTGCATCATTTGCTCCTATGTTCCAAGCAACGTAAAATGATACGAAGATGGCAATAATTAGCAATATCTCCATGCCAAGGGACTTTAGATATTCTTATTAAGCCTTCCGAAAACCATTGTTATGCAAGAGTTCCTAAACGTGGTAACCGAAAGCATCCAGGACATCAAAGACCACGATAAACTCGAAAAGTTCATAAGTTTCATCGAAAAAGCTCACAGAATCTTTTTGGTAGGAATAGGTAGGAGTGGACTCGTGGCAAAGGCGTTTGCCATGCGATTGATGCACCTCGGCTACACGGCTTTCGTCATAGGTGAGACAACAACGCCGAGAATCGAAGACGGCGATTTGCTTATCGCAATCTCTGGTAGTGGAGAAACTGGATACGTTGTCGCAATTGCGAAAAAAGCCAAAGAGATTGGAGCAAAAGTCGTTGCAATCACATCAGCGGAGAACTCTAAGCTTTCAAAGCTTTCAGACTTTTCGATAATCCTAAGAAACAGATTCGGTAGAGAAGTTAGGGACTTGGCTCCGATGGGGACACTTTTCGAAGTTACTGCGCTAATATTCCTCGACGGAACGGTTGCTGAGATCATGGAGAGAAAAGATTTAAGGGAAGAAGACCTTGCAAAAAGGCATGCAATAGAGAACGAGGTGAAGGTATGTTAGAGCTGATAAAGAGGCTCAGCAACGCTCATGGCATAAGTGGATTTGAAGATGAAGTAAAGGATCTGATAAAAGCTGAGATAGAGGGACATGCAGATGATATAAGGGTGGACAAGCTGGGAAACTTAATAGCGACGAAGAACGGGGATGAAAAGAGTGTAATGCTGACAGCACATATGGACGAGATCGGGTTTGTCGTGAAAAAAATCGATGAAAAGGGTTTCATAAGGTTCACCCCAATAGGGGGCTGGTTCTCCCAAATAGTTCTTGCACAGAGAGTCGTGCTCTATGGGAAGAGGAAGGTCTACGGAGTAGTCGGTTGCAAGCCACCTCATGTGATGAAGGATGAAGAGAGGAAGAAGGCGATTGAGATAAGCGATATGTTCATCGACGTCGGTGCCAAGAGCAAGGAAGACGTTTTGAACCTTGGGATCAACGTTGGGACACCAATTGCTATCGACAGAGAAGTTGCGTTGCTCGGGAACAACAGAATCACTGGAAAAGCTTTTGACAACCGAATTGGTGTTGCGGTTGCAATAGAGAGCTTTAAGAAGTGCAAAAGCTCTGCAACTGTTCACCTTGTAGCTACCGTTCAGGAAGAGGTTGGATTAAAGGGTGCAAAGTGCTCAGCATACGCTTTATCACCCGATCTCGCAATTGCGGTCGATTCATGCGTTTCAACTGATTTTCCGGGGAGCGAGAGTGTTCACATGGACATATCTCTTGGCAAAGGACCTGTGATAACGATCGTCGACGCATCCGGTCGTGGTTTGATAGTTTCGCAGAAGGTTCTTCGTTGGTTGAGGGAAACCGCGGAGAAAAACGCAATACCTTACCAGCTTGAAGTTGCGGAAGGTGGCACAACAGATGCGACCGCGATAAACCTGACGAAAGAAGGTATTCCCGCTGGTGTCGTTAGCGTTCCCGCGAGATACATCCACAGCCCAGTTGAGGTCGTGGATTTGAGCGATGTTCATTGGACTGTCGAGTTGATTGCGAAGGCTTTGGAAGATGTAAACAGCTATTTCGAGGTGGGAAAATGAAAATCTGGTTAATTGGCGCATACGGTATCGTTTCAACAACTGCAATGGCGGGAGCGAAGGCGATAGAGAAGGGAATCGTGGAAAAAACTGGGCTTGTAACAGCGCTCGAGCCATTCAAACAAATCGATGCGATGATTCCCTTTAACTTCGAATTCGGTGGACATGAGATAAGGAGTTTGCCGAATGCATTCGTGGCTTTGCAAGAACACTGGGAGCAAAACAGACACTTCGAATTTCAAATTCTAAATGCTGTTAGGACAGATTTGGAGAGGGTTGTTGCAAAAAAGGGAACCGCTTTGAACTGCGGGTCTGGAATAAGAGAACTTGGAAAAATAGAAACCCTCGAAGACGAAGGTCTGAGCCTTAGAGAAATCGTGGAAAGGATAGAGAACGATCTGAAGGAGTTCGCAGACAAAGAGACGGTCGTTGTAAACGTTGCATCCACCGAACCGATTCCAAAGTTCAGCGAAAAATACCATGGTAGCTTAGAGGGATTCGAAGAGATGCTCGACAAAGATGCAAAAGATTTCGCAACTGCGAGCATGCTTTACGCGTATTCAGCTTTGAAGCTCAAATTACCCTATGCTAACTTTACACCAAGCGTGGGCTCTTCAATCCCAGCGCTCAAGGAGCTTGCAAGGGAGAAAAACGTTCCGCACGCGGGAAACGATGGGAAAACCGGAGAGACTTTGGTGAAAACAACTCTTGCACCAATGTTCGCATACAGAAATCTCGAGGTCGTTGGATGGATGAGCTACAACATCCTCGGCGACTACGATGGAAAAGTTCTGTCTGCGAAGGATAACAGAGAGAGCAAGATAGTGAGCAAAGACAAGGTCTTGGAGAAAGCCCTTGGTTACTCGCCCTTTAGCATCACAGAAATCGAATTCTTCCCAAGCCTTTTCGACAACAAGACTGCCTTCGATTTTATCCACTTCAAGGGCTTTCTCGGGAAACTAATGAAGTTCTACTTCATCTGGGACGCGATAGATGCGATCGTAGCCTCGCCACTCGTGTTAGACATCGCAAGACTTCTACTTCTTGCAAGGAAAAAAGAAATCGGTGGGGTTGTGAAAGAGCTTGCCTTCTTCTTCAAGAGTCCGATGGACTGCGATATCGTGAACACACACGAGCAGTTTCTGATGCTGAAAAAGTGGTTTGATCAACTCGCCAAGGCGTAGGCGTATTCTTTGAACTTCGAAATTAGCTTCGTTTTCTTTTCGCTATCTGCGAGCGCATGTTCTAAGACGTCCTCAATTCTCGAGACCGCTATTATCTCTATTTTTCCTTCGTGCTCCGCGTCGAGCAAAACGTCGTCTATGTTGCCCTTTGGGATTATCACCTTCTTTAGCCCAGCTTGAATCGCAGCTTCGATCTTCTGGGTAACACCACCCACGGGCAAAACGTCGCCACGCACGGAAAGGCTACCGGTCATCGCTATGGATTGGTCAACTGGAATTCCTTCGATTGCCGAAATCACAGCGGTTGCTATGCTTATGCTCGCAGAATCGCCTTCAACACCTTCGTAAGTTCCGACAAACTGGATGTGAACGTCGTAATTCGATGTATCTTTGCCAAGGATTTTCTTTATGATCGCTGAAACGTTCATTACCGCTTCTCTTGCTATCTCTTGTAGCCTTCCAGTTGCAATAACTTTTCCTTCGGACTTGCTCATCCCTGGCGTAACCTCTGCGATTATTGGCAACACTATCCCCGCGGACTCGCCTATGACCGCAAGCCCATTGACTCTCCCGATTTCGTAGCCTTCTGTTATAAAAAGCCTGTAATCCTTTCTCCTCTCGATGTATTTGTCCGCAAGCTGTTCTTCTATCGTTTTTGCTATCTTTTTCGCTTTCAAAACATGCTCAAGTCTAACGAGGTTTGATCCCTCGCTTTTTGCAATGTCTCCAGCGGTTCTTATCAATCCTCCAAGTTCTCTCAACCTTAGAGTCAAGTGATTTCTTCTTCCAGCTCTTCTCATCGCTTCCCTTATTATCTCTGCAACCGCATACTTGTCGAAGTGAGGGATCTTCCCGTCCTTCACGACTTCTTGCGCTACGAATCGAACGAGCTTTTGTCTGTTCTCCATCGTGTCCGGCATCGTGTCGTTCATGTATATCTCGTAGCCATAGCCTTCGATTCTGCTTCGCAACGCAGGATGCATCCCCATCAGTGCATCAAGGTTTCCTGCTGCGACGAGGATGAAATCACACGGCACCGGCTCGGTGCGAACCATGGCTCCACTGCTTCTCTCGCTTTGCCCAGTTATCGGGAACTTCTTATCCTGCAACGCTGTCAAGAGCTTCTGCTGGGATTCGATCGTGAGCGTGTTTATCTCATCTATGTAAAGCACGCCCTTGTGGGCTCTGTGGATCGCTCCAGATTCAACTCTTTCGTGCGCGGGTGTTTCAAGTCCACCGCTTTGGAATGGATCGTGACGAACGTCGCCAAACAAAGCTCCAGCATGTGCTCCGGTTGCATCTTCGAACGGAGCAGTTCTTCTCTCCGAATTATCCACGAGAAGCTTTGGCACGTTTCTTTCTTCTCTTGGAATGAAGTACCTCGCGACCATCAATAGGAGGATCGCAGCTATGAGGCCCCATATGAAGTTTGCTGGATTCGTTATTATCGTGTAAAGAACGACGAGGAGCACAAGAGAGAATATCATGAAGTTCCTTGCTTGTGCTCTCTTCATAGCTTCTTGCTTGTAAGCTTCAACGATGTCCTTGCCTTTTCCCGCAGGAACGAGTTTAATCTTCGGTTGGTTTGGATCTTGGGGATTTGGATAAACGAGTATGTCTTCCAATTCTTCTTTAGGCAAAAGCTCTGCCATCGCCTTAGCCAACATCGATTTACCAGTTCCTGGAGAACCAATTAGCATCACGTGCCTTTTCTGAACAGCAGCTTTCTTTATCGCTTCTACTGCGTGATCTTGCCCTATTACTTGATCTATCAACCTCTCTGGAACTTTTATTTGACTCGTGTCTTCGAATTCCAATCCGCCAAGTATTTCCTTAACCTCCTCCATTTCAACCTTGTGTTACGCACTCCATACTTAAAACACTATCCCATCTTGCACAACTTCAGAAACCATACCTCAAGCTTAAGGCAACGTTGTGCTTCGCAATCAACGTCGAGACAACCGTAGCATGGAGGTAACTTTGAAATCTGCTCTATTCGGTTCATCACAGTTCTCAGATCGAGCTTTTCTTCTTCTGCCTTCTTTTCCTCGAACTTAGAAGAAACTATCTTGAAGGTCTTGACACCGTCGACAACCACTTCCACTCTTTTTATCAATCCCTCCTTTTCAAGCTTTCTAAGAATCCTTGAGCACTTACTGCTGTCTATCTTCAACTCTTTCCATAGATCCTTCTGCAGAATCTCTCCTTTCTCCTCAAGGATTTTCAGTATCTCCTCTCTCGTGTCAACAAGCTGAAAATCGGTCATTCTGGTCTTATAAGAACCACGTTGTTCCCCCTGAGGATTATCTCCCCGAGGTTCCTTATTTTCTCATCTCCCTTGCATTCCATCGCGTTCGTGAGGAAGAGGTTCATGTATTCGTCAACACCTTCCAATCTGCCAACGAGTTCGTGTTCTTCGCCTTTCATTTCAACTCTGATCATCTTTCCGAGCAATGATTTCACCATTTGGTTTGGAAGCATCGTCGTTCACCTCCAAAGTGGGAAAAAGTATATCTACCACCTATAAAAGCTTTGCTGATGATTCTCGTAACCGGTGGCGCGGGGTTCATAGGAAGTCATCTCGTCGACAGGCTCGTTGATTTGGACGATGTAAGAGTTATTGACAACCTTTCGAGCGGTAAAAAAGAGTTTGTGAATGAAAAAGCAGAGTTTATTTTTGCAGATCTGGCAAACGAAGATATAACAGGATTGCTCAGAAAAGTCGACGAGGTATGGCATCTCGCAGCAAATCCTGACGTCAGAGTTGGATTTGAAAATCCGGAAGAGATATACAGAAACAACGTCCTCGCTACTTTCAGATTGCTCGAAGCGATGAGGAAAAACGGAGTCAAGAGGATAATTTTCACCTCCACGTCAACTGTCTATGGCGAGGCTAAGGTTATCCCAACCCCTGAAGATTATCCGATGCATCCAATAAGCGTTTACGGCGCATCAAAGCTCGCATGCGAGGCTTTGATCGAATCTTACTGCCATACCTTTGGATTTGTGGCATACATATACAGATTTGCAAATGTGATCGGAAAAAGGAGCACCCACGGCGTGATCTACGACTTCATAAGAAAGTTGAAGGCAAAACCACAAGAGCTCGAGATACTTGGCAATGGAGAACAGAACAAGTCCTACATATACATCGAAGATTGCGTCGATGCCATGTTTGCTGGTTTGAAGGCAAGCGAATCTGTGAACATTTTCAACATAGGAAGCGAAGACCAAGTAAAGGTTAGGAGGATTGCAGAAATCGTCTGCGAAGAGATGAACTTGAATCCAAGGTTTAAATTCACCGGTGGAGATCGTGGATGGGTTGGAGACGTTCCAGTGATGCTCTTGTCGATCGAAAAGTTAAAGAACTTGGGTTGGAAGCCAAAATACAACAGCGAAATGGCTGTTAGAAAAGCTACAAGAGACCTTTTAGACGAGCAACACTGAGAAAAGGACTGCAAAGATTCCGGTTAGAAAGATTCCGTCAAAGGTTCCAGCGCCACCGATGCTAACAACACCGTAGCCTATTTTTTCAAGATCTTTTAGATGCAAAACATCTGCGCCGAACAACGCAGAGAGAATGCCAATGCTAAACGATAGCTTGGGTAGTAGAAAGATCGGCGCGTCAGCCAAGATGATCGCAATGTAACTCGCCACAGTCGCGACTATCGGTGGAACTACCATCGGAACCACGATCCCCACTCCCGCAACGGGTTTTGCAAAGCCGAAGATTATGAGAGAGGAGAGTAGAAAAGCTGTTATTAGAATCGAAGTTGGCAAGAATTCGAATATATCGTATAGGAGTTTCGTGGCAAGAATCGTCGGCAAAACGCAACCGCCTATGTTCACCGCAACTATGAGTTTCCTCTTGCTCCTAACCGTGTAAATAAAGCCAAAGACCTCGTATCTCCGAACCACTTCTGATGCTTTCATTTCGAACAGCGGAACGTTTATCAGACTCCCAATTACGATCATTGCAAGCAATAGCATCGCTTTATCGCTTTCAACTCCAAACAAAAGCTTGAAAACCGCTGTTTCCGTGAAGACGAGGAAGAGAACGATCAAGGGGAGAACGATGAGAATCAAAAATAGTGGAAAGATTATTGGAGGAAAGAGGTAGTCCCTCACGATCTCAACTTCTCCTTGTCGACCACTATGTAATCCTTTAGCGCGGTGACGGAGGAGAAGGGGATTATGTACATGTTCTCTTCCCTTCTAAACTCGGGAATCTCATTGATCGGTTTGACCACAAGGCTCAAGATAGCTCCAGTTTTGAAGTCCACAGTTATGTTATACAGCGCACCCACTACGGTTCCGTCGGTTAAGACTACGGTTTTTCTTGAAAGACTTCTCGCAAGCACTTTCATTAAGATCCCCCGTAAATCCTTTTGACTCTTCAAATATAAATTTTGTCCTCGTATCCGTTTTAGGGTCGAGGTAGAGATCAAAACGAATATATATGATCAGCATTTACAATTCTTATGCGGATTAAGCCGTTGGTTCAGGCTAAGATAAGGGTTCCTTTAAACGTTGTGTTCTTCTTTGGAAGCTCAGAATACGTAGCGTCTGGACCAGTTTACATTTGGCTGATAGAAGCTGAGGAAAAGATAGTCGTCGACGCAGGAGTTGCGGAAGAAGCGATTTATCCAGTAGAAGGTGGTGGTGAGAAGGGCGTTATAAGAGCGCTTGAACAAGAAAAGGTTAGACCAGAAGAAGTTGAAAAACTCATCATCACGCACTTGCACTTTGATCACTGCGCAAACGCGCATCTTTTCCACAACGCAAGGATTTACGTGCAGAAGAGAGAATGGGAGTTTGCTATGAACCCATTACCAGCCCTACGGGACCTATATGTCCAGAAGTATCTTGAAAAGATCGAAAGCATGGATTTCTGCCTCGTAAAAGGTGATTTGGAGATAGCGAATGGTTTGAAACTCGTAACTCTGCCCGGGCACACACCTGGGCTACAGGGGATCGTTGTTAAAACGAAGAGCGGAGAATACCTGATGGCTTCGGATCACTTCTACTCCTACATGAACGTGTTCCCACCGAGACAAGACATACTAATTGAGAACGAGCACGGAAAAGCCGTTATTCCAGCGCAAAAATCGCCATTTTTCCCGATTGGGCTCTACGTATCCCTCGAAGATTGGTTTGAAAGCTGTTATAAGGCAACGAACTTGGCGAAAAAATCTCGAATAATCCCAGGACACGATCCGTCGCTTGAAGGCAGAACTTTCGATTAAATTTTTTGCATAGAGATCGATTTTTGGGTGTAGCAAATCCGAGAAACGTTTAAATAATTCCACATAAAAGCATTACATGGCGCAGATTACGGTGTATGGTTTAACGACTTGCCCACACTGCAAAAGAGCTATCGAGTTTTTGCAATCTTCGAAAGCGGACTTCGAAGTGATTTGGGTTGACAGATTGGATGGCGAGGAGAGAAAAAGGGTTATAGAGAAAATCCACAGCATATCCAAGAGTTACTCGGTTCCCTTGATCGTCAAGGGGGACAAGTGGGTTCTGGGATTCAACAGAGAAAAGCTCGAAGAGCTTCTGAAAAGTTAAAAAATTTTATAATATTATTTCTATACCAAGTCTTTCAGCCAACTCCTTGTATCGGTTCCTTATCGTAACCTCCGTAACTCCAGCAACTTCTGCGACCTCTCTCTGAGTCCTTCTCTCTCCAAGGAGAATCGATGCCACGTAAATCGCAGCTGCAGCAACCCCAGTAGGTCCACGACCACTGGTAAGCTCTCTCTCTTCAGCCTTCTTTATTATTTCAATTGCCTTTCTTTGAACGTCTCCACTTAGATTCAGCGCAGCGCAAAATCTTGAAACGTAATCCGCTGGACTTGTTGGCATTAGCTTAATCCCCAACTCTCTCGTTATGAAGCGATACGTCCTTCCGATCTCCTTTCTGTCAACCCTTGAGTAAACCGCTATCTCTTCGAGAGTCCTTGGCACTCCAGCTTGTCTGCAAGCACAGTATAGCGCTGCCGCAACAACGCCTTCAATGCTTCTTCCGCGTATCAAGTTCTTTTCAACCGCCTTCCTGTATATCACCGAAGCCGCTTCTCTAACGCTCTTCGGCAATCCAAGGGCTGAAGCCATTCTGTCGAGCTCGCTCAGTGCAAAAGCGAGGTTTCTCTCCGTAGCGTTGCTGATCCTTATTCTGCGTTGCCACTTCCTTAGTCTGAACAACTGTGCCCTATTTCTCACCGAAATCGCTTTCCCATAGTAATCCTTGTTGCTCCAATCTATTATCGTTGAAAGACCTTTGTCGTGGATCGTGAAAGTAACCGGGGCGCCAACCCTCGCTCTTTTGTCTCTTTGCTCGCTGTCAAACGCCCTCCACTCTGGTCCAGAGTCTATGTATTGATCTTCGATAACAAGTCCACAATCTTGGCAGATGAACTCACCACGCCTATAATCCCTAACGAGTCTCGGACTTCCACACTCTGGGCAGACTTCTATGTCTTCTTCTCTCTCAATCTCCTTTCTTTCTACTTCCTTTTCTACTTCCTTCTCCTTTTCTCGAACTCTTTCTACCTCTACCATGCTCCCTCACCACAAACAAATCCTCATAAACAACCTCATCCGGCTTAACGAGAACGTATGGTGACACCACAGGACCGATGACGTCTACAACGACGCCAACTTTCTCCATTTTTCTTGTAACGACTTTTTCCCCAATATTTGGGATCTCTGTAGGAGATACTGAAATTAAAAGCAACCCTGACCTTGAAACCTTCTCCGGCTTTCCAAGCGCGACGAGCTTCATGCAGTATATAAGTTTTTCGTAAAAGTATATAAACTTTTCGCTTGGGTCTTATATAATGTTTTTGGTCAATGTGGTCACAACACCAATATTAATTTATGATGCTCACTCTTCATATGAGACTCAGCCTTGAAGAGGGGACGAAGGCGGTTAAACTCGCGAGGAGGGCGATTGAAGAATACTTGAAAACGAGGAAAGTAACGAAAGAGGAATTTGAGGGGGTTTTTTCTCAAAAAAGAGGAGTTTTTACGACTTTGATTAAGCATGGTGATCTAAGGGGATGTATAGGCTTCCCCTATCCAATAAAGAGGCTTGGAGAGGCGATCATAGAATCCGCAATATCTGCTGCTGTCGATGATCCAAGGTTTGAGCCCGTGAGATTGTCTGAGATGGATGAAATCGAAGTAGAGGTCACGATCTTAACTGAGCCTGAGAGAATAAACGCAAGTCCGAAGGATTTGCCTAAATCCATAGAAATTGGACGACATGGTTTGTTGATTAAAAAAGGTCTTTTCTCAGGTCTTCTATTGCCTCAAGTCGCTGTTGAGTTTGGTTTTGATGCGGAAGAGTTTTTGAGCCAAACTTGCATGAAAGCCGGACTTTCGCCGGATTGCTGGTTAACAGGGGCAGAAGTCTACAGATTCGAAGGGCAGATCTTCAAAGAGGTGAAACCGAGAGGTAACGTGATAGAAGTGGAAATAAAGAGTTGTGTGAGGTGATCACTGAATTTTGAACTCCACGACTTTTTCCCACGTGTTTTCGTCGAAAACAAAGATTTTTTCACCAATTATGTATAGATAGTCGTTTATGAAGATCGCTCTATATCCAGTTTCCGTCGCCTTGATCAGCTTAAGCTCTGGCTTGTATGAGAAAACGTATCCCTTGCTCGCGGGAAGGAAAAAGATCCCGTGTTTCTCATCAATTAGAAAGGCACGATGGTTGTTGATGACCTCGCTCCAATGCTCCTTAAGTATGAACTTGTCCAACTCCTTCGGTTTTCTCGGATCGCTGACATCAAAGAGCGATATCTTCACGTTTCCGTCCTCCATACCTATGCCAAGAACCAGATTTTCCCCTATGGGATGGAGATACGAAGAATAACCGGGAATCTTAAGTTCTCCCGCTATTTCGGGCTTCGTGGGGTCTCTTAGATCGATTACGAAAAACGGATCTATTTGTCTAAATGTCACAACGTAACCTTTTTCACCGATGAATCTAACACCAAAGATTCTCTCTGTTTCTCCGAAGCCCTTCAGAGAGCCCACAATTCTTAAATTGGAGTCAAGAACGTATAGATCGTTCGCGTTTCCAACGGTTACCGCAACTCTGAGCTTTTCTCTATGTTCATCCATCGAAAACTGGTTCAAGAGCCTTCCGGGGATTTCACCGTTTGCAACGATCTCCATTTCGGTCGAAATCTTCCATATCTTTGTTTTCTCGATTTCTCGTGCGTTTTTCTCTATGAACTTGTTGAGCCTATTGTAGAGCTCATTCTCGAAAACGACCCTTTCTTCAGGCTTCATCGTCAAAGTCAATTTTCTTATCAAATCCCAGATCTCTACTTGCTTCGCCTGCTCGCTTATATCGTAGTCTGAGATCTTTTTCAGCCTTTGAACGAACCAATCTGGAAACATTTCCCTATTTTCATGGGCAAATTTGATAAAAACTTCTGAATAAGGTTTCTGCGAGTAATAAGTCACGTAAATTGCATTTTTCGACATGTAAACCACAGAGTACGGGTTTCCAACAAAAGAAATTGCTTTTTCAACCTTTCCAGCTTTTGCATCTATCTTCAAAGCTGTGTATACGGTTTCAACCGGGATTGGCTTAATCGGATGATAGATGTTACCGCATTCAACGACGAAATCCTTCCCATTGACTCTTACCGGAATTATTGGACAATTCTCAGGATACTGCGAAATTAACGCATAGATCTTCCCATCGTATATCCTCGCAGTCACGAGACTTCCGTTGAGTTCAACGCTGTAGACCTCTTCAAAGTTTTTAGTGTCAAATCCTCTAAGATTATTACCGCTCAATAGAATTAAGGTGTTGGAGTAAAGCAATAGATCTCCCCCAAAATCCAACTCCGCCAATTTTTCGATTTCCTCTGGTGGAAAGGCTTTCAAAACTAATGTCTTCGAGTAATAGGGATAGGGTGGTAGAATTTTTATTGTAGGTGGCAATTTAAATCTTGACACATATATTTTCTCTCCATCCGTCTTAACGATGTCTGGCTCGTCGATGCCAAAAACTTGAACATTTGTGGTCGAAAATCTTTCAATTTCAGCATCCTTTATCGTAACTTCAGCACTCGGCAACTTTTCTTGAAAACTCGGTGAGAGAGTTCGAACTTGACCAAAAATCCCTGCGCTGAAGTAGTAACCCTTGCTTACGTAATCCCTGAACTCTTCTGGAGAGCTGAAGCTCTTTATCTCTGCCTCCTCCACTTTTCCAATTTTTTCAACGCCAATCAACTGCGTCAAGATTGCAAAGATTGCGATCACGGTAAAGATTGCTATGGTCTTTGCCCTTCCCATAAGAATAGTTTTTTGAGCAATTATTTATAGATAATTAATTTGAAATAAATTATTATATTCTATCTAAAATTTACTGCTTACACTTTTCGAATTTCACGAAGAGTAGAATTCTTTTTATCCTCGAAAAAAACGTGTCTTCATGGAGAGAGATAAGCTTAGTCTTGTTGCAGTTGCCGTGTTCTCTTCCGTTATGCTGACCCATCGATTTCTGTCGCTTTTTGATATAACAGACTACGTCCTACTCTTCTACTCAGCACTTTTTACCGCGTCGATTTGCGCTATTTTGCTCAAAAGATGAACTTCGAAATCTCTCTGACCCTCGCCTCGTGCTCTGAGAGCTTATCGAGAATATCCTTTATCCTTTCCGCTCCGTTCTCAACCAAAGCCCAAGCTTTATCTACACCCAGCTCTTCTTTTATCTCTAACGCACCGAATATCACCGCAAGTGGGTTTCTCAGCTTGTCTGCAAGAAATTGGAAATGCTCTAAACTTCTCTTCAAAACCAAAATTATCTCTTCCTTCCTCTTTCTGAACTCCATGTTTTCACAGGCTAACCTTACCACTTGGAATAAGTCTTGGAAAATCTGGAGCTTCTCTTCATCACAATCGTTTAGAAAAACGTAAATCGCGGACCCAGGAGTTATTGGTGCAGAGATCATTTTTTCCCTTTCAACGAAGCAAAAACTCTTTGGTTGGTATTTCAGGAATTCGCAGTTGATAACTCGCTCATCCTTTATTTTATAGTATTCAGCGTCTTCGTCGATTACTATCACCGCTCTGCAGTCCTCAAGCTGAATGAGCTCATCGATCAAAAAATTTAAGATCTTTTCCTTCGATTCAAAGAGCCAGATGTAACAAGCGATCGAGAATGCTGTTAACAGCAAAGAGCTCATTTTGCCAACCTCTTTGCTATACTTAGGATCTCTGAAAGCTCCTTTTCAAGCTCTTTAACGCTGAACTTCTGTCCCTTCAGATCCCTCAGCAAGTCTATCGTTTCCTCCTCTCTTTTCTCAACCTCTTTCGCAATGTCCTCGAGCAACTTATCGGATTCCTCAAACTCGATCTTTTCTTTTTTCTCGACCTCAGGAGCGATCATACTCTCTTCCTCCAACTTTACCTCATTTTCTATTGCAGATTTCTCCAAATCTCCAATATCAACGTTCGGTAACGGAACTTCAGGCGAAAGTTCAGGCGCCCCTCCCTTTCTTTCCTCGATATTGTTTGCAGTCTGCATCTCAGAAAGCAAGTCTCCTTTGACTTCAAATTTTTTCGCAACCTCTTTTGTTGCATCTTCAAGCTTCACGATCTTCTCATTAGGCAAAGTGGTCGCAGAAACGACTTCTTCAAGCTTTTTGTCTATTTCCTCCAGCTTCTTTGCCACCTTCTTACGTGAGAAGTCAAATCTTGGAGCCTTTAGATTCACCTTGATTTTTCCCCTTGGACCAAAGTTCAGGATTAGCACCACTACCACAACAACGATTCCAAACACAAGTTCATAGGGAATCTCAAACATATTTAATCACCCCCAGGAGAACCTCAACAAAGCTCGGCAACGTGAACGCCCATCTAACGATTGGCGGAATGACGAGCATTAATATACCAGAAAGTATAAATAACACAGATGCATAATAAGCGTACAGGAACTTCCCCCCGCCTTTAACGATGTTTGAAGCCAAGAAGTTTGCAATGGTTATCGACAGAACTACGAAGAACGTGTATTGAGCCAAAAGCTCCACTGGAATCCCAGCAAATATGCCCAAGTTTACTCCTTGCAGGGGAACGTTTCTAAAAACATCGCCGGTGCTTCCAACCTGGGTTCCGAAGAGCATTGATATGTAGTGCGTAAATATAGTCAAAATCTGCTCTATGAAAAGTGTGAGCGAAACCATGGCAACGTGAAGCGGAATTATTAGGTTCACAAAGCCAGAAGCTATTAGGTCTCGCTTAAGCCTTAGAAGAACCATTTCAAGGTTTGAAGAGCTCACGATCTCTCCAACCGCATCTGCATCGCCGCCGAGATCAATTGCATCGATGAAGATTGGTGTTAGCTTTTCGATCAGGTAGCTACCACTCTCCCCGATGAAGCGTTCCCAGCAAAGCTTTGGATCGAGCCCTAAGGAAAGCCTTCTCTGCAGTTCCATTGCAAGCTCTTTGAGCTCTCCAAGGTTCTTTTGGTCTATCCTCCTTATCGCCTCTGCAATTGATACTCCTGCACCACCTTTGATAGCTCCGAGGCTCCTTATGAAGCTCGTGAATGCTTCGTCTCTTTTGCTCACTTTTTTATCATCGATCTTTGATATAATACCAATTGGAAGCATCGCAAGCCCCAAGGCTAAGAAACCGTAACCAGCGAAGTCGTAGTTTCCAAGTATGAGTGGAATCAACCCAAGGAATAGGAAAAGCATTCCGCCTACCACGAGCATTGGGATTAGGAGCTTTGAAGCGATAGACTGCTCTCTTGACTTTATCCTCAAATCGTGGATTTTCTTATCCTTTGGAACTGCCTTGAAGAGCATAAAGACTCCAAAAAGACAGATAACGAAGTTTCCGAACGCGGAAGCTATGAGCGTAGACCCAGGATCGCCAACGCTGTAAATAACAACGGATAGCAAAACAACCACTGAGATCAGAGATGCTGAGACGAGCAAAGAAGTATATGCGTCGCTCCACTTTCTAAGGCTTTCAAGGTTTCGGTCGTATTCGTCTTTTCTGATTGTTTTGAAAGCCTTCCATTCTCTTTCCAAGAACTCTCTATCTGGTTCTCCAGCGGATATCGCGTTTGCAAGTCTGTTGAATAGCTTTTTTACCCTTTCAGCTTTTATCTTCTCTGCCACAAGTTCACAAGCAGTTGCATAGTCGTAGTGCCATTTTTGCGCAAGATCTCGAACCATAGCGAAGAATCTCGACGGAGAATACTTCGTCTCTGATGCCATTGTGAATATCTTGTCTCTACTGAGATGCGCGGTCGATAGAGAAGCCATGTATGTGAGTAGGAAGAGAAGGTCGTTGTCCACAAGTAAGTTTTCCCTGACCTTCTTGAGTTTCTCGACAAACGGTATCTTGAAGGAAGTCCTTAGCTTAAGCCTCGGAATCTCCTTTGTCTCGAACATACTACACCTTTATCGAGAGCATACCACTCTTCGTTATCTTCGATATCGCCTTGAAGAATTCGTAGAAGTCCACGATTCCTTGTTCATGGAGCTTCTTCAAGATTTTTGCCCTTTTCTCGACTTCTTCGTAGATCAACTTCTTTTTGTTCGGTGGAATCCCAAGGCGAGTTGCTATCTTCATCTCAAGCAGGTAAGAAGTTCCAAAGCCTGTGAAAATGTGCTTGTCAGTAACTGGATCCCACTGAAATACCTCTATGAAGCTAACACCACCTTTCTGTGGGTTGTAACCAACGATCTCAGCGACGCTCAGCACACGCCTCACGAGCTTCCCATCTGGACGACGGACTGCACTTTGTATTACTACGAAGTTTAGGTTGTCGATGAAAGTCTTTGGAACGCTTATTGGTTCAGTCGTAAGCCTTTGGATCAACTTTTCAACAGTCGCAGCGTGGAAAGTCGACATCACCGGATGTCCGGTTTGCATGGCTTGGAAGGCTATGTTGCCCTCAACTCCTCTAATTTCGCCGACGAGTATGTAGTTCGGTCTTTGTCTCAACGCAGCCTTGAGTAGATCGAACATCGTAACATCGCTACCACTCCCTTCGCCGATTTTTCCACCCCTCGTCGTTCCTCTCGTAACTTCCCTCGTCCAGTTTTTGTGAGGAACTTGAAGCTCTGGAGTGTCTTCGATAGAAACGATCTTCGCTTCTGGACGTATGAATGCGGTGATCGAGTTCAAAAGTGTGGTTTTTCCACTTGCAGTCTCACCGCAGATGAATCCGCTCATACCCTCGCTTATCAAAAGCCAGAGATAACCTGCGATCATGTAGTCAAGGCTACCAAACTCTATTAGCTGGAGAACGCTGAAAGGCGTTTCGTTGAACTTTCTGATCGTGAAATTGCTTCCATTCTTACTTATGTCGTTTCCATAGACTATGTTTATTCTGCTTCCATCTGGTAACGTTGCATCGACGATCGGATCCTTGTAGGTCACAGGCTTTCCAACTCTTTCCGCCAAGCGGAGGACGAACTTGTTCAACGCCTCTTCTTCACGAAATTCTATAACGCTCTTTAGCCCTTTGAATATCTTGTGCTCTATAAAAATTGGCCCAAGACCACTGCACGAGATGTCTTCGATGTATTTGTCTCGGATGTAAGGTTCAAGGATTCCGAGACCCACCTTGTCCCTTATGAGTGCGTATTCCAACGCTTTGTATTGCTGTTCCGTAACCTTGAGCTTCTTCAAATCGCTTTTTTTGAGATTAAAATTTAACTTACTCTTTAAATTTGGCGCAAGTTTCACTTCTGCCTTTACATCACTAACGAAGCTCTTATCTCTGATTTCACAGATCTTTTGCAACGCCTCACGTAGAATTTTCTTTTTCTCCTCCACATCCATCGGATCGAAATCGATGCCCGTGATGTAATCCACAAGCCTTATTTCAACCTCTTTCAGCAGTCCTTCAACTCCGGTTAACAACGTTGGCTCAATTGGTATGTAGAAGTTGCGGACATCGTTTCTATCTGGATAAATGTGGATGTAGATCTGCTCGTCCGCAGGATAGATTAGATTTGGATTCTCAAGCTCCCCGTGTTTCTTTCTGTCCAGCTTGGGCACAAGCTTGGGGATTCCAATCTTGTCAAGAGGGAGGATGTGGATGTATTCGAGCAAGTGAAGGTTCTTCTCAACCTCTTTCTTCATATCATCTGGGAGAAGGCGGTATATTCCACAGTTTTTGAGATCGTCATGTCCATGCTCTTCGCTCTCCCTTGGAGTAAATGGGAAGTTTGCAACAACCCCTTGTTTCATCCCCTTGGGCTTCAACGATTCCAATTTGCTCACCATCACATCCTCCCCCTTATAATTATTGTAGTAATGAACACATAAAACTTTCTAAGCTCTCGCCTCCGAGATGGGTATTATCTTCAGCCCAAACCCTGGATGCACTTCGAAGCTCACGAGGTTTCCTGTAGTTTTCTTAGCTCCTCTCACCTTAGAGACCTCAAGAACGCTTACATAGCGATCTCCAACCTGCTCTTTTCTCAGGAAGAGATGGCAGTCGCATGCACTGCGAATGCGGACGAGTGTATCTTCTTTGAAGGCGTGCTGATGTAGCGTGATGAGAATCGTTTTACCATTGTCGCAGAAGTTCTTTAACCTCGTGAGAAACTCGAGCACATCGTCTTCGGTGCTATAAGCTGTGAACATCGTAAGCGAATCGATTATCGCGACGTTCTCTCTAATCGTCTTTATGTGGTTTGCAACAAGATTGAGAATGCTCTTCATCTGTTCTGGGCGCCATTCAACTCCTTCAAGATGGACTGGAAAAATTCTAAGGTAGCCCCAAGCATAGAAATCCGAGACGTCGAGGCTCAACGATTCGAGTTGGTTCAGAAGACTTTTTATCGTATTCTCCGTTGTGTAGTAAGCTATTCTATGCCCTTGAAGCAATCCGCCGTATGTAAACTGCTGACACAAAACGCTTTTTCCTGTATCGTTTTCACCCTCGATCAAAGTCAAAGTGCCGAGCGGAATTCCACCACCAAGTCTCTTATCTATCTCATCGTTCCCGCTCGACAGTATGTTCCTCTTCTTTTCCTCCTCGATTTCGGATATGCTTTTTACCAAATCAACCACCTCCAATCGAGAAACCAAAACTATCACAAATCGCGTTTGGGGTGCAAATCAGAAGCGTATAGTTTCCACTTGCAAGACTCAACTCGGATTCGAATCTCGCAACTTCTTGTGGATCAAAGATTCCGGGATTTATCAGTTCGTTCGTTATCACGAAGTTCCCACGCAAATAATCGGATACGAAGCCTTCTCCGTAGACAATCGCATCAAAGCTTTCGAAGTTCTCGAACTTAGTCGCACCGATGTTCTTTATGAGCGCGGTAATCTTTCCATTGCTGTAGTTCACCGATATTATTTCGATGTTTGACTGCAGACGCTTGACAGCGGAATGGGTCAAATCTCTATAGCCCTCTATTGCCTGCTCTGTGAGGATGCTATTCCCAACGATTAGCACATAGCCAACCGCGAGAACAACTGCGGAGATCATGATCGCAACTGCAGCTGAATCGAAGCCCATATTATCACCTCGAGAACACGTCGCTGATCTTCACACCGTTGTAGAACACATAGGTGACCGTGAAATCACCGCTCAGAGTTTCGTTCACTTCAAAGCTTATTCTAAGAGTTTCTCCGCGCTCCCAATAAATGTCGCCGTCACCGTTCTCTATTGAAACCGCAAAATTTGTTATGTGCCAATAAGAGTTTTCGGAATAGATGAAAATGTCCCCCCTACGGATTAAGTCCAAGTTTAGCGATTTACCGAGGTTCTTTATCCACAGATCAACGATCGTTTTTCCATCAAACTCTGAAGTTCTTACGAATATGATTTCTGCGTCGGTCTCAATCCTATCGTTCAGCTTTCCAGAAACAGAAGTGTATGTGTGCGCCAAGTCACGAACCGCGGGCATCATCACAGTAATTGCCACAGTAACCGCTACAACAGCCGCGATCATCAGGATTGATGTCGTCACCACCTCCTTCGCCATTACTTTCCCTCATCAACTACCTCGTCTCCAAAAGCAGTGCAAGCAAATCGGAGTCGAGCGACTTATCCTCTGGTTTAAGAGCCTTGTTTAGCTTGTATAACTCTATCAACAGTTCTTTCGCTCCATTGAGCTTTGATATTTCCGCGAGTTTCATCAAGAGATCTTTTGTTTCAGCCCTTATGTATCCCGTTGCTTCAAAAAGCTCGAGTGCGAGCCTGAAAGCCTCGTAGCTCTTTCTTGACACCATTCCGTTGACCCACTCCATTAGCCTATACAAGGTCATGAAGTCCACTCTTCCTGCAATCAACTTTTCATCTCGGGCAAGCTGAGCTCTTGGGACCTCTACTTCTGCTCTCGAGCTTTCCTTTTCCAAATCTTTAAAAGCGGTTTTGGCTTCTTTTATTGCTTGCTTTGGCTCTTCTTTTGTTTCGATCGGTTTCTCTTTCAGTTCCAGTTCCTTTCTCTCCCCTTCCTCCTTTTCCTCAACCTTCTCCTCTTCACTTTCTTCACGCACCTTTGTGGGGATGATTTGAATCTGCGGAGCGCTCTGTGGAACTATGTTAGACTCTGCAAGGCTTTGTAGGTTTACAAAAGGGTTTTCGAGTTTGTTCATCGTTTCTCTGATGTCCAAAAGCAATCTCTTAATAGAACCCTTCAGCGTCTCAACCTCTCTCTCGAGCTTTTCGAGTCTACCTTCCTCTGTGTCCTCCTCTGCCTTCGCAAGAATTTCGTCTACAACCGCTTGATCCACGTCAGCCATCGTTATCACCTTAAAAAAATAAAAAAATTTTTAATTTTAACGGAGTAGCACCATCACTTTGTCTATGCTCGGCGGAGCCTTGAGTTCTATCGGATAAGTCGCTCCAATCGGAGGCTTTACTTCGATAACGAAGTTGTCGTTTGGATTGATGTCAAAGTCAGCATCTGAGAGATAGATTGTTATCTCCGCCTTCTCGTATTCCTCTAAGTAATCGTCGGGATTACTTCCTTGCAATGAGTAGACCCAGCGCACGTAGTATTCCTTTGCTTTATCTAGAGTGCTACTGTTCTTCTCATACGCCAGCTCTGCGAACTTACCATCTGCTGGCACGAGCACAGTTATAAGTGTCTTGTTCAAATCTATTGGCTGTCCACCTGCTGCGAGCTGTAGCGTGAACGTTACGTTTGTTATATTACCCGCACTAGTGTTTCCAGTTGCAACGACAGCGCCAACCAACTCCATCGAGCTCGTGGCTTGCTTAACTCCAGTGTGCACAACCTCTTGACTCTTCTGCGTCGCAAAGAAGCCTGCGCCAAGCAAGATGTAGCTGAATACCGCAGCTACTGTCACGAAGGCTATGAGCACGATTGCAGCTTCAAGACCCGTAAAACCCTTCTCATTTCTGAGGAACCTCATTTGCATCACCTCACACGTAAGTCACGTTAACGAAGCTCGGTGGCAATTGCTTCGTTATCGAGAGCGGTGCACCAATGGGTGGTCGGACCTCAATTGTTATCACATCGTTCGGTTTCAAATCGCCAATTCCGCTCCAATCAGAGTTGGTTACGTTTAGCGTTATCTTGTATTTCTCGTTCATCTCCACGACGTTGTCACCATCTCCGACTATGGACTCATACCACCATGCGCTGGTATTGGTTTCGTTGTAGAACAGTTGTTTGAAACCACTTGCTGAGATTATCGTGATAGACGTTTTGTTCAGATCCACTGGGCTTCCACCAGCGGTTTGTGTTACGTAGAAGTATATCTGACCCACTTTTCCATCGGAACCAGTCTCACCACCTGCTTCATCTGTGCAGTTCAGGTAGATGTATTGTCCGTCGAGCGTTAAGCTACTGCTCGCTTGCTTAACTCCAGTGTCAACGACTTGCTTTGACTTCTGCGTTGTGTAGAAACCAGCTCCGAGCATAACGTAGCTGAAAACCGCTGCTACGACTACGAACGCTATCAACACTATCGCCGCTTCAAGCCCTGTAAATCCCTTTTCGTTTCTCCCAAACTTAACTCCAACTCCCATACCCTCACCTCTTGGCAGAGATAGCTTTGATGGCAAATATAAATAGTTTTTCTGTAATAATGGAATTTCTTTTTTCTAAGTTGAAATTTTCTTTATGTAATTGCAAGACTGAAATCTAAGCTTTGGTTCGTGCGCAATCGTCACTGTGAGAAAAGGATAAATAGAAAGCTATCGAAAAAGAGGTCGGATGAAATCGATCGAGGTAAAAACGAGGCATAGAGCAGAGATCCTTGATATAACTGCGGATGTAGAAAAGTTGCTCGAAGGTGAAGGAGTTGCGATCGTTTTCACACCTCATACAACCGCTTCCATTATCTTAAACGAAGCGGAAAGCAGACTGCTCGAGGACATCGTATCCACGCTCGAGAAGATCGTGCCGAGAAACTACAGTTACAAGCACAACGAGATCGATGACAACGCGGATGCGCACATAAAAGCTTCATTACTTGGAAATTCCGTAATAGTTCCTTTTAAAGATGGCAAGCTACAACTCGGAACTTGGCAACGCGTTCTCTTTGTCGAATTCGATGGTCCGAGGACGAGAAGAGTATACGTGAAGGTGCTATGAGGGACAAGAGAGATCACTACTACTGGGAAGCGAAGAAAAAAGGCTACAGAAGTAGAGCTGCGTTCAAGCTCTTGCAGATGAACAAGGAGTTTAGGCTGATCAGAAAAGGAGACGTAGTTCTCGACCTCGGAGCAACGCCAGGAGGGTGGAGTCAAGTTGCAGTAGAACTTGGCGCCTTTGTCGTTGCGGTTGACATAAATCCGATGGAAAAGCTCGAGGGTGTAACGTTTGTTCAAGGCGACATCACGGACGAGAACATCATCGAGGTTTTGCTCGACATAAGCGAGAGCTACGATGTTGTCATGAGCGATGCATCGCCAAAGATAACCGGGATCTGGACGATCGACCATCTTCGCTCCATAGACTTAGCACGGGCGAGCTTTGGGATCGCAAAGGCAGTGTTACGCAACGGTGGAAACTTTTTAGTTAAAGTTTTCCAAGGAGAAGAGATTCAGAACTTCTACAACGAATTAAAGCCGTGCTTCGCATTCAAGAAGTTCCACAGCCCAAAGGCTTCAAGGAAAAGTAGTGCCGAGATCTACTTCATAGGTAAGGGCTTCAAGCGATAAAAGATATTATCCAAGGGGTAAAACTTAACCCATGCTCTGTCAAAAGTGCAGTGGAAAAGGGTTTCTCGAGATTGAAAAAAAGTGTGAAACTTGTGGCGGAACTGGGAAAGCGAGGAGCTTTGACCCAAAGATGGTAAATCTGAACGATGAAAAAATCAAGCTCTTCATGAAGGGTATCTGCGGGGCTTGTGAAGGAAAAGGTTTCGTTAAAGTATTTGAAGCTTGCAAGAGTTGTGGGGGAAAAGGAAGAATTCGAAGATGTCAAATTTGTGGTAGAGAAACAGATCAAGAGCTTTGCGTTGAATGCAGAAAAAAACCACACGTTTTCAGGTTAAGAAACAGTTGTGGAATTGAAGATGTAAGGATAGGAAGACTATACCTGGGGACCGTAACTTCGATCACCGACATAGGGGCGTTCGTAAACTTAAACAAGAGACTAAGGGGACTTTTAAGAAAACCTCCCGCGATAAAAGAGGGAGATGAGATCGTTGTAAAGGTCACGAGCGTTGGTGTCAATGGCGAGATCGACCTTGCAATCGCGGAAAGCGAGAATTACGTTGTTGTGGAGAAATCAAAGGACATCGATGTGATTCCAATCTCAGCTTTACCAAAGACTCCTGGAAGAGTTTTCAAGGTTCGTGGCATTGTTACACATGTTAAGGAGACCGCAATTGCGAGGGTTTTGACGATCACAGACGGAAGCGGAAGTGTGAACTGCACAGTATTTGACGATTTCGAAGCCCAAGTGGACGACGCAGTAGAAGTTATCGGAACTTTGCGAAGGAGTGGAATTGATGTTCTCGAGATAGAGCGCATATATGGCGAAGAATCATACGAGATAAGGAGAAGGATAGAAGCGGAGATAGAAAAAGCTTGCGAGCCTGAGTTCAAGGGCTTTCTCATAGAGAGCGAAGTCCTCGAAAAACTGCGGGAAGAGATGATGGGGGTTGCGAGGGAGTTGAAGAAGGCAATTCTAAAATCAAGACCTGTGATAATTCGACACCACTGGGATGCAGACGGCACTTGTGGCGGGGTTGCAATCGAGCTTGCACTTCAAGAGCTTGCGAAGAGAGTTCATAAGGATGAAGATGCGAAGTATCACTTGGTAAAAAGAAGGGTTTCAAGGGCGCCGTTTTATGAGCTCGAAGACCTCGTGCGAGACCTCGACGAAAGCCTCGAAGATTTTGAGCGCTTTGGTGACAAGATCCCACTGGTTTTGCTCATCGACAATGGCTCTGGAGTAGAAGATTTGCCTGCAATTCAACAATTTCTTCTCTTTGGCGCGGACGTGATAACGATAGACCACCACTATCCCAGCGAGGAGGTTGATCGATTTCTTCTCTATCACGTTAACCCATACAAGGTCGGCGGAGACAGCAACGTAACCTCTGGAGTGCTTTGTGTTGAAATTGCAAGGATGATAATCGATCTAAACCTCGAGCACTTGGCGGCTATCTCAGTCGTTGGCGACCGATCGCAGGGGGAGGTTGAGCGATATATTGAGCTCAGCGGGTTGAGCAAAGAAGAGCTAAAAGACATCGCCTTGGCGATAGAGTTTGAAGGCTTTTATCTGCGTTTCAAATCTGCGAGCACGATTGTGCACGAGATCTTGGGCTTTGGTAGAAAGGACAGGCAGAAAAAGCTCGTGAAATTGCTTTCAAGTTACGCCAAACAAGCTATCGAAGAGCAACTCAAAACTGGGTTGGAAAGCGTTAAAGTTCAGATTCTAACCAACGGGATAGCTTTGGCAGCGTTTGATGTCGAAAACTACTCGAGAAAATTCGAGTTTCCACCACCGGGGAAGTTAACTGGGGAAATCCACGACATTCTCAAGCAGAAGTATCCAAAGATCGTAACCATTGGCTTCGGACCAGACTTCGCAGTGATAAGGAGCGAAGGTGTCAACTTAGACATTCCGAGGCTTGTGGATGAGCTCAGAAAAGAGATCAACGCCTGCATCGACGGTGGTGGGCATTTGGTCGTAGGTTCGATAAAATTCGTCCAAGGAAAGAGAAAAGAAGTGCTTGCAAAGCTCGCTACAAAAATCGGAGAAATATGAAGAAAGAGATCGAGATGATCTTGGAGAAGCTCGAGGGCTTTCAAAGTCCAAAGCTCTACTTGGAGCAATACGTAACCCCATCGAACCTCGCGGCGTTCATCGTTACAAACGCGAAGCTCTTCGGCGATCTCGAAATCGTAGTAGATCTCGGTTGTGGAACCGGAATCCTTGCAATAGCCTCCGCAATTCTCGGAGCGTTCGCAATAGGTGTCGATGTAGATGTTGAAGCGTTGAGAATTGCGAGAAGAAACGCAAAAAAGCTCGGAATCGAGGCAAACTTCGTTGCTTGCGATGTAAAAGACTTCAAAGTGAAGAAGAGATGCACGGTGATCATGAACCCGCCCTTTGGGATACAAAAGAGGCACGCGGACAGAGTTTTTCTTGAAAAAGCCTTTGAAATTGCAGAAAAAATCTACACAATCCACTCTGCAGGAAGCGAGGAATTCGTGAGGAGATATGCGGAAAAAAACTGCTTTGCAGTTACTCACGTTTGGAGGTTAACGATACCTCTCCGAAAAACTTATTCGTTTCACGAGAAACCCTTCAAGGAGATCGCAGTAGAGGTGTTCAGAATTGAAAGAAAGAGTTGTGTTTCCGGGGGACAAGATAGGAAATGTTGAAGAGTTTAAAGCAGGAAAAGGAGTTTACGAAGAGAATAGAGAAATTTACGCTGGAATCGCTGGTTACCTCGAGATAAAAGACAGGGTTGCAAATGTCTCTGCGTTTAAAAAGATACCTGAGCTAAGGAAGGATGACGTAGTTATTGGCAGAGTCGTAGATGTGAGAAACAACTTCGCAATGGTTGAAATAGCAAGAAAAAGGGGGGAAGATAGAGATCTGGGTCATAAGAATCTCGCAATGCTCCACATTTCTAACGTTGGAAAATTCGAAAATATTGCGAATGCGTTGAGCTATCGAGACATAGTAAAAGCGAGGGTCATCGATGCAACGCCTAAGATATCGATAAGGGAACCTGAGATGGGGGTCGTGAAGGCTTTTTGCAGCGTTTGCAAAGTCGATCTGGTATTGGAGAAGGGAAAGCTTAAATGCCCAAATTGCGGAAGAGAGGAGAGTAGAAAGATTTCAACCTCGTATGGAAAGGGGGAGTGGTGATGATAAAAATAGTTGAGATTGGTAGGGATTACGTTAAGTTTCTGCTAAGGGGCGAGGATCATACGTTTCTGAACTTGTTACAGCACTACCTTTCGAACGATCCGAGAACCGTTTTGGTTAGATACAACATTCCCCATCCCCTTGTTGGCGAGCCAGAGATGTATCTCCGCACCAACGGCTCGAATCCAATCGAGGTTCTCAGGACCGCGGGTGAAAAGATAGCGGAGGTTTGCAACGAGTTGCTCGAGCAAATCAAGTAGCTTTTCACTTTGATGCCTGTGCAATCGCAGTACCTTCTGCAATCACTTCGCCATTTTTGAAAGCTCTTACTCTATAAAAAGCGGTTCTTCTTCCCTTTATTTTCTCACACTCAGCGTAAATCGTATCACCAGAGTTTGCGGGTGAGATGAAGTTCACGTTCATGTTTATCGCAAACCTCTTTGCATCGGTATTTGCAGAAATTGCGAAAGCGCAGTCGAGTAAGGCTAAGAGAAAACCGCCGTGCGCAATTCGGTAAAAGTTCAGAAACTCTTCTTTAACCATCGCTTTGAGCTTCGCATACCCTTCGCGAACTTCAACGACTTCGGCGCCGAGCAAAGTTCTGAATGGATCGACCTGGATTTCCATAGCAAAAGCTGGAAAAAGTTAATAAATTTGTCTCAAAGTTTTATCATGTCAAGCTGGAAGGAGTTCTCGAAGTCGATTGAGCTGAGCAAGGAGTACCATGAGAGATACCATAGGGCGATACTCAATCCGATTCGAAGGAAAATTCTCGAGCTAATTCGTAGAGGCTTGAGTGAAGACGAGATCGCGAGATCTTTAAAAATATCACTTCCCGAGCTTGAATATCACATTCAAGTTCTCATTCGTGGTTTTTGTCTTGAGAGAAGGGATGGAAAGCTCTTTGTGACGAAGGAGGGTGAGGTCGTTGACCACATCTAAGATCCGAATCGCATTGGCTCAGCAGAGAATCTCTGCAGACAAAGACGTGAACTTGATGAAGGGGCTGAGTTTGGTAAAGCGGGCTTTACAGGTTAGAGCGAATCTCGTGATTTTACCAGAGCTCTTCACAACTGGCTTTTACGAGAACAATCTTAGAGCGTTGAAGGGATTAAACGAAGAAATTGAGCTTTTGCTCAAGCTTTCTAAGGAAAGAGACATCTTGATAGTTGCGGGGGTTGCGGAGAGAAGTGATAAGCTTTACAATTCCGCGGTAATCGTTTACCGTGGAGAAATCATCGGAACTTACAGGAAAAATCTGCTGTTTCCACTGACAAAGGAGAGAGAAATATTCGCGAGGGGAAATTCTTTAGAAGTTTTCGATACTCCGATTGGAAAAATCGGTATCTTGATTTGCTACGAAGTTCGATTCCCAGAGTTGGCGAGAAAGCTCGTTAAAAAAGGAGCTGAACTGATTGCAATCCCGGCGGAGTTTCCAAAGCAAAGGATCGAGCATTGGAAAACGCTTTTAAGGGCGAGAGCCATAGAGAATCAAGTCTTCGTTGCTGGCGTTAACTGCGTTGAAGGCGACCTTGACTACGGTGGAAATTCGATGCTCGTCGATCCAGAGGGGAAAGTTTTGGCGGAGGGCGGAGTTTATCAAGAAGTCTTGATGAGCGATATAGATCTTGCGGACGTGCAGAGAACAAGGGAGAAGTATCCATTTCTGAAGGATTATGAGGGTCTTGATCCTTCGTCCATCTGAACTCTTAGAGAAGACGATCGAAACTTTTAGAAGAGCTGGAATAGAAGCCTACGGATGTCCATTCGTTTCCCTGCAATACGAAGAATTCGAAGTTCCAAAGCACGACTTTGCAATTGTTACAAGCCAAAACTCTGCGAGAGAGATCGTTAAAAAAGGATTAAAGCTTGGAAAGGTGATTGCAATAGGAAAAAAGACTGCGGAGATCCTTGAAAACGCTGGATACGAAGTTATGATTCCAACGAGATACGAGTCGAGTGCAATAGTTGAGGAGTTCAGAGATCTTTTGAAAGGAAAGAGAGTTG
This sequence comes from uncultured Archaeoglobaceae archaeon, assembly GCA_938048785.1. GTDB lineage: Archaea > Halobacteriota > Archaeoglobi > Archaeoglobales > Archaeoglobaceae > WYZ-LMO2. Next base: position 653 of record CALIUJ010000181.1, on the reverse strand, counting down.
TTGCGATTCGAAGCGATAAAGGAGGCGATGCGCTGCGAAGAATATCGGAATTTGCAGACTACAGCGAAGTTTTTGCATACAAAATCGTAAAGCTGAATGGAGAGGAGCAACGCAAAGAGATAGAGAGGTTGAAATCTGGTTTCTACGAAGCAGTTGTTTTCTCGAGCAAAATGATTGCGGAGAGCTTTTTTGAAAACTGCGACGCAGAGTGTTTGGAAAAACTTAGAGAGATCAAACTCATAGCAATAGGAACCCCAACAGCGGAGTTCTTGAGCTCAAAAGGATTTAAGGCATTCGTTCCAGATGAGTTCACGTTTGACGGGGTTTTAAGGTTGATAAAATCGATTGAAAAATCTTAGAGTTCTCAGCTCAAACCGAAACTTTTATTGAATACTCTGATACAGCTCTAAACTACCCACTCCGCACGTCCAAGTGCATACCCTCTTATCCTCGTCGCATCCCGCTGTTTGACAACTTCCCCAAGGAGTCATGTCCCATGGCACTACTACTTCCTCCACAAAGTAAATCACTACGCAGTAGTTACCCTTGGAAATCGGACACTTTAGCTTTATCGGCTTCTCTGATATTACACTGCATGGCACAAACGATCAACAATAGCAAGAGTTTCCTCATGGTTAGATATTTAAAAATTT
>CALIUJ010000180.1 GCA_938048785.1 uncultured Archaeoglobaceae archaeon | reverse complement strand
GTTGCCAAAAGCAAAAATTTGGTATATGGATGCAGCGGGTTCGCAAAAACGTCCTCTGTGGGACCATACTCCACTATGCATCCACCGTACATTATGGCCATGACGTTAGCCAAATCTGGGACTAGGGAAATGTCATGGGTGATGAAAATAAAGGTGCTTTTTGCTTCAACCTGAATGCGTTTTAAAAGCCGCAGAATATCGCGTTGGGTAACGACATCAAGAGCAGAGGTTGGTTCGTCCGCAATGATAACACTGGGATTCAAAAAGGTCGCCAGTGCTATAACAGCCCTCTGGCGCATTCCTCCTGAAAGCTCAAAAGGGTACATGCGTAACGCGTATGGAGGGAGTTTGACCATTTCTAGGTGAGCCTTAACTCTTTGCTCTTCAAAGGGCACACCGTGAGATGTTACGAGGTCAGAGAATATATCCCTCAGTTTTCTAATCGGGTTCAACGCACTGAGAGAGCCCTGGGGGATATAGGAAATTCTTTTCCACCAAATCTCCCTCAGAGTATTGACTGTGGGGGACAGCTCATACTTCGCCTCGCCAAAAGAGTAACAAACCCTTCCCCCAACAACCAGCAAATTCGCATTCACCGCGCCGTATAAAACCTTTGCCAAAGTCGTCTTGCCACACCCAGACTCTCCTACAATCGCCAAGAAAGTATTCCCCTTTATGCTCAGAGAAACGCCATCAACTGCCCTTACCTTCTTCACAATTCCTTGTTGCTCGATAACGTAGCATGCCTGCAGATTGTCGATATCCATGTAAACCTCGGTCGATTCAACTCTCGCCTCAATCCCTGCTACTTCGTTCATCCAGCCAATGTCCTCCCTCGTGGATTAATGAAGTCAGTTATGCTCACAAAAAGGAGGTACAACGAAGTAAAGAGAAGGATGATGAAAGCCACGGGGAAGAAAACCCACCACCATATACCCATCACCATGGCTTGCTGCTGTATGGCCCAGTAGGTTACTGTCCCCATGGTTGGGATATCCAAAGGGGTAAGTCCGAGCACCGATAGGGTTATTTCAAAACCTAAAGACCAGAGCATATTGTTAATGGTTGTCGCAAACACAATAGGAAGAATGTGGAGTAAATATTCGCGGAATATTAAGTCCAGGGTATTTCCTCCAGAAAACACTGCAGTAATCGTAAACTTTTGTTCTCTCAGGCTAAGCACCCGAGTCCTTATCAATCTTGCGTCCCAAGGCCAGCCAAATAGGGCCAAAACCATAGCCAACGTCGTAAAGTTCATCTCCCGGGTTAAGAGCTTAAGAAAGATCAATATGGGAAAAATGGGTAGCACTATAAATGAATCACAGAGGAATATAAGGACTTGGTCGGTTATTCCCCCCTTGTACCCGGCGATAACACCCACTATCATCGCTATGATGCGGGAAAGAAGGGCCACTTCTATACCAAAAACCAGCGAGTTTTTCAATGCAAAGGTCATCAACCAGAAGAGGTCTTGCCCTCTCCCATTGGTCCCAAACGGATGGCTCAAAGAGGGCGGACGATTAATGGGGGCATAATAAGAGGAGCGAGGGTCGTAGGGGGAAAATAACGATAGTACAGCAAAGAGAACCAAAGGAATGAGAATGACGAGAGAAATTCTAAATCGTACATCCTGTTTGAACAACCTTGCCGTCGTTGCCAAAGCCACGGTAGACACGCGCATTTCACTCCCTGTACGTTTTCAGCTGACCCCACCCGTGTACTGAATCCGGGGATCAACAAACGGTAATAGAAGGTCCACAAGTAGTGTTGCAAGGGCTACTGCCACTATCGAGCACAGAGTGATTCCCATTACCAGGTTATAATCCGACTGCATAATAGCCGTAAAGGCTAAGGTCCCCAAACCAGGGTAGCTAAAAACAATCTCAGTAATTATGGTGCCGCTAAAAACCGTTCCAAGCTGGAGGGCAAGCCCAGTTAATTGAGCAGGCATAGCTGCTTTCATCACGTAGTTTCTAAGGATTGTGGCTTCTTTGAGCTTCATTTGATGGGCAAACAGGACGAAATCCTCGTGGAGAACACCTGAAACAAGATTCCTCATATTGAGGAACCAAGCACCCATACCTATTATGATTAGCGAAAGAGCCGGCAAAAACCCATGCCTCACAACACTTTTCACAAAGGCCCAGCTGAAAGATGGTTCGATTCCCACCTGGAAGGCTCCTCCCGCAGGAAACCATCGCAGAAGATAGGCAAATATGACAAGAAGGGTAAAAGCAAAAATGTAATAAGGGATAGGCCTCACAGCGTTGGAGAACATCTCAAAAATTCTAACCCACAGGCCCTTGCCCTTGTAACTAGCTATTCCCCCCAGCATCGTTCCTATCATCCAGGATATTACCGCCGTTAAGGCCAACAATCCCACGGTCCAGGGAAGAGACCTCGAGATGAGAGAAATAACCGGCGTGGGAAAGGAAGCAAAAGAAGGCCCCAAGTTGCCTCTCAAAAGCTCTCTCCAATACCTAAAGTACTGCTCTATCATCGACCCCTCTAAGCCATAGAGCTTCAAAAGCGCGTCCTTCATCAGTTCGACGCTCTCAGGCGGCAAGTATGCTCCGGCCATTTGTAGCCTTCTGATAGCGATCTCCGCAGGATTAGATCCAGGAGTCAGCCTTGGTATAAGAAAGGTAATAGTGACTCCTACAAAAATGACCAAAAAACAAACGACGAGCCTTCCAACCAGGTATCGTATAAAAAATTTGAGAAAACTACCCACTCTCTTTTCCTCCTGTTTGCAACCCTCTACTAAGTACCCTGGGGCTTTGCTCTACGGAGCAAAGCCCCAGGGATTGATTCCATTCCCCGCTGCGCCTACTTCCTCTCTGCAGCAGGTTGCAACTTAATAAACATAAACCTCGTGTTACCCCAGTTCGGTACAGGATTGGTGTAAGGATTCTTGGCGGTAGGATAACCAGTCCAATAGTACTCATCGCAGACTGTAAAGACGTTGTAGGAGAATATGGGAATGATGGGCATGTCTTCCACACAGATCTTTACGTACTCAAGACCAAGCTCAATCATCTTCTCCTGCTCTTTGAAGAAGTCCGTCCGTCTCAGCTCCTCAATAACCTTGTCCATTGCTTCGCTCTTATACCTCATGGGGTTCTTGGCTACTACTGGTTGTCCGGTGGGTCTGTAGTATTCAGAGTGCCAGGACTCAAGGAACCAGAAGAGATCTGGATGGCCTCCCCAGGTTTCGATGCACCATGCCCAGTAGACCGTGTCTGGGTCTTCTCCGTAGTTCATCCTCGTCCACAGCATGGAAGCTTCTACTGCCTCTATTTGAGCATCGATACCAAACTTGCGCCATTGCTCGGCAATAGCAGCAGCAGCCCGGGTCATAACGGATCTGGTAGCTGCTTCACACAAGATGGAAATCTTCCAGGGCTTGCCATCGGGCAATAGCCACTTCCCGTTCTTGTCTCTCTTGAATCCCACTTTCTCGAGCAATTTGCTTGCTACATCGGGAGCATACTTCCACCAACCGTAACCTACGAGTTTCTTAATCTCTTTGGGGTCTTCTGGTACCTTGTAACCGAAGGCATACTTTACAGCTTCTGCGATTTTCACCGGAATTTCAGGATCATAAGGCTTAAAATCTTCACCGTCGATCTTGAGGGTAAATTCTTTGAGCCATGGCTCTATCTTGTCGAAGTACCACTCAGGGTACAAACCTGTCGGAGGAATGTGAATGGGGGATATAGTTGCACAACCGTTGTAGGCTTGAAGGGCAACCTGCACTATGTCGATGGCCAGGGTCAGTGCCCACCGCACTTCCTTAAGGTTATAGGGGAAGTGTTCATGGTTCATAATTATAGAGGGCAAGGTGGGGTCAGGGTGGGCCCAGGGCCAACCATCAAACCAGGTAACACAGTAAGGATTGTTCTGGTACAGAGTGATAGCTCCTTCAGGGGGCAAATCGTGGATAATATCAAGTTCGTGAGCCATCTGGTCCATAACTTTCTTCTCAGGTGATGGAATGCCCTTGTAGAGAACGTACTTAGGACCAGGCTTAATCCCATAGGCGACCCCAAGATCAGACCTCTGCCAATCCTCCCGCAACTCCCACAGGAACCAGTATCCGTTAGGATCGTAAGACTTCAAAACGTAGGGTCCTGTTCCAATAGGTGGATTGAAATCGAAGGCTACCGGGTCTTCCGCCTTTTCAAAGATGTGTTTTGGCATAATGTAACAAGCTGCCCATCGTACAGTGAAAACAGTATGGAACCTTCCATTGGGTTTTTTAAGTTTGAACACCACTGTGTAGTCGTCGACTTTTTTCACTTCCTCTACGTTGACCTGCATATAGGCACCCCAGGTCATTTCAGGACGCGCCTTCAGCGTTTCTACAGTGAAAACAACGTCATCTGCCGTAAATGGTACACCATCGCTCCAGTAAATCCCTTCCCGCAGCTTGACGGTCATTTCAGTGTAGTCTTCGTTGTATATGGGGGGTTCAGCCGCCAACAGGTTAATCCAGGGCTCTCCCTCAATGCCCTCGTCTGGGTCAATGTACCACAATGTTCCTATGCACAATTGCTGGAGTCCCGTCGACCAGCTTGAAACACCACCTCCCCATAAATTGAATCTTCCCGGGTTAAGAGAGCGCCCTGAGGGGTCCTCAATAATGATAACTTCGCTTCTTGGTACACCTGGCAGAACCTCTTGTGCGAAAACTGTGCCAGCTACCCCAATCACCAAAAGAAACACAAGCGCTGACCACCACACGTTCCTTCGCATCACAAACATCCCTCCTTCAAAAGTTTTCTAGCTTCCCAAAAAGCACAGCGCCACTACACCGAACCCACAAGAAACGAACCGCTCTCAACCCTCCCTACGCGCTCACACCTCCCCCCTAGGGATTTTTCGCATAAAGCCAGCATTTTACCACTGCATCTTCAACGACAGTATCTGGTGGCATTTCTCTCCGACAGACATCCTTAACATGAGGGCACCTCAAGGCAAACTTACAGCCCTGTTCAGCGTATTCCTCGATTTCCAAAGCGCGCTCCTCCCTTGCCTGGAAGCTTAGCCATTCTCCTCTTTTCCGATGAGGATTCGGAACAGACTCTTTAAGAAGCACGGTATACGGGTGCAAGGGACTGAGCAAGACCTTTTCAGCCGGTCCTATCTCGACGATTGAACCCCGTAACATCACAGCTATGTGGTCGCTTAAGTAGTAAGCCGTGGCAAGGTCATGGGTAATGTAAACGATGTACAATTGCCTCTCCTCTTTAAGCTTTCTAAAAAGATTGAGAACAAATACCCTCAAAGAGGCATCAAGCATTGAAACAGGCTCATCAGCCAAAAGAAGCACAGGGTTGACCATCAATGCTCTGGCAATCGATAGTCTTTGCAGCTGTCCACCAGAGAACTCGTGAGGATATTTCCCCCTTACCTCTTCCCAACTTAAGGCAACGGAATGCAACGCTTCATCGATTATCCTCTCAGCAGTACGACCACTACCATTTGCTATTCCAAGCCTGTGTATCACTGATCGAAAGTACACTTCGACCTTTTTCAGAGGATTAAACGTTTCGTAAGGGTTCTGGAATATGGGCTGAACCAACTTTATGAACTCCGATTTTTTGTAGCTCTCTATATTCTTCCCCAAAAGGGAGACGTAACCTTCTGTAGGCTTTATGACTCCCAACAAAATATTGGCCAGCGTAGTCTTTCCGCTTCCACTCTCACCCACCAAGGTAAATACAACCGGCTTTTTTCCAATCTCAAGGGTAACATCTCGTACAGCATATATCCTCACTTTTGAGAGAAGGGTCCCAATTTGGAATACCTTGGTCACTCTATTGAGCACAAGCAACGAGTTATTCACCATTCCCACCTCTTAAAGAGCGCTCACGAAAACTCGTGACCAATCCTAACCATCTCCTTCTCAAAAGTACAACCTCATCACGATGTCCATATCGTAGTTCCCAAAGCCCCTTCCAAAAATGTTTACCCCACCGACGTTCTTAGCATCCTCTTTGATACCAATTCGAACCTTAATAGAAGAGTGCTTGTAGATGTCGAGGTCCTTGAGGGTGACGTTAGAGGCTTTCTCCCCGTCCACAAAGGACCCCTCTTCAGTCACAATCCAGGTTTTCAGAAGGCCGTACTGGGACCCTTCAAGTTTCCACCAAAGAGGAGTAAACCGACCTCTTTTGTCCCCGAAATCTCCTGGAGACGTCCAAGTACCGATCTCAACCTCGTTAACCCAGAGGGTGATATCTGAAGGCCAGTTCTCGTTCGTTCCAGGAACCTCAGAAGAAAGCTCCATCTGAACCTCGATACGCTTTAAGGGTTTCCTCTTGTACAGGGCGTTGTTGGGGAATTTGTACTCCACAAATCCTCTTTCAAACCAAAGGAGTCCTGCCTTCACTCGCTCCGGGCTCCAGAAAGAATCAGGAGCATCGAGAAACCCGATAATCTTTTCCCTCGAGCAGAGACCACAAGGAGGACTGACGTCAAACTTCGTGTAGAGGCCTATGGGCATTTCAACTTCGATGACATCATCTTTGCTTTCCTTTCCCTTCGAAGAAAAGGCAATAACAATCTCACTGTACTGAGCGCTGCAGAGCTTCTGGGAGCCTTTTTTGCCCTTTGTGTTCTCCACCTTCACAAGACCAGCCTTCTCCAAGATTCCTATGTTCACTGCTGCAGTAGATTGGGGAATGCCAAGGGCTTGGGCAATTTCATTCACGTTGAGTGTTCTCCCGTTAAGGAGCTCAAGAATGCGAATTCGAAGCTCAGAGCTCAGGGCCTTAAGGATTTCAAGGTCTTTGTCGGTATTGAGGACCAGGATACTTCCGCTCTTCCGCAACATGTAAATGGCTACCTTTACCCTTTATATCAAAAGAAATGATATAAAACAGTTATCATAACGCCTCTTAACCTTCTGAAAAGAGAATAACTTTTCCCCATTTCTTTGTCAAGAGAATATCTTTACCTTGGAGGGTGGAAAACGTAAATTTTTTCATTTATATCAAAAAAGTTGATACTAATGTGTAAAGGCGCGAA
>CALIUJ010000179.1 GCA_938048785.1 uncultured Archaeoglobaceae archaeon | reverse complement strand
GTTCATCTTTTCGATCGCATCCCTTCTCAAAGCCCTGAAACCGCTGTGGGCATCGCTTAGATTTGTTTTGAAAAAGAGGTTTAAGAACCAAGTTAGCAAAGGATTTCCTATGTATCTATGAGACCATTTCATCGCCCCTTTTTCCATTTTACCAAGGAATCTGCTGCCCATTACGATGTCCGCATCTTTCAAAGCGTTTAAAAGCTTTGGAATTTCCCTGAAATCGTAGCTTCCATCCGCGTCGCACATGACTATGGTGTCGTATCTTGCAACCTTGAATCCAAGCTTGTAAGCGTAACCGTATCCAGGTTTGTCGGCTCTGATCACCTTTGCTCCGAGTCTTTCTGCGATTTCTGGGGTTGAATCGGTCGAGTAATCCACGACTATTATCTCCCCCTCTATCTCGTTTTCCTCAAAAACCCTCTTTATCTCTTCGATGCAAAAGCCAATCGCCTTTTCTTCGTTCTTCGTTGGAAGAATCACCGAGATCTTCATTTTTTCCGGCGAAGTAGGATTAGGACTGCAAAAGATACGATTGCAAGCGTTAAATTGAATCCCGGGATACCTATTTTTTTCTTTTCAGTTTTTTCGGGTTCACTTGTCTTTGGAATTTCTTTCTCTGGTGTTGGTGTGGGCGTCACCTCTGGTTTGAGCGCTAAGGCAAAGTAGCTGAAGCCTTGCGTCTCTGCTAAGAAGTGGTAGTATCCGTTCTTTTCTCCGAGGAACCTCGTTGATAACTCGATCCACTTGTTGTCCACAAGCCTTAATGCTACGATCCTCTTTGGATCGATTCCCTTGAGAGCTTCGATTGGGACTGCGAACTCTACCTTCCCGCCCACGCTTGTTACCTTGGTCATCTCAAGCCTTATGTCGAAGAGTATGAGCATCGCCATCCCTTGTATCTTTGGAACATCTGGTGGGATCTCCTTGAATCTCTCGACGCTTATCTTAACCTCGGTGCTTTCTGCGGGGATAAGGGTAATGGAGGTCACAGAAGTGACGTTCCTACCAACTTTCTCCGGAATCATGTAAACTTTCTCTTCCTTTGCAGAAATCGAGATCTTCGGGGAAATTACTGAGATCGAAGTCCTCGTAGCCACGATTTCCTCGCCAGTAGGTAACTTACGAGGTAGATCTGGAGGTATTGGGGGAACTGGAATCGGGGTTACAGGGACAGGGGTTATTGGTATCGGTGTTTGCATCGATTGAACCCATTGACACCTGTTGTTGACGCATCTGCATTGCACGTTGAATTTCTCGCGATTGTAGCAATCTTTGTATACGCAAATCGAGACGAGGTTTTCACGAATGCCACCACATATTTCCCCAGAGCATCCGCCGATCTTGCAATCCGCATCTTCCTTGCATTCGGCAAAAGTTGAGTTTCCGCAAAATTCTGGTAACGTTGGTTGAACAACATCGGACTTCGTCAAGTTGGACTCACCGCTTGCTAAGAACGTCGAAGCAATTAGTAAGAGGCAAAGAAACGTCTTCTCTCCGATGCCCATGGCTTCTCTTTCCACCAGTTGCTTAAAAAAATTTTCGATGATTTTTATGCTACAATAATTCTTGCGTTCTTAGCAAAATCTCAGAAAGCCTGGTATACCTTTTCGTGCCTTAGATAAGCCCCCCTGTCCACGAGGTTTTCAACCACAACCCTGCCCTTAGTTTGCTCCAAGATGCGGTTTGAATCGAATCTCGCCCTTCCAATACCGAGAACATCGCTGTAGCGGTTGCAAACAAATACTATCTCGTTCTCCTCGAATTCACCGACTTTGAGCAGGGATTCTGCGAAAACGTCTCTACCATAGAGGAAAAGCATTTCTCCTTTTTCGTTGACACATACCTTCTTCTTCTCATTCTTCATTAGCCAGAAGGAGCCTTCGAGCGTTAGGCGAAATCTCTTCCCAATTTCTCCGATCTTTATTCCAGGGTAGCAATCTATACCTTTCTTTAATAACTCGTAAAGCTCCTCCGAAACTACAAAAACCTCTTTTCCTTTCACCACAACTTTTTTCTCTTTCAAAAAATCGAGGGATTTGAAAAATTTTAGTGCTGAACGAAGGACCTTCTCTTCCTTTTCGCTCAGATCTCTAAGCAAGGAACTCCTCCGGCTTCGGAATTTCGAGCTTCAAGCCTTTTCTCTTTCTAACCTCTAATACAAAGTCCGTTAGCAAGCTCGGTGGAACTTTCTCGAAGCCAGCATGTTCTGTGCTCCAAATCGCTTTCCCAGAGGTTGCAGACCTTATGCTTCCAGCGAAGCCAAACATCTCCTTCACCGGTGCCTTTGCCACGAGTGTTGCCATGTCTCCGTCGATCTTTATGTCAAGTATATGCCCCCTCCTTCCCTGTATCTCCCTCGTTACGTTTCCCATCATTGTCTGTGGGACCATTATGTAGACGTGCTGATAAGGCTCAAGCAAAGTTGCGTTCGCTTGCAGAATCGCAGCGAAAATAGCGGAGCGAACCGCTGGGATCACTTGTGCAGGTCCACGATGCACAGCGTCTTCGTGCAGTTTGCAATCTACGAGCTTCACCTTTATCCCCATGCACGGCTCCCTTGCCAAAGGACCGGTGCGCATCGCTTCTCTGAAGCCCTCCAAGATTAACTCCATCGTCTCGTTCAGATACTGAATGCCCTTAGTAACGTCACAGAATAAGTTGCCCTCGTAGTACTCAACCGCACCCGCAGCTTCCTCGCCATCCAATCCCGCTTCTTGCAACTTCTTCCTTCTCTCTTTTTTATCCATCTTGAAGTCGACTTCGCCCTCCTTAAACAACCTCGCAACCTCAGGTGGCAAAGGTTCAACGACGATGTAGAAACGATTGTGCTTGTTTGGCGACTTTCCTTCAACCGCTGGAGAAGTCGCGGTCACAGTTTCCCTAAAGACCACGATCGGTGGCGAAGTTATTACTTCGAGACCATATTCTCGTCTTATCTTTTCCACCTTGACTTCTAAGTGAAGCTCACCCATTCCACTTATCAAGTGCTCACCAGTCTCTTCGTTTAGCGTAATGTGCAACGTCGGATCTTCTTTTGCGAGCTTTCTCAGCACTTCTACGAGCTTTGGTAAATCCCTTGGATTTTTCGCTTCAATTGCCATCGTGACCACTGGTTCGCTGTAATGCTTTATGCTCTCAAATGGTTCAATCTTTTCAAGCTCTGTGCAAGTCGAACCAGCGACCGCGTCTTTCAGCCCGACCAACGCTACGATGTTCCCAGCGGGGATTTCCTCTACTTCGACCCTTCTTGGACCCATGTAAACGCCGACGGTCTGAACTCTGTTCTTCGCCTTTCTGTCGACGATGTACAGTTCAACTCCAGGCTTTATCGTTCCGCTGAAAAGTCTTCCAACTGCAACCTCTCCCGCTTGTGGATCTACGACGATCTTTGTAATCATCAGCGCAATTTTTCCCCTCGGATCGCAGTTCACCATCGCTTTACCAATCTCGCTGTTGATGTCGCCTTTCCATATTACCTTTATCTTCTCCTTCTGTGCCTGAATCGGGCTTGGCAAGTGTTTCACGACCATGTCCAAAATTACGATGTGCAACGGAGTCTTTTTCGAAAGCTCCTTCGCTTCCCCTCTCTTTAAATACTCGTAGACTTCCTTAAAACCTATTCCCGTGGATTTCTGCGATGGGACGCTAACAGCCCATTTTTGCAGAGCAGATCCAAAGGCTACGTTTCCCTTTTGGACTTCTATCCTCCACTCGTTGAACTTTTCTGGGCTTACCGACTTTAGAAGTTTGTTCACATCGTTTATAACCTTTATAAGCCTCTCCTGCATCTGTTGCGGAGTCAACTGGAGTTCCTTTATCAATCTATCAACCTTGTTCACGAAGAGAACTGGTTTCACACCCTCCTTCAAAGCCTGCCTAACTACTGTTTCGGTTTGGGGCATTACCCCTTCGACTGCATCAACGACTATGATAACCCCATCGACCGCTCGCATCGCCCTTGTGACTTCTCCACCAAAGTCCACGTGCCCTGGAGTGTCTATGAGATTTATCAAGAACTCTTCGCCGTTGTATTCGTGAACCATCGAGATGTTTGCAGCGTTTATTGTGATCCCTCTCTCCTTTTCTTGTTCATCGAAATCTAAGTAAAGTTGTTGACCCGCGAGTTCTTCGCTTATGATCCCAGCTCCAGCAATTAGGGAGTCGCTGAGCGTTGTTTTCCCATGGTCTATGTGCGCTGCAATGCCGATGTTTCTGATCTTCTCTGGCTTCCACATCAACTCGCTCATCCTTTCTACCATTTTCTTAGCCCTTGTCATTGCAATCACCTCGCAGACTTCGCAACCCTCTCGACTTCTTCTTTCTTCGAGACTGCGTAGCTCTTTGTATCGTTGTTCGCAGCCGAGATTATCTCATCTGCAAGACAATAGGCGATGCTCTTCTTTGACTTGAACGATGCCCTTCTCGCACCTTCGACGATGTTTCTCAATGCAACGTCAATTCTACGAAGGCTGGAAGTGTCAACAGCTTTTGGAACCGCGATTCCACCGTATTTTAGCCTGACAACCTCTTCTCTTGGACCAGCGTTGACGATCGCATCCACGAGCACTTGAATCGGGTTCTTCTTCGTCTTTCTTTCGATTATCTCAAAGGCTTCGCGAACGAGGTTGTAGGCGCTCATCTTCTTCCCAGTGTTTTTCTCTTTGCGCATCACCTTGTTTATCAGTCGCTCAACTATGAACACCTTCTCCTTTGAAAACGGATCGAAATGTCTTCCATGAGTGTGGAGCGTAAACGTTGGCTTGAGACAGATATAGCTCTTTAAAGCTGGATCCTTAACCTCAACATCCTTAGTGCTGTATTTCCCGAAAACAAGCAGATCTTCTTCGCTTAAACTATAAGCCATACTTCACCTCATCTTCTTCTCTTTCCTCCCCTTCACAAGCTCCTCGAGGCTTGTTTCGTTAACCTTGATCACCTTGTACCTAACTCCCGGAATATCGCCCATGCTCCTTCCCATTCTCCCGCCTATCTTTTCAACTATCACTTCGTCGTGTTCGTCGATGAAGTTTATCGCACCATCCCCTGGAGCGAAAGCTGTTATCTGCCTTCCGTTTTTGATTAATTGGACTCTTACTGCTTTTCTAATTCCAGAATTTGGCTGTCTTGCCTCAATCCCTATCTTCTCGAGCACGATGCCACGAGCCATAGGCGCTCCTTCCAAAGGATCCGCTTTCTTCGCCAGTCCAAGGACTCTCCTGACGTATTTCTTCTGACTCCACCTGAACTTCCTCTTCACCTCGAGCATCTTTCTTGCAGCGAATAGTCCGTAGCCCATACCATCACCTTACCACTATGTCCTCGATGTTATGATGCCTTTTAGCTAATTCCTTCGCTTTATTAATGTTTTTGCCACCTTTACCAATGACGATCCCCTTCAGATCTGGGGACACCGTGATCTGTGCACTCTTCGCATTGCCCTTGTCCAATATTTTCACGCTCACTTTTATCGGCTTGAAGATGTTCGATATGAACTCCGCAGGATCGTCGGAGTGCTCTATTATCTCTATCTTTTTCCCTATCAGTTCCCTCGCCCTATCGACATTTATACCCCCTTTTCCGATCGCCAAGCCCATATCGCCCTTTTTAACGACGAAGATGACCTTGTCGTCATAAGCTATGCAGTCCTTAACACTTGCGCCAGTCAAGTTCTCAAAAAGTGTGAGATATCTGATCTCCTCTGAAGACAGCTTCATCTCCATACCCCACTTCACATTTCCAAGATCGCCATCGAAGATATGCTGAAGGGTTTTCTGCAAAACTCACCGAGCTGCATGTTCGTTCCTTCAAAAACGATCACTGGAACCTTGAACTTTTTTATCTCGTTTAAAAACTCCTCTGGACAGTTCTTTGAAACCACCACTGCTTTTGCCTCGCCCTTTCTAAGCGCCTTTATCGTCCTCCTTATACCGAAATAGTATTTCCCGCTCTTAAGCGCATTTCTAACAATCGTTTCCGCATCGCTCATCTTCTCACCCCTAATCTCGCAATCAACTCGACATCTCCAGTTCCAAGCTTTATCGGTTGCCCGATAATTATGTTCTCTGTTATCCCCTTCAGGTAATCCACCTCCCCCCTAACGGCTGCGTCGAGTAGATTGTTGACCGTCATCTCGAACGCAGCCCTTGCAAGAATGCTTTGCTTCTCTCCTGCAACTCCATGACGACCTATTTGCCTCAACTCTCCATCCGCGGTCATGACATCTGCGACAAGCATGATGTGGCGAACGTCTACTTCTAAACCTTGCTCTTCGAGCGTAGAAATCGCTTCGTTGATTATCGCAGTCCTCGCAGCTTCGATGCCCAAGACCTCGTAGATCTCGTATATATCGTTCGTTATCGTCCTTGTGAAGTCGACGCCTTTCACCTTCATCACCTTCTTCATACTCGAACCTTCGGTGTAGAGGACGTATTCTTCGCCCTCCTTCCTTATTATGACCCTCTTTATCTCCTTTATTCCCATCACAACGAGCTCTTTCAGCTCTTCAAACGTGTCCATCAATACCTTGTACGAGTCCTTTTTGACTTTGACCACGAAAATACCTTTTTCCTCGATAAGCTCCGCGCCTTTTTTGATCGACTTCTCTATTTTTTCCCTAAGCTCATCAATGGTCAGATCTTTTTTATTCATCGCTTCGCGATCTGGCTTTATGGTTATGCTCATCTCCCTAAGATCGACTTCGATCTCAGCTACGTCTTTTAGATGGGTCGCTTCAATCCTGTTCGCTACTTCTCTCGCCTTATCTCTGTCCTTCGCATACTCAGGTAAGAGACGAATCGTCATCATCGGAGTCGAGGGATTTTTTCTGACATCGAGAATCTCGATGAGCCTCGGAAGACCAAGTGTAACATTTAGCTCCGCAACTCCAGCGTAGTGGAAAGTTCTCATCGTCATCTGGGTTCCGGGTTCTCCAATGGATTGCGCAGCAACGATTCCAACGGCTTCTCCTGGTTCTATGAGGTTGGATAAATAAGCTTGGTAACATAGATCGACGATCTTCTTCGCGACGTTCTTCTTTGGTTTCAATCTCTCAAGTTCCTCCTTTATTTCCTGTTTGACAGAAGGTGGTAGGGGATATTCTTTAAGGATTGCATCGTAGCTCATTCTTTCACCCCCATAACCTCCTTAACTATTCTCTTCACATCCAACGCCTTACCCCTGAAGCTCTTCATTGGATCCACACCATCCTCACCGTATTTGAATTGCACGATCACACCAGACGTCTGCTCTCTTACGGTTCCATCGTACTCAACCTTCAAGTCTTGCAAAGCGTTTATCATCCTTCTTTGCAAGTAACCAGATTGCGAAGTTCTAACCGCGGTATCAACAAGACCTTCTCTACCTCCAGCCGCGTGGAAGAAGAATTCGATTGGAGAAAGACCTGATTTGTAGCTACTCCTAACAAAACCCTTTGCCTTTGCTCCGAGGTCCATCGGTTTGAAGTGACTTGTCGTTCGATGCGTGTATGCGTAGCCACGCGTCAACCTTTCACCTCTCACGGATTGTTGTCCTATGCAAGCTGCCATCTGAGTTAGATTGAGCATGCTCCCCCTTGCTCCGCTCACAGCCATTATAACTGCGGAGTTGTCCATACCCAGATACCTACCAGCAATTTTTCCAGCTCTATCTCTCGCTTTACCGAGTTCTTGCATTATCCTCATCTCTAAGGTCTCTTCTACGCTTCTCCCTGGCATAGGTTCAAGATTTCCTTCTCTATAAGCTTTTATAAGCTCTTCAGCTCTTTTCTCGGCTTCACTTATCGTTTCCTCGATCTGCTGAACCGCTTCCTTGGGGATATCTTCGTCGTCTATGCCGATCGTAAATCCAAGCCTTGTGATAACACGGATTGCAAGCTTTGTCATGTCATCGATGAACTTTCTTGTTACTGCTGCACCGAACTTTCTCATTATCTCGTCGATCACTATTCCTTTGAAGGCTCCAACCGCTTTTTCATCGATCGTTCCCTTGAGTAACTTTCCATCTTCTATGACAACGAACGCGTCGTTTTCGCACTTCTCCTCTTTGCAAACCGCACAACCTTGGCATATCTCTGCCTTGAACCTTATGGAGATCTTTGGAAGTATGAAGCTGAAGATTTCCTTGCCTGTGTATTCTTCCTTCGCGGGAATTTCGGATAAATCAACTGCTCGCAAGAAGTCCATCGCCTCTTCTTTGCTGAACTTCTTTTCTCCCCTCGTCAAAAGGTAAAGCCCGGTGATGTGATCGTGTATTCCGCCTATGATTGGTCCCCCAAACCTCGGAGAAAGAACGTGTTCCTGGACCGCCATTAAAATCTTAGCTTCAGCCTGCGCCTCAAGGCTCTGCGGGACGTGTAAGTTCATCTCATCGCCATCGAAGTCTGCGTTGTAAGGTGGACATACAGCTGGATTCAGGCGGAACGTCTTGTATGGAAGAACGCGAACGTAATGAGCCATGATGCTCATTCTGTGCAGAGAAGGTTGGCGATTGAAGAGCACAACATCGCCATCCATCAGCTCTCTTTCAACAACCCATCCTGGTTCGAGCTTTTCCGCTATTTCTTCACGATTTGAGTCGATAACTCTTATTCTCTTTCCATCAGGTCTTATGACGTAGCTCGCCTTTGGACTTTCTCTGCGACGCAGAAATTCCCTTGCAAAATCAAGGTTGTTCGGGGTAACGAAGATCGGAACCGAAAGCTCTTTTGCAACCTCTTCTGGAACACCGACTTCGCATATGCTTATACAAGGATCAGGACTTATTACGGTTCTTGCGGAGAAGTTTACTCTTTTTCCAGATAAGGAGCCACGAAATCTACCATCTTTCCCTTTCAAACGCTGAGCCAGTGTTTTCAGAGGTCTTCCACTTCTGTGCCTCGCAGGCGGTATTCCGCTGACCTCGTTGTCGAAATAAGTTGTAATGTGATACTGCAAAAGCTCCCAGAGGTCTTCGAGAATCTGCTGTGGCGCCCCAGTGTCGCGGTTTTCGAGGAATCTCTGATTTATTCTGATTATGTCCACGAGCTTGTGCGTCAAATCGTCCTCGCTTCTCTGACCAGTTTCGAGAATTATTGATGGTCTCACAGTAACAGGGGGAACTGGAAGAACCGTGAGAACAAACCACTCCGGACGAACTGATTTTGGATCAAGCCCAAAGGCTGGCAAGTCATCGTTTGGAATTTTTTCAAGTCTCTCTCTCACGTCTTTTGGTGTAAGCTTTTGCTCCTCCTTGGTCTCCGGATCTATTACTTCGTAGAAAGACGTTGGCTTTTCAAACTTTATCTCAAGCTGTTCCGCTCCGCAGTGCGGACACTTCTTTGCAGCTTTAGTGATCCTGAAGATCTCCTTTAGAACGTCTTCATAACTCTGCCCAAGAGCTTTCAGTCGCTCTATTTCCCTTATGAACTTGTCCCTCCTATCGTCTTTCATCAAAATCCTTCCACATTCTCTGCAAGTTCCGCTGAGAAGTCTTGCAATTATCTTCGCATAACCAACGTGGATTACTGGGGCTGCGAGCTCAATGTGCCCGAAATGCCCGGGACACTCGCCGTATTTTCCACCACAGGTTTTACATTTCAAACCTGGGTCTATAACCCCAAGTCTCGTGTCCATCAATCCGCCTTCGACTGGGAAGCCGTCATCGTCGTAGGTTTCGGGATTGTTGAGCTTAGCGACGCTCATCCTCCTCATTTCCTGCGGGGATAAAACCTCGAACTTTATCGCAGAAATCCTCTTTGGATACATAAGATCACCTTAAGCTTTATCACCAAGCTTTAGCCTTGGGGCTATCATCATCGACTTCAACTCGTCGAGGAGAAGCTTGAAAGCGTAGCTCATGCTGACCTTGAACACATTCGTGTCGTCATCGCAGACGTTGCAATACGCCGTGTTCTTTCTATAATCGAACATTGCAACGTGTCCACAGTTTCCGCAAACCCATACGTCGACTTTATCGGATTCGTCGAGTAAACGATCTTTGAGGAGTAGGGCAACACCATGACCAATTAAGACGTCTCTCTCCATTTCTCCAAATCTAAGCCCGCCTTTTCTTGCCCTCCCCTCTGTGGGCTGTCTTGTAAGAATTTGAACCGGTCCACGACTTCTTGCGTGTATCTTTCCCGCGACCATGTGGTATAGCTTCTGATAGTATATCACGCCGACGAATATGTCTGCGATGAACCTCTTCCCACTTATGCCGTCGTACATCACCTCTTTACCCGTATGCGTGAAACCGTATTTTTTAAGAGCGCTCCTCAAATCCTCTTCTTTCTCTCCATAGAAAATAGTCCCGTCCACTCTTCTCCCCTCGAGAGCACCGAGCTTTCCACCTATCATCTCAAGAACATGCCCAACTGTCATCCTCGAGGGAATCGCGTGCGGATTTAATATCATATCTGGGACGATTCCAGATTCTGTAAACGGCATGTCTTCCTCTGGCACGATCAACCCTACGACGCCCTTTTGACCATGCCTCGATGCGAACTTGTCTCCAAGCTCTGGGATTCTCAGATCCCTAACCCTGACCTTCGCAAGCTTTAGTCCATTTTCAGACTGGAGCAGAAAAACAGCATCGACAACGCCTTTTTCATTGCTTCTCATTGTTATTGAAGTCTCTCTCCTCTTCTGTGGTGAGATTCCGACTTCTGGTTCTTCCAAGAATCTTGGTGGAGAACTTCTTCCAATCAACACGTCATCTGGACCGACTTCAGTTTCGGGATGCACGAGACCATCTTCGTCGAGATGAGCGTAATTCTCGGAACCTCTGAAACCAGATATGTCTGCACCAGGAATTTCGAACTTATCCTCCTGACCACCGGGATACCGCATTTCTTCTGCTTCATAGGTTCTGAAGAAGAAGCTCCTACCAAGTCCTCTGTCCACACTTCCTTTGTTCAAGATTATGGCATCTTCGATGTTGTAACCTTCGTAGCTTAAAACCGCCACCACGAAGTTCTGCCCTGAGGGGCGGTCGTCGTATCGCATCTTAATCTGCGTGTCTGTTGTTACAATCGGTGTTTGGGTATACTGGAGAAGGTGTCCCCTTGTATCCGTGCGCCAGTCTATGTTTAGGTATGGAATTCCGAGTCCCTGCTTTATCATCGCCGCCCCCATCGTGTTCCTCGGAGATGCGTTGTGCTCTGCGTAAGGTATGCTACCCACGCATATTCCAACTATCAAACTTGGATCGAGCTCAAGATGTGTGTGCTCAGGAGTCAACTCGCTCTCGTAAACAGCAACAAGGGCGTTCTCTTCCTCCTCTGCATCGAGAAATTCTATGATCCCTTGCTTCACGAGGTCTTCGAGGGTTATCTCACCAGACTCCAATTTCTTTATATGCTTATCAGTCAAAAGTGGCTTCCCGTTCTCCACAACTATCAGAGGTCTCCTTGCTCTACCAGGGTCTGTGTTTATCCTGACCTCGTTTGAATCTGCAAAGTATGCAACGTTTACCTGGGTCGAAAGCTTTCCTCTCCTCCTCAACCTTCTTATCTCTTTCGCAATTTCCTCTCCATTGTCTGCAAAACCAACTAAAGCACCATTAACGTAAATTCTGCACTTTCTCATTTTCAACCCCTCAGCATTTCAACTCCAAGCTTTGGCAAAACGCTAATAACTTCTTTCTCATCAACTCCAACGCTTATCTCCGCATACTGTGCGAAGTTCTTCACGAGTCCGCAATTCGGTCCCTCAGGTGTTTCAGAGGGGCAGATCCTACCCCAATGCGTCGCATGCAAGTCGCGAGCTTCGAAATGAGGTTGAGACCTTGAAAGTGGGGAAACAACTCTGCGAAGATGTGAGATGAGCGAGATGAAGTTGTGTCGATCAATGAGCTGAGATATTCCAGTTCTGCCACCTACCCAGTTCCCAGTAGCCATGGGGTGCATGATTCTATCTGTAAGCACGTCGCTGCGAACCGCTGTGGAGAGCTTCATGCTTCTCCCCCTCATCTTAGCCCTCTCGAGCTGATACTTCACGTCCTTGATCAATCTGAGAAACGCGACGCGGAAGATTTCTTCCATCAAATCCCCCGCAAGTCTAAGCCTTTTGTTTGCATAGTGATCCTTGTCGTCCTCCCTACGCAAACCAAGGTGGAGCTCAAAAATCAGTTCAGCCATTCTTGCCAAGAAAAACGCCTTCGCTTTTCTTGCTTCTTTCTCAATTCCAAGGTGTGGAAGGAAATACTGATCGAGAACTTGCTCAGCTTTCTGAATCCTATACTCCCTGCTTTGCCCGGGAGCAACTCTCTTGCCGATGTATTCTATTGCATCATCTCTCGTTTGAATGTCTGAGACATCTGTGTCTTCTATGTTCTGTAGCATGTACCTCATTATCTGCGGGTTCGTGCTTACCATCTCGACGATGTCTTGATCGCTTTCCACACCAAGAGCGCGCATCAGTGTGACGAACTTTATCGGCTTTGGCAATTGCGGAAATGTTACCTCGAGAATGTTTCCCTTGGTTCTTTCAACGACTATAAGTGCTCTATAGCCTGCTCTTTGGCTAAAGCACTTAGCAACTTCAACCATTTCCCCGTATTTTTCTTCTCTTTCAAGGAGAACCTTGTTTGGGGCTAAATCTTCTAAGGTTACGATCGCCCTCTCCGTTCCATTTATTATGAAATAACCCCCGGGATCCAGTGGATCTTCTCCAGCCAAGTATAGCTTTTCCTCATAGCTTAGCGAGCTCACGCTTCTCTTTAGAACTTGCTCGAGTGCTCTGTCTATCTTATCTGGACTAAGGTTGCAAACCTTCGATTTTACCATAACAGGTAGCATGCCGATCTCTACGATCTCTTTCTCAAGCGGTTTTCCCTCGTCGTAAACAGTAGCTTCAAGGTAAATCGGAGCTGCGTAGTTGAGATTCCTCAGCCTTGCATGACTCGGAAGCAAATAACTTTGGGGACCGTCTGCTTCCTTAACAACCGGAAGCCCAACTCTTATCCTACCAAGTTCGATGTAAGTATTTGGAAGCTCAAGTTCGATTATCTTCTGCTCGTCTATAACTCTCTGAAGCCCTTCATCGATGAATCTGTTGAAAGAGTCGATCTGATGCTTCACAAGTCTGCTGTGGGTGAAGTATTCCCTTGCCAAAACACGAGTGTTCAGCATACAACCACCTTACTCAACCACGAGTCTATAAAAAATGCTCACACCTGCGGTTAGGCTTTTCCTAGTTATCTTTACAACGTCCCCCGGTTTTGCGCCTATTTCCTTGACTATTGGGTCCGAAGCCTTTATCTTTGGCAATTGTTCTTTACTAACTCTAAGCAATTTTAGAAGTTCTTCCACTTCCTCTTCCTTTAAAATCTCGTGCTTCGGCACGAGCACGTGATCTTGTAGGCTCACCTTCATACTCCTCCCGCCTTTAAACACCATAGGACTTTTCGAAGTCCGTAAATTCAAAAGTTCAGAAGGTAGAAAAAACTTTCGATCGGAAAAGCTCTTGGTAAAAAAACGATTCTTTGCTCCGTTGGAGAGCGAAGACAAGAGTTCTTTGCGGTAGCGAAGAGTAAATTCAGGAAGTCAGTCGCTAAAAAGCACAACAAAGATTTTTATTGTTATTGACAGATTTCATCTGTGAGGGTCAGAAAAAGAGATGGTAGAGTCGAGGAGTTCAGCAAGGAAAAGATAATAAGAACTGCTGTCCGTGCTGGTTTAAGCGCAGATAAAGCGAAAGAAGTCGCTGAAGAGGTCGAAAAAAAGATCTACGACGGAATAACGACCGACGATGTGCTCAACATCGTTATAAGCGAGATCGAGAAATTCTCCAAAAAAGTATCAACAAAATACGGTCTGAAGTCTTCCCTTCTTCGCCTCGGACCTGCGGGCTACAGATTTGAAAAATTCGTTTCAGCCCTTCTGAGGGCTTATGACTACAGAACTCGGGTAAACGAGATCGTCGAGGGAAAGTGTGCAACACACGAAGTAGACGTGATCGCCGAAAAAGAGAAAAACTACATCGTGGAGTGCAAATTCCACAACACACCCAATTATACTGGGCTAAAAGAAGTCCTATACTCCTACGCTCGATTTCTCGACATATCGGAAATTCGAAGCGAGTTTCACGGCATATGGATCTTCACAAACACGAAGTTCTCGAGCGAAGCGATGAAATTTGCAGAATGTCGCGGAATTAAGCTAACCGGATGGCGTTATCCAGAAAACGAAGGCATAGAGGCGCTATTAGAGAGAAAAAGGCTTTACCCCATAACACTCTTGAGGCTGAGCAATTTTGAAATCGAAGAGTTGCTCAAACACAGTTTCGCCTTCTGCAACGAAATAGTTGAAAACGAAAAAAGAATCAAAGAGATATTTGGAAAAAGGGCACAAGAGATAATATCGGAAGCGGAAATCGTCGTTCGATGATCTCAACGGTAAGATTTCATCATAATCATGCTAAATTTAGAAAACGATTTAAAGCGGAGCAATTTCGAAGCTATGGGTGATAACTTGCACTACGACTACCAGCTTTTGATAAAACACATTTTGGAGAGTGGTGTAAACTACGCGCCAAAGCAAGAGATCGTATACCGTGATCTCGTAAGATACACCTACAGAGACCTCTACGAGCGAGTTTGCAGACTCGCGAATGCCTTGGAAGAGCTTGGAGTTAAGAAGGGGACGAGAGTTGCTGTGCTCGATTGGGATAGCCATCGATACCTCGAGTGCTACTTCGCAATTCCAATGATGGGTGCTGTGCTTCATACTGTAAACGTTCGCTTAAGCCCGGACGACATGTTTTACACTATGCAACACGCGGAAGATGAAATCGTGCTCGTCTACAAAGACTTCGTTCCACTGATAGAATCGATCGCAGGCAACTTGTCTACCGTGAAGAAATACGTTGTCATGACCGATGATACGATGCCAGAGACAAAGCTAACCGACTTAGAATACGAAGAGATGCTGAAAAAAGCGAGTAAGAGTTACGAATTTCCAGATTTTGACGAGAGAACGATGGCAACACTTAGCTACACAACTGGAACAACCGGAAGACCTAAAGGCGTTTGGTTCACACATCGCCAGCTTGTTTTGCACACCTTGGCTGGTTGCGTTGGACTTACTGGGATGCGATCCTCCTTGAGGTTGATAGGGGATAAGGAAGTCTACATGCCGTTAACTCCGATGTTCCACGTGCACGCGTGGGGGGTGCCATACATGGTAACGCTCTTAGGCTACAAGCAAGTGTATCCGGGTAGATACGAGCCGTTGATGATCGTCCGCCTCGTTTTCACAGAAGGTGTGACTTTTACGCATTGCGTTCCAACGATTCTCCAGATGATAGTGGACAACCTACCACCGGGGATCAAGTTCAACGATTGGAAGATGCTCATCGGTGGCTCAAAATTGCCAAAGGGGCTTGCTATTAGGGCAAGAGAAAAAGGTATACTCACAATGGCAGCCTATGGAATGTCTGAAACTTGTCCAGCTTTGACCGCTGGATATATCAAACCGCATTTGCTCGACATAAGCGAAGAGGAGAAAATAGAGTATGGTATCAAAACCGGAATCCCATTCCCGCTCGTTTACCTTCGCGTTGTTCACGAAGACTTTACAGACGTGGAAAAAGACGGCAAGGACATGGGCGAAGTTGTTGTAAGAGCTCCTTGGCTTACCCAGAGCTACTTGAAAGACGAGGAGAAGACAAAAGAGCTTTGGGCGGGCGGATGGCTTCACACCGGAGACATCGCTGTTATGGACGAGGAGGGTTACATAACGATTGTCGATAGGTTGAAGGACGTTATAAAGAGCGGTGGAGAATGGATTTCCTCGTTGACGCTTGAAAACCTCCTGAGCATGCATCCAAAGGTCAGAGAAGTTGCAGTGATCGGAAAACCACATGAAAAGTGGGGAGAGAGACCGATGGCGATAATAGTTCCAATGCCGAACGAAAAACCGAGCGCGGAAGAGTTGCGAAGTTTCCTCATGAAGTTCGTTGAGGAAGGAAAGATAACGAAGTGGGCAGTTCCAGACGAGTTCATGATCGTAGATTCGATTCCAAAGACGAGCGTTGGCAAAATCGACAAGAAGGTTCTCAGAAAAGTATATTCAAGCTAAATCAACCCGCCAACGCTTACCCTTAATCCTTCTTTTTTTAAAACGTCTCGAATTCTGTGAATTAGCCCAGTATCTCTCACCTTCAGCTCGTAATTCCTACCAAGCATCCTATACTTCTTTTCTCCAAATCTATGATACCTCAGCAGATCGATTCTTTCAATTCCCAAGCTTCTGGAAATGTCTGCAAGCTTTAACGCATCTTCTTCGCTTTCAAAGTTGTAACCTTCGACGATAACGCAACGCAAAACAACTTCCCTTTCCTTAGAAATTCTCCTCAGGTTTTCGAGAATCAAATCATTCCTAACCCCAGTCAGCAAAACGTGCTTTTCTCCATCAACTGCTTTGATGTCAAAAAGAACATGATCGATGTAACGAATCGCTCTCTCGATCTTTTCCCAGCTTGCAAATCCAGAGGTTTCGATTGCGACGTCGAGCGCTTCTTCCTTTGAAATCCTCAGCATTTCTGTTAAAAAGTCTGGTTGCATAAATGGTTCCCCGCCGGAAAAAGTTACGCCACCGCTTTTTTTATAAAAAACAAAGTCTTTTAAAACCTCCTCGATCACCTCCCTTGCTTCAACGTGTTTCCCAACGATTCTAAGTGCATTTGTTGGGCAAACTTCATCGCAAACTCCGCAAGCGTTGCAAAGATCTCTATTCAAAGAGATCGTCGATTCAAATTTTATAGCATCACATACAGCGCATTTCTTGCAATCTATGCACTTCTCCGCATCGAACATGAGCTCCGGAGCCAAAATCTGCGACTCTGGATTGCAACACCATATGCAACGCAGTGGACAACCTTTTAAGAAGACCACAGTTCTTATTCCCGGACCATCGTGGACGCAGAAGTGTTGGATGTCGAAGATTATTCCCTTCATGCCTCTTCTATCATCTTCGCTATTATCTCGTCTTGGACTTCTTTCGTCAAATCCACGAAGTATGCGCTAAATCCCGCAACTCTAACGAGTAGATCTCTGTATTTCTCTGGATTCTTCTGCGCATCTATGAGCTTTGCAACGTCAACGACGTTGAAATGACAATTCATGCCTCCAAGTGCAAAGTAGCCTTCGATCAGCGATATTAGTTTTTCCAAACCTTCTTCACCTCTAAAGAGGTTCGGGGAGATCGTGATAATATAAGAGACTCCGTTCATGAAAAGAGTGTGATCTATACTCGTAACACCGTGCATCGCGGAAGTTAAGCTCTTTGTGTATGGATGTGGAGCAATTCCATTGCTCAAAGGCTCCCCAGCTTTTCTACCACTCGGCAAAGCTCCAGTTAGCATTCCAAATCCTACATGTGTGCTCATCGAGTAAATTCCAGGCAGATACCAACCGTTTCGTGGGTTGCGATATTTCATGACTTCTCTTGCAAAGATCTCCGCAACTATCTTCGCATATCGATTCGCAATTTCATCTCTTCCATACTTCGGTGCCTTATTCAAAAGAGTTTGCCTCAACTCCTCGTAGCCCTCGAAGTTGTCTCTTACAGCCTTGATCAATTCCTGCAGAGAAACGAGCTTCTTCTTGAAAACGATATCATCAATCGCGGCAAGAGAATCCGCAACGTCTGCAAGACCAACCATTTGAACACCGCTAAAGTTGTATTTGGCTGAACCAAGCGTTATATCCTTACCAATTTCAAGCTGAGAATTGCAAACGGAGATCAAAGGCGTTGGTTTTGCGATTTGATTTGCAACTTCAAAGCTGTTGCAAGTTAAGATCATGCACTTCACAAACTTCTCAACTTGTCTTTCGAAGCAATCAAAAAGTTCTTCCATCGAGTTTATCTCTCCACACTCAACCCCGAGCTTTTCACCAAATCTCGTTTCCCCATTGAAAAGGGCGAGTTCAAGACAAATTGCAATGTTGAAAAGCGCCGCATCTGTGGAATCGTAACTCTTCCCTCCCGGAGCCAATTCTACGCATCCGACGGTCGTGTAATTTCTCGCATCGCTCAGTGGGACTCCGAGTTTTAACCATCCGTTGATTATCACGGAATCGTTGAAGAGCGAGATCGCATTCACACCGGAGAGAATTAGCTCCGCACACTTTTCGAGCAAGCTCTTAGGACTTTTTTCGCTTATTCTGACGTGAACATTCGGTTGCCTTAAAGCAACTCTCTTAGTTGCTTCAAGCATGACAAAGGTCAACTCATTCGTAGCGTCTTCTCCCCTTTCATTCACTCCGCCGAGCGTTACAGCTTGATTCGTCGGCATTCCAGCGAAGTAAGTCGTCAATAGCTCATCGAAAAGCGGAACTATCTCGTTTGTCTTTATCCAAAGACAAGAGACGAGCTCTACCGCTTCATCGAAATACAAAAGTCCAGACTTCATATCTCGCTCATAGTAGGGGTAGAGATACTGATCTACTCTACCCATCGAGATGCCTTGCTCATAGCTCTCCATGTGTAACGCAACTTGCATGAACCAAACGAATTGCAACGCTTCCCAGAAGTTTCTCGGAGGTTTTGCTGGAACCCACTCGCAGATTTCAGCTATCTTTAACAGTTCTTCTCTTCTCCTCCCGCTCTCTTTCTCAGCAAGTTCTCTCGCCTTCTCTGCGTATCTCCTTGCGAAGTTTATCACAGCATCGCATACTATTTCGACTGCCTTGTAAAAAAGGGACTTTTCAATTTCCTCTGGCTCTGTTAGATGCAGATTCTCAAACTCTTCGATTTTTCTTCTTGCAAACTCCTTAATACCTTCAAGTCCAACCCTTAACAACGAAGCATAATCGACGCTGAAGTGAGAGATCCCAGCAATCTCAGTTGCAACGTAAAATGAACCACGATAGAGCAAATCAAGGCAAAACTTCGGGGCAATTTTCTCCGCAACTGCACCAAGAGACTTATCCATCCAATATGGGGCTATTTCGTTCCTTATTATCTCGATATCCTCAGCTGATATTTCCAAGGGGTTATTCTTTCTCTCCCCTATTCTATCGAGCTCTGGAAGAACTCTGAGTCCTACGCCCTCTGGATACATTATCGCTCCCGGCGGATCCTTTACCATTGCACCCACGATCAGCTCCTCGGGAAATATGACAACCGGAATGTTTTCAAGAACGTGCTTTAAGGCTTTTGCCTGTCTTAAGATCATCGGTTCCCCTTCTGTTGCCTTCATCGCTTCTGTATAGAACTTTGCACGATCAACGAATATCCTTGGCTTTTTACCGCTGATGAAGCGTTGCCTTAGAAGCTTGATTCGATCCATAACTTAATTCATGTGGGAAAAATTTATAATTTTCGATACTTTTCAAAGCTAAGGATTCACGTAGATGCGCCTCTGGACCTTGAATCCCTTCTTCACACTTTCGAGAACGAAGATCCTCGCCTTCCTAACCGCATCTTCCAAAGGGTTGTTGGCTAAATAGCAAGCCAAAGCGGTGCTGTAAACGCAACCAGTGCCGTGGAAGTTGCCAGAAATTAGTTCAGCTTCAACGCTGTAAACCCTTCCCTGATCGCAAACGACATCTCTGCCCTTGAGTTCACCACCTGTTATCACCACCGAGCAACCGTAATTTTTGAAGAGTTCGAAAGCAAGCTCCTCGGGGTCTTCTTTCGACCCAAAAAGCTTCGCCTCAGTATAGTTTGGCGTTGCAACGCTAACTTCTGGCATCAGCAATTCGTAAGCGGATTTCTCGCCAAGCTTACCGCCAACTCCCGCTTCTAACACTGGGTCAAGGACCTTGGGGCAGTCAAGCTTCTTTAACCAATTAGAAACGACCTTTGCTATCTCCAGATTTGGAATCACGCCGATCTTAACAGCGGAGAAATCGAATTCTGAAAGCAGAGCGTTGAACTGTTCTCCAATTACCTTCGCATCAACAGGATGAATAGAGAACAACTTTGAGCTGTTTTGAACCGTTAACGCAGTTATGATCGAGCAAGGATGAAAGCCAAGGGCTTTTGAAACCCTTATGTCTGCAACAGCTCCAGCACCACCGCTTGGGTCGAGAGCAGAAATTATTAAAATATATTTCATAAAAAATTTAGAATAGATCCTTGAGATATATCAAGTGCTTTCCAAGCTTCCCGCCGTAGTTTCCAGCGGTGATCTTAACCACTCCTGGAATCTTCGTCGCAGCCAAAATTCCGACACGCATCGCCTTCTTCACAGCATCAATGTTCAAACCGTTGATAACTATCTCGTATACCGCTTCCACCTCTGGTGGGATTTGCGAACCTTCGACTTTATCCCTAAGTGTCGGAGCAAACTTCTCATTTGTCGAAGCCTTTAGGAACTTGTATTTGTTCGCCCCAACTTTTGAACCAGACGCAACAACTCCACCCGGGAATGGGGTTATCACGCCCTCAACGTCTGCGATTGCATCGACCGCAGCCTTTGCAGCTGCCAAGGCTGAGGGTTGAGTCTTCCCAAATATGAAGAAGTTTCCGCCCGCGATTCCGCTTACATAGCCGAAATGGCTTTCTACTATGAACTCCCCCTGCATCATTGGAACTGCGTAGCACTTTCTGCCACCTACTTCGACTTCTCTTTCATAGCCATCGCCAAAGAACTTCAGTTTAAAGCCGGTGTCAAACTTGTCTTGCGCTTCAGGCAAACCGTTGAAAGCCGCAGTCGTTGGTGCGGTGAGCACACATTGTCCAATCCTCGCAAGCAACTGCTCCTCAAGACCCTTCTTGCTCATGTGGCAGATCTGGATGTAGTAGCCAGGTCTTCCATCTGGAGTTTCGCTTGGCAAAGCCTTCTTCTCAATCCCCGCCTCAGCGGGGCACATGATAACTGATGTCCCAAAGCCAGTCGCTTCATTTGCGGAAACCCAAGCCCAGTAGTAGTCGTATGCGGTTATCAAAACCCTCGCAATTTTGATGTCAAAGGCTTCCGCAAAAGTCTCCTCTACTTCTACGCCATTTACCTTCATGACACAAAATACGATTGGGAGAATAAAAGCTTTTTGTTTTCTTTCTTCCTTTTTTGATCCATTTCAGAATAGCTTTTTATCCCGCTATGAAGCAAAAAATGAGAGAGAAATCAAAAAGACCGCTAAAAATTTTAAAATGTTTTCCAAAGATTTTCTGTTATCCCCTTCACCTCTATTTTCCCTCTGAGCTTTTCAACTATCGGCTGAACGTTTTTCCACTCCTCTTCCGTCATCGGAATGGCACCTGTTTTCTCAACTATTGTCTCGATCAGCTTTTTCGCCTTCATCCCTCCATCTTCAGTCTTAGGCACAACCAACCATATGTCGTAAAAGAGCGTCGTTCTAAATGCCCTCGGTATTTCAGCAAGGAACTCGAGAATTATGTAGTCCTCAGTTTCGGATCCATATCTGTAAAAAACTTTTTTCATCGTAGCGATTAAAACACTCGTCGGAAGGAAAAAAGCCAAACTCAGGCTTTTTATTACTTTCCCAGTTGTGATCGTTACTCCCTTTGATTCCGCAACCCTTTCGAGAGCATCCTTGGCTTCGTCCCTATCAAGCTCCTTGAAGGAGACGTTCATCTTCCTCAGTATGTCGACCATGGGCTTTCTAACAATCAAGCCTAGACCGAAGGCTTTGGATGCTTTGTCGAGAAACCTCTTACTCACGTACAACGCAAAGGGTTCGGACATCTATATCCCCCTATCTTCATTTTCAAATAAGATTTTTTAGAATAAAAAGTTTTCCAGTTATCACCAGCGGGAATTTCACCTCACATAGGGAATCCTAAAACGCACTATTCCCCTTCCAACGACAGCTTCGCACTCTCCTTTACAACTCAGACATAGATTTTTCCCATCAATTAAACTAACCCTTGTCGCCATCGCCAATTCTCCGCAGTTATCGCACCTAAGGCTTTCAAAGATCGGAGCCCTCTCCATCTCCTTCACTCGCACTTCCTCGATTTTGAACTCCTCTTCGCCAAGATTTGCCATCGAATTGCCAATCTTTTCCCACATCTTTCGCAATTTTTCAACTTCTTCTGCGTTTCCAGCTCTCTTCGCAACCACTTTCTCGAAGAGTTCCAGTGCTTCTCTGCTGAAATACTTTTTACGAAGCTTTTCTGCATCGATGTAAACTCTCACACCTTTCCAATCGCTTCTCCTAAGGAGCGTTAGTGCATTCTTTCCAAGATCGAGGTATATCAAAGCGTTGTTCCCAAGCGTGCATCCGGTCGCAACTTGCACCCCATCGGTGAAACAGTTGTTGCACTCCACAATTGCTAAGATTTCTTCTCCAACGCTTTCAGCTTCGCCAGCTTTTTTAACCCCAAGTCTTTTCATCGCGATCTCCGAAGCTCTCAGACCCAAGATCAAAAATGGACAGACGTGACCATGAAACTCTTTGGCTTTTTGGATCAAACTTTGTGAAACCATTTTATCACCTCGTATTACTTTTACAAGAAATACAATGTTATAATTAATAAATTTTTCGTAAAAAGTAATTCCAATTTTTTTGATTACGTTTGACAGCAGTTGAAATAGGTTAAAAAATTAGAAGATCTTTGGTATATACCTATGAGTCCCTTCCACGAGTTCTACCTCAACTTTTTCTTTGATCGCTTTCAGCAAATCATCTTTCCTTGGGCAAAAGTTCGCAACACATGTTCCGATGTGTAAAACGTCTGCTTTCTCGTTCAATGCTGAAAGAGTCGCCGATAAAGCAGCTAAGCTAAGAACAGCTCTATTTTTATTCCCTTCACATCCCCCACAGTCTACAATTCCAACTATCTCAGCTTCTTTGCCTTTGTATCTCTCAAATTCTCCTTCGCGTCTATTAAAGGCTACAAAGCATCGAGCGTCGCCAACGCAAAGATTTTTATCTCTAATGTTATTACACGCTAATACTGCGATCTTCATAAACAAAATTATCTTCTCCATCCTAATATACTTTTCTCTTCCCGAAATGACAAAGGCAGATACTAATCCTTAACGATACGGAAAATATTAAAAAACAGAAAGAAACATCCAAGCATGGTCGTAGGGGTAACGCTTGTGAACGTGATCGCTGGAAAGGAAAAGGAAGTATACGTGAAAATGAAAGAGGTGCCCAAGGTGAAAGACGTCTACCATGTCTTTGGTGAGTTTGATTTCGTCGTTATAATACACGCAGACAGCCTTTCGGAGTTGAACAAAACAGTTGATGAGATCAGAAAAATCCCTGGAATCACGAAGACCCAGACAATCGTTGGAGCAGAGATATGAGTGAGTTGAAAGAGATCAGCGTTGCAGAATTTTTTGAGAAAAACAAGCACATCTTGGGCTACACGAACCCCGCAAAAGCTCTGATCACGGTTGTTAAGGAAGCCGTAGATAACTCGCTTGACGCATGCGAAGAGGCGGGAATTCTACCAGACATATTTGTGCGGATCACGTATTCTGGAGAGAATCTCAGAGTTGTTGTCGAAGACAATGGTCCGGGAATAAAAAAAGAGTTCGTCGCAAGAGCCTTTGGTAAACTGCTCTACGGTTCGAGATTTCACGAGATAAGACAGAGCAGAGGGCAACAGGGGATAGGTATATCGGGAGCTGTTCTCTACGCACAACTCACAACCGGAAAACCCGCTGTGATATTAACAAAGACCGCTGATTCACAGAAAGCCTACAAGGTCCACCTTTACATAGATACAAAGAGAAATGAGCCTGTGATCGAGAAAGAAGGCGAAGAAGACTGGTATATGCCCCACGGCACAAGGATAGAGCTTGAAATCGTTGGTAGTTACGTCAAAGAGAAGAAGCAAAGTGTCTTCGAGTATCTGCGAGAAACTTCAGTCATAAACCCGCATGCGAAGATCACCTTCATAGACCCTGAGGGAAAAATTTACGAGTTCAAGAGATCTTCGAACGAGATTCCCAAGATTGCAAAAGCTGTAAAGCCACATCCGCATGGCATTGAATTGGGAAAACTCTTGGCAATGCTTAAATCGACGAACGCAACTACGCTTAGGAGATTTTTGAAAGAAGAATTTGTTCGTATTGGTGACAAAATCGCAGATGAAATAATCGCAGTTTCTGGCTTCACCGGAAGTGAAGATCCACATAGCTTTGGGAGAAGTGATGCGCAGAGATTGCTTGAGGCTTTCAAAAAAGTTGAACTACTTCCGCCTCCCACCGACTGCCTTTCTCAAATAGGGGAGAATCTCTTGATGAAAAGTCTCGTTGCTGAATTCGCTCCAGAGTTTGTTTTTGCGGTTACGAGAAAGCCAAAAGTCTACAGTGGGCATCCATTCTTCGTAGAGGTTGCAATCGCCTACGGTGGGGAGATAAAGAGCGAAAAAGCGATTCTTCTACGCTATGCAAACAAAGTCCCCTTGCTGTATCAACAAGGTGGATGTGCGATAACGAAAGCGGTGGAAAGCGTAAACTGGAAAAGCTATGGACTGGAGCAGAACAAGGATGAGCTTCCGATGGGGAACGTTGTCATCCTCGTTCATCTCGGATCAACAAACATCCCATACACGTCTGAATCGAAAGAAGCGATAGCAATCATCCCCGAGATTGTTGACGAGATCAGACTTGCACTTCAAGAGGCTGGGAGAAGGCTTAAAGAGTTCATAGATAGAAAAAACAGACAGCAAGCGAAAAAGAAGAAGGAGGAAGTGATCGTTAAGGTTTTGCCTCTAATTGCTAAAAAAGTATGTGAAGTCCTCGAAAAGGACTCGTTTGAAGTGGACAGAATCATAGCAAGGATAATGGGCTACGTCCACTTTGAAAGAGCGATTTTGGAGAGAAACGGATTTAAGGAGGTTACACTGAGGGTTTACAACTTTACAAAGCTTAGAAGAGACTTTAAGGTCGTTGAGAGCTGTGATGGTGAAGTAAAGGCAGAAAACGCAAAAATTTTCGGCGAAAAGTTCACAACGATCAGTTGGAACGTCTCATTAGCTCCAAATGAAGAAGCTGAGCTAAAATACCTTTTAAAAGGAAGAATCTTGAACAAGAATCCGATAGTCGAGGGGCTCGATGCTTCGCTCATCAGTGGTGCAACTCCAGCAATCGATATTAACCAAGAGTTTAGCGCAAAGCATGAAACTGCTGGCGATTAATGGAAGTCCGAATAAAAGAAACACGTTGGCTTTACTCGAAGCAATCGCAGAAGAAGCGAAAAAGCTTGGAGCAGAAGTTGAGATCTTAAACCTCTCCGAATTCAACGTAAACACCTGCAGAGGTTGCGACGCTTGTCTAAAAGGGGATTGTGTCCAGAAAGACGATATATACAGATTGCTCGATGCGATGCAAAGGGCGGATGCGATCATCATAGGGGCTCCGACTTACTTTGGAAATGTCCCCGGAATTGTCAAGAACTTGATAGACAGAAGTAGGATGGCGAGAATGGGCGGATTCAAGCTGAAAAATCGTGTATTTGCACCAGTTATAACCTCTGGTCTTCGCCATGGCGGTGCAGAGTTTGCTGCGATGAGCCTAATTGTTTACGCACTTGGACAAGGAATGATAGTCGTTTCGAATGCGGAGAATCCGATAACCACTGGTAGCTTCCCCATAGGAGTGATCCAAGGAGATGCAGGATGGAGAGGAGTTAAAAAAGACGAGATTGCACTTAACACTGCAAGAGCTCTTGCGAGGAGAGTTGTTGAAGTTGCAAACGCGACAAAACTTCTGAGATGATACTCGAGTTTAAAGTTGAAGCAGAAGACGGAAGAGCAAGGTCTGGGATCGCAAAGCTGAGGGGTAAAAAATTCAAGACCCCTGTTTTTTTACCCGTCGCAACCCTTGCAAGTGTTCGAGCTTTGGATTTTAGAGACCTCGAGGAAATTGGGATAGAGATAATCATGGCGAACACATTCCACTTGCATTTAAAGCCTGGGGAGGATTTGATCAAGAAGTTCGGTGGATTGCACAAGTTCATGAACTTCGATGGAGTCATTGCAACCGATTCCGGTGGATTCCAGGTCTTTTCCCTTGGACTTGGAATGGAGCACGGTATTGGGAAAATAGCAGACAACATTTTCCTCGAAAGAATGAGGAATGTCAGCAGAAAAGGGGAAAAATGGATCGAAGTTGATGACGAGGGTATAACCTTCCGCAACCCTCTTAACGGCTCGATGATGCGGTTGACGGCAAAGAAGTCGATGGAAATTCAAGCAAAGCTCGGAAGTGACATCGTCTTTGCCTTCGATGAGTGCACTTCTCCGCTTTCGGATAAAGAATACACTGCAAGAGCACTCGAAAGAACTCATCGTTGGATTCTCGAATGCATGGAGAGCTACGACAAAAAGCAAGCAATTTTTGGAATAGTGCAAGGAGGGGAATACAGAGATCTTCGCATCAAATCAGCTGAGTTCATTTCTTCCTTGGAGCTCGACGGCTACGGAATCGGTGGATCTCTCGGAAAGAGCAAGGCGGACATGCTGAACATACTGGACTGGGTGATACCAATCCTCAACGAGAACAAGCCGAGACATCTCCTTGGAATTGGCGCAATAGAAGACATCTTTAACTGCGTTGAAAAGGGAATCGACATGTTCGACTGCGTTTCCCCAACTCGCTGGGCGAGACGCGGGCATTT
Source organism: uncultured Archaeoglobaceae archaeon (assembly GCA_938048785.1). Classification (GTDB taxonomy): domain Archaea; phylum Halobacteriota; class Archaeoglobi; order Archaeoglobales; family Archaeoglobaceae; genus WYZ-LMO2. Next base: position 4,318 of record CALIUJ010000179.1, on the reverse strand, counting down.
ATATGTTTCTCCAAGTTCTGGGGGAAACGTTGAGAACAAGTTTAGAATACACATAAAGAATGCGCAGTTTCGAGAAAGCGAGTTGCCGATAGATGAGAGCTGTGATTGCTTCGTTTGCAAAAACTACACGAGAGCATATCTTCATCACCTGTTCAATGCAAACGAACTAACGTATTTCCGGCTCTCCGCGTTCCACAACGTATACTTCATGGCAAACCTAATGGAGGAAATAAGGAAGGCAATTGAAGGAAATTACTTCGAAGAGCTAAAGAAAGAGTGGCTTGGCTACTAACGCATTTCCAAATGCTTCTCCACCATAACTCTTTCGAAGAACTCGTATATCTCCTTTGGCTCTGGAAAGCGTCGATAAATTACTCCTTTTCCCACTGGGTCTTCGCCAAGCGCGATCAGCTCCCTTATCTTCCTATCTCTTTCGAGAACCTTGTTTTCATAACTTTCAAGTTTGATTTCCAGATCTTCCCCACTAACGACTTCCCCATGCGCGGGCACAGCAATTTTTGGCGATATCTTTTTGAGGAGTTTGATTGAATTCAGAAATTCCTCAACATCGGAATCAAGACAGCCATACCAAGGAAACTGAAGATCTATGTCCCCGAGATATAGTATTTCGCCGTTTATCAAGAAACAGCAGTGTCCCGCAGAATGCCCGGGGGTGTGGATTACTTCGAGCTCCTTTCCCTCGAAAAACAACGTTTCTCCGTTTTCAAATGTAGCATTTACTTTTCTGAAGCCGAGATTTGGATAGATTGAGAGAAAAAGATCTACTTTTTCCCCCAGCCCATATCTCCTTTTGAACTCCTCATAACTCTCTATCGCTTTCGCATCCAGCTCATGTGAGAAAACGTGCTTCGCAACGTTGTTCATCGCGATGTGGTCTTCATGCCAATGTGAATTCAGAATTATCTCTGGTCTGAGATTCCAAACCTCTTCTGCACCGCCATCGATTAAAAGATCTTTTTCTACGAGAACGCAGTTTGCATACGGATATCTACCATGGTTTCTGCCGTAGATCAAAAAAACTCCGTCAGAAAGTTCCATAAAAAATTATTTTTTCGGAGGCCACTTTTCCTCCATCCAACCCTTCAGTCTTCCAGAGTCTATTGGTCCCACGAGCACTTTCCAACCAGTCTCATCTTCGATCGCACCTTGCAAACGAGCTGCGAGTCCAGGGATTACGAGGTAGCGATGTTTGACTTTTTCTCCGATCTTCGTTTCATTTATTAGATCTTTGACTTTGCTTGCGGTGAACTTTCCTCCAGCGACGCTTGCCTCAACACCAATACCTTCGGTGTTCATCACGAGTAACCATCCACGTATCTTTGCGCTGTTCAAGTCGTTCTCCACCGTGTAATACGTGAGCGCAAAGTTGGTGGTTATGAAAACCGGATCATCTGGCGTGGGGTTGTTTATCTCCCTTAGCCCGGGGGCAACCTGAACTGGCGTTCTTGGATCTGTGTAGATGTTGAATCGAAGCGTTAACGTTGGCATTACGACGTGTTGATCGATGCTGTGGAATATCATCGCATCCGCATACTTCACGATGAACATCGATGCTATCACGGTTTCCCAGTATGCCTTTGTGACCTCGTCTCCTTCGATCATCCACGCTGCGATTGGTGTGACCATTATCGGGTAAGCAACGTCTTTGTCACCATCGAGTATAGCCTTTCTCCTCAGCTGTATTACCCTCTCAAAAGTTCCCTGCAAACCTTCGCCTATTGGCTCTGTGACAGGATCGAGGACGATGTCTTTTACTCCAGCGGATCTAAATGTCACCGCCAAGCTTTTGAGCAAATTCAGATCTTTTGCCCTGAGCACAACGGGAACCTTGTAATCGAGGGCAAGCTTTAAAAATTCCTTCCAGTTTCCTTCAGTTGCCGCGTATATCAGAGGTCTTTGATCTGCGACAACTTCAAGCGCAGATTTCATGCACTCTGGATTCAACGCAATTAGAACCATTGGCTTCCCATAGCCAGCGACTTTCTTCGCAACTTCAGCAAATCTTTTCGGATCATTTGAAGTGCAACGAACCGCAAAACCATCGAGCGTTAGATACTTGCCGACGTAGAACTTCTTGTAGCTCACAACCCTATCACAACGCTCATCTATCTTCTTGTCCTCAAGGGAATCCCAAACGTCGTAGAAGAAGGCTGTTGGGTTGAAGAACGTCAGCTCGTGGCGGTGCAGAACTTCTTCACCACCAATCTTAAGCGCAGAGCTCCCAACTCCAACCACGACTTCCGCAATCTCTGGAGACGTGAGCTCAACGAGCTTTTCCAACTTTTCCTTTGCCTTTGCATCATTTTCCGCATCCCTTACGAGTGGTTTGCAGTCAAAAACCTTTGCGGAGCGATCGAGGATATGCGAAGCAAAGCTCATGCATGTTTCGTATCCGCATTCCTTGCAATTTGTTCTTGGCAAAAAGTTGTATACCTCGAGTGGGCTTTTTACCTTCATCTCTACACCTCCGCAAAGATCCACTTTCCTGCATCTGCTACGTTACCCTTTGTTTTTCCGCTGAGCATGTTGAACACTTCCTTTAGAACTGCAACCGCCAAGGGGTGCATCATCATGAACATGTCAACTCCCGCGAGTGAGAGTGTTAAACCGGTAACGATTTCCCAAATTGGTCCTCGAAGTTCCCTTGGACCCCAAGGAGTGTCGCCTTCGAGTGGCGAATCAACCATCCAAGCTTCTCTCGCACCCCAAGCATTCGTAGTTCCGCTTGAGATCGGGAAGTTGAGCTCATTGTCGCCCTTAAGACCGCTGAGCCTTATTCTCTCCATGTTCGTGAACGCGTAATCCAAACCGTAGCCAAGCGCTGCGGTCGTTGGATCCATTACAATGCTATTCCTTGGCATATTCGCTCTCTTAAGCAAGTAACGATTTAGCATCTTCTGGTTGTTTATGTCCATCTGAGTCCAGCTCAAGACAACGTGTCCGTATTTCTTTGCAGCCTCGCAAATCCTCTGCCAGTCCATGTCCAAGGTGGCGCTTGCGAGCATAACCCTTTCTCCTTCAGCAACCTCCGCAGCTTTCTCAAGCACCTCTGGGTCTTTTTCCTTGTTACCGCTACCACCGATTACAATGGGGCACTTAACAGCTTGAAGCACGTCTTCAACAACTTTAACCGCCTCGCTTGCCGGAGTGTTTTCCAAAAGCGGATCCGTGCTCACCAAGTGAATCGTAACCATGTCTGCGCCGAACTTCTTCACGCATTTCTTCGCCCACTCCGATGGACTCCCAACAACGTCTTCATAGTGGACTTTTACAGCCTTTGCCAACGCAGGTGGGCGATCGAAGACGTCGATTGCAATCGCAGGTAGATTTGGTTGCGGTTTGTCGAATGTGTAAAAAGCCAAGCTCTTTTCTCCGCCAAGCTTAACCACGTATTCCCTTGTTCCTCCATCCGCTCTCGTAGCACCGAGGACCACTTCTTCTATGTAGCCAGGATACTCGACTTTTGGAGCTTCGAACTTTGCTTCGATCAGCCTTTCAGGTAGCTTCACCTCTGGGACTTTTACCACTTCCGTAGGCACAACTGCTGGAGCAGGAGCAGAGATCGCTGGCATTTGGACTTGGAAAGGAGTCGGAATTCCAAGCATTGTAGATAGCCTTTGTAGATAGGTTAAAGCCATGTTTGCATGGTATAAAAAGTTTCCAAACTCGCTTAAAAGTGAGTAAAGCGCTGTAAATGCTGATAAATCTACCGCAGAACCTTCGAGCTCTATTTCAAGCTCGCCATCGATTTTTACATCCTCCAAAACCTCAACATCGTATTTCTTCAGTAGAGCCAAGAAATCCTCCAACGTGAACTTTTTTGCCAAGTTCCTCACCCCTTCAGAAACAAATCCGCAACCCTACTCATCTTCCTATACACTTCCGAAGACTCGTCGAGATTTACTATCGGCAAGCCTTTAACATCGAGCTCCACGACTTTATCGTCGTAGGGTAGAATCTCGAGTAGCTTCATCTTCTCTTCCTCTGCAAATTCCCTGATCCTTTTTTCCGCCTCTTCGCTTGCAATTCGATTTGCTATCAGGTATATATCCTTGAAGTTCAGCTTCAACTCGTTGACAAGCTCTTTAATCCTTTTCGCGGTCGCAAGACCTTTCTTTGACATGTCTGTGACCACGAGGATATAATCAGCGCTGTCGATCGTTTTTCTGCTGAAGTGCTCAAGTCCAGCTTCGCTGTCTATGACCACGAACTCGTAGTGTCTCGTCAGTTTTCGAAGAATGCCACGAAGTAGCGAATTTGCAAAGCAGTAGCATCCCTCGCCTTCAGGACGACCCAT
>CALIUJ010000178.1 GCA_938048785.1 uncultured Archaeoglobaceae archaeon | reverse complement strand
ATGTGGGATGTAAACTCGCTAGGAGAATTATTCAGGATTACCTTCAGGAAGAGTTTGATCTGAACTATGTGGGATGTAAACGCTGTGCTGAAGGTCTGGTTTGACAGGTGGATTCATGTTTGATCTGAACTATGTGGGATGTAAACAAAAACCTCAGAACTCTATCCAACAAACCAGGAGATTGTTTGATCTGAACTATGTGGGATGTAAACGAACTTGAGTTTTCAGTCGTTCGAGATGATGCAGGGTTTGATCTGAACTATGTGGATAAACATTTCCTCTGTCTTTTCCCTCAAAAGGAACTACAATTTACCAGCGGCAGCACATTGGAGCGAAAAATATTACGTCAAAATTATGGATATTGTCTTACAAAGGGTTACGATTTCTTATGTAAGCTGAGGAACTCAGTTGACAAATGGACTTAACTGGTTACAATAAAGTTGGGTAGTACCTGTTTATACAAGTTTATACGAATGGAGGTGAAGTTGTTTATAAGAAACCTTGTCGGTGATTAGATCTTGAGTTTTTGTGCGTAAAACATGAAATAAGGAGGAGGAGTGAGATGTTACGCAAGCTTTTAGTGATTGTTTTAGTGGTTTTGGGTTTTGGGTTTAGTGCCCTTGCAGCAGATAAGACTATCGAGCTTAATTTCATCAGCTGGTCCTATGGAGTTGAGACGGTAAAGGACAATATTTCGAAATTTGAGGCCTTGTATCCTAACATTAAGGTAAACTATAGCGATTTCTCATGGTTTGACTACCACGACATCGCTGTACAAAGATTTTTGGCAAACACCCCTACTGATGTGATGTATGGCTCAGACCACTGGCTACAGGAGTGGGCGGCAGCTAATTGGATTGTTCCTCTCGAGGATTACTTTCCTGATTTCAAGGAGTACGAGAAGGAATTTGCTCCTTATGCTATAGAAGGAATGACGTATCAGGGGAAACTCTATGGTCTGCCTTACTACGCCGATATGGTTGTATTCCTCTACAATAAAGAGATGTTGAAACAGGCCGGCTTTGATAATCCACCACAAACACTTGATGAGCTTATAGAGCAATCAAAAGTCCTCAAGGAGAAGGGAATTTGCAAGTATCCTCTAGCACTCTGTTTTGCAAAGCACGAAGGCCAGAGTATTGAGATATTCACTTCCTTAGTATATTCCTTCTCCAATGGAAACATGTTTGATGCCGATCTAAACCCCCTCTTTGAAAAGGACGGGGCTGTTTATAAAGCCTTGAAATTTCTCTACGAGGCCCTCAATGTATATGAGATTCTCGACCCGGCTTCGCTAACTTGGGGAGAAATTGACCTTGTGAAGAGCTTTGGCGCTGGCAACCATGCTTTCACTTTTGTGAACAAGTACAACTTAGCAGAGCTTAATAATCCTGCAGTTACGAGCCTTGCTGGTCAATTTTCCATAGCACTTTTCCCTGGGGAAACACATAGCTGTGTTGGTTTTGTGCGGTTCTACTGCATGACAAATATGGCGGTGAAGCGAGGTCAGGATGTTATCGATGCATGTGGGAAGTTCCTCAGTTACTTTGGAGGCAAGACAGACGGAACCTATGTGGTTGCAAAGAGATGGGCTTTAGAAAAAGGTTTAGGTTTTGCACAGCTTCCTCTCTATGACGATCCTGAAGTGATTAATGCCATCAACCAATGGGGTAACGTAGAAATTGAGAAGGAACAGGCAAAATTGGCAAGGGCAAAACAAGGCATGACACCCTTTTACGGTACTTGGGACATCTTCATGCGAGAACAAATACATAAGGCTCTCTTAAAGGAAGTTTCCATCGAGGATGCTTTGTCTGCATCGGCAAAGTATTGGAATGATTTAAAGCAAAAGTTTGGAAAAAGATAAGAAAGGAGGGTCTTGCCCATCCTGCAGGTTTGCAGGATGGGCAAGCATTCTATGAAAGAACGAAAATTTTCTTATCTTCTTGTTCTTCCCGCTGCCGCTCTTATTTCGATATTTACGATTTATCCATTACTTTATGCAGTAAGGACGAGTCTCTATGACATTGTTCTCACCATGCCCTTTATAAGGCCTTACGTCGGGGCGGGCAATTACCGAGATGTACTTGGAAGTTACTATTTTCGCGGTTCTCTTTTCAATACTCTTGTTTATGCTGGAATATCTGTTTGTCTAGTGACTCTTATCGGCTTGGGGGTATCTTTTCTGCTCAACGCTCCATTCAAGTTGTCTGGAGCTCTTCGTGTTCTCATACTCTTTCCTTGGGCTATTCCCTTCGTGGTGAGTGGAGTGATATGGAAGTGGATTTTTAATAGTAGCTACGGTGTGTTTAATGGACTTTTATATACATTGGGTATTATCGATTCCTACGTTTCGTGGTTAAGCCATCCCTTTTATGCAAAGCTTTGCCTTGTTACAGCTCATGTGTGGAAAGAGATGCCTTTTGCTAGTATCCTCTTTCTTGCTGGTTTGCAAGCAGTACCAAGGGAGCTCTTCGATGCTTGTAAGGTTGATGGAGGCACGTCCTGGAGCATATTCCGATACGTGATTTTCCCTCTTTTGCGGCCAGTTCTCCTTGTGATTGTCATTTATGAGACTATGATTGGCATTACTACTTTTGACCTTGTGTATGTCATGACCGGAGGGGGTCCAGGGGATTCTACCTCGCTCCTCTCGTGGTATGCCTATGCAGAAACTTTTAAATTCCTCAACCTCGGGAAAGGCGCCGCTCTTTCTATTATACTGGCCTTGTTGATACTTGCCATTATCATTGGTTACATTAGAGTTATCCGTTTGGAAGAGGTCTATTGACCATGAAAAAAGGGTCGTTCTTGAACTTCCTATTGGTCCACATCCTCTCGGTGGTTGTTCTCTTATTTGTGCTCGGTCCATTTATATGGATTTTCCTCTGTAGCCTTCAAGGAGAAGCTGACTTGTTCGTTGTCCCCCCAAACTGGATTCCTAAGAGAGTTATCCTTGACAACTACCGGTATATCTTTACTGGAGAAATACCTACTGCCTATGAGGTACGAGGTTTGATCCGAAGCAGAATTTCTCAAGAGGCAAGGTATATTCTTCCTACATTATTGAATAGTTTTACTATTGCTTTGGCTGTTATGGCTATAAATCTTGCCTTAGCGAGTCCTGCTGCTTATGCCTTTTCGAGATTTCGGTTTGCAGGAAAAACCCCTCTCTACATATACATCATCACAAGCCGCCTTTTACCCGCGATGGCAATCGCCATACCCTTTTACTTTATTATTCAATCCCTCAATCTCTTGGATACCAAACTTTCTCTTATCCTCATTCACTCTGTGTATACTGTCCCCTTCAGTACATGGTTTTTAACTTTATACTTTGGGGAAATTCCAAGAGATGTTGAATTTGCCGCGCTTGTCGATGGCTGTAACCCCTTACAAGCTTTCCTATACGTTCTCTTGCCCATGGCTATTCCTGGGCTAAGTGCTGCTGCAGCTTTTGCTTTTGTTTTCTCTTACAGTGAGTTTCTTTTTTCTCTCTTGCTCACCCAGACGCTTAAATCAAGAACAATGTCGGTTTTGATTGCTTCCCTAGCAAACAATCCTGATGTCAGTTACGCTCTCCTTTCGGTTTGTGTAGTGCTCGCCATCATACCCTTGCTCCTCATAGGGTTTTTCTTTAGGAACTATGTAACTAAGGGTATGACTATAACCATCTTTAAATAAAAGGAGGCGATTGGAAATGGTTCGAGTTCTCTATGTAGGTGATGCATCAGCACTTATAGGACCACAATTTATTCAATCCCCTTATCTCCTTGAGACAAAGGGTTTTAGTGTGAATATCTGGTGTAAGCCGGTCCTTGACGCCTTAAATGCTGATCCCGATATCGAGGTTGTGCATATGCCGGCATGGATTGCGCATCGCGAGTTCCCGTCAAGCGTGGAGGAGCTTGCGAAGTTTAGTGTAGTCATCCTGAGTGACGTCGAAAAGGATGTGATTTTGCTCTACCACGATTGGACAAAAGCGCCAATGGGGCCAAATAGATTGAAGGTTATCAGGGACTTCGTGTATAACGGTGGAGGCCTCATTATGATCGGTGGCTGGTCTTCCTTCACCGGGAGGTTTGGGATGGGTGGATACCATGGAACGCCGGTTGAAGAGGCTCTTCCTGTGGAATGTTTACCCATCGGTGACGATCGCGAAGAGAAGCCTGAGGGGGTTTGGATTGAAGCTCTTGATGTAGACCACCCCATTATGAAGGACATACCCTGGGATGAGTGCCCTTGTTTTCTTGGCTATAACAGGCTTAAGGTGAAACCTGAGGCGAAAGTTTTAGCTCAGACCAAGGATGAGAAGAAGGACCCATTTATCGTGGTTTGGGACTACGGTAAGGGTAAAAGTATGGCCTTTGCCTCTGATATATCGCCGCACTGGGCTATAGCGTTCATGAAGTGGGAATATTACCCAATTTTCTGGCGAAAAGTCGTCAAATGGTTGGCAGGGGCGCTGTGATGGAAAAAGTACGTATCGGTATTGTGGGGACTGGGATGATAGGGGAATTGCATGCCCTGGCTTTTGCTCAGTCCCCCTTGGCGGAATTAGTGGTCGTTTGTGATTCTAATAGAGAAAGAGCAAGAGCTGTAGGTGAGAAGCTCGGTGTTCCTTTCGTTTACGATTCTCTGGAGGTATTCAATTTCCCCATCGATGCAGTGGTTATTTGCCTTCCCGAACACCTTCATTTTGCAGCCACAATAGAAGCTATAGATAGAGGGAAACACGTTTTAGTCGAAAAACCGCTTGTGTCGGATCTTGAGGAAGGAAAACAGATTATCCAGAAAGCCAAAGAAAAGCCGAATCTCAAGGTTATGGTGGGGCATATTCTTAGATTCGATCCCAGATACGCTCAAGCAAGGCAAATGGTAGTCGAAGGGAAGATAGGTAAGCTGAGCCACTTCTATGCTCGTCGTAACAATCGTATCACTGATGCATTGCGAATAGCTACGCGTTCCTCACCACTTATGTACCTCGGGGTTCACGATCTTGACCTTATGCTCTGGTGCTCTGGAAGCAGGGCTAGGCGAGTCTTTGCTCTGGCTAATTTTGAGGTGCTTAAGGAATACGGTGTTCCCGATACCATCCTGGGTCTCATCGAATTTGAAAATGGTATTTTGGGAAGTATAGAGCTTTCTTGGATATTGCCGAAACATCATCCGGGAGCCATCGATGGTATATTTGAAATAGTTGGCACAAAAGGAATGATTGAGGTGAGAGTTCTGGATCAGGGACTAAGAGTGATTTCTGAAGATGGCTACTGGATGTATCCTGATACTATGCACTGGCCTATACTGCATGGGTACCTTGGGGGAGATCTCCACAGAGAAGTGGAAGCTTTCTTGCGCTGCATAGTGCAGAATATCCCGGTTCCCGTGACTTTAGAAGAAGGTCTTGAAGCGGTACGTCTTGCAATTGCTCTTGAGGAATCTTATCGGAAAGGCAAAGAGGTGCTGTTATAAGTTGGAAATGCCTGTCCTGGTTGAGTTATTCTTCTCTTCTTCCTTAGTTTAGGAGAGAAAAATGGTAAAAGCATGTAGAGCTTACCTGTCTAAAGTTAGAGAGATCATTGAGAGAATTGAAGCAGAGGAGGGGGCAAATATCGAAAAGGGGGCTGTTTTGCTTGCCTACAGTGTCGAGAATGGAGGTTTGATACATATCTTCGGAACCGGCCATTCTCACCTTTTTGCGGAGGAGGCTTTCTTTCGAGCAGGGGGTTTGGCTTGCATTAGTCCGATGCTAGAGCCAAGCCTTATGCTCCATACTGGGGCCCTAAAGTCCTCGATATTAGAAAACTGTGAAGACCTTGTGGAAGCGCTTTTTGAACACTTTCGGCCTAGTCCCCCCGATTCTTTTATCCTTTTTTCAAATTCTGGCGTGAGTCCTGCTGCTCTTCGGGCTGTGACCCTTGCAAAGGAAAGAGGGGTACCTTCAATTGGTGTAGGAAGCAAGAGATACATTGAATATCTTAAGGGCAAAAGGAATTGTGAGAGTATTATGGAGTATTGTGATGTTTTTATAGATAACAAAGGGGAAATAGGCGACGCCTGCGTAGAGGTGGAGGGGCTTGGGGGTAAGATGGCACCAACCTCAACGGTTGCAGGTACTTTAGTTTTGCATTTACTGCTCATAGAAACAGTTTCTTTGCTCTTGAAAAGGGGCTTTGTTCCCCCGGTTTTTGTGAGCAATCACCTTCCTGGAGGAAAGGAACGAAACGAAAAGGTCATTTCTCATTACCGGGGACGCGTGAAAATGCTTTGATGCATGATGCACTCGGCGAGACCAGCCATTGTCTCAATTAGAGAAGGGAGTTTTTATGGCAAAGCTTGTCAAGAATTCCCCCATACCGATACATGTGCAGCTTAAGGATGCTCTGAAACAAGCCCTGAATAGTGGAGAGTATAAACCTGGAGACCGTTTTTTCTCAGAGAACGAGATTGCTAAGAGGTATGGCGTCAGCCGCATGACAGTTCGAAGAGTGATGGACGATCTCTTGAGGGAAGGTCTCATTTTTCGGGTCCCGGGAAAAGGTACCTTTGTCGCACGGCAAAAGATTGTGGAAAAGCTTACTGAACTTGTAGGTTTCACTAAAGATATGGAAAGGAAGGGATGTGTCCCAAGTACCAAGGTTCTTAAGAAGAGAGTGGTGTACCCTCCAAGGAAAATAAGGGAGCTTCTTTGCCTGGAAAAGAAGGAAAAAGTCCTTCTCCTTCGAAGAGTCCGTTACGCCTCGGGAGAACCGATGGCTTTGCAAACTGCTTACATACCCGTCAAGTTCTTCCCGGGAATCGAGGAAGTCGATTTTGAAAAGGAGTCTCTGTACGAAACTTTGAAGCGATTTGGCCGGCCTCCAGCGTGGGCAAAGCAGGATATGGAAGCTGTAATTATTAAGGATGAAGAACAGGCCCGGCTTCTTGGGGTTGCGCCAGGTTCTGCCGGCATGCTCAGTGAGCGCTTGACGTACGATCTTGAAGGTAATCCTATAGAGTTTACCGTGACTCTCTTCCGTGGGGAAAACTATCGATTCACTGTACAT
>CALIUJ010000177.1 GCA_938048785.1 uncultured Archaeoglobaceae archaeon | reverse complement strand
GGAGCTTATGTGATAGCAAGAAGGGGTTTAGGACTAAAAGAGAGGATACCAGAAAACTATATGGAGCTACTCAAGAACTTAACCATAGAGGAGCTACAAGAATTGAGAGACTATGTAGCCAAAAAAGTAAAGAAACAAAGCATAAGGGAAGCACGTATAAGGGAGATATCCAATTTAATAAAAAGCCTTGGGAGTGAGCCAGGGAGGGTATCCGAGCCTCTGGATGGAACAAGCTTGGGTATCCGTATAAATCTCTGGCGAGTTCTCAAGGTAGTGGTGTTGACGGCGCACTCTCCTGGGGCATCTCTTAGGGATGTATCTATTTTGAAGGGTGTAATTTTTCCAAGGGATGTTCCCAAACTGAGGGGTATTCTTTTCAGGGTAAGTGGGGAGACCCTTTACGGGCACAGTTCCTGCTCTGTGGGACAGGGGCGTGGCCTATGAATGTCCATAGGCTATTTTTGGAACACCCTGAGATATACAAATCCGTTATGTGTGTCCGTTATGTGTGGCGGGAGTGGTTATGGCCTGTTTCTTTGTTGTTTGTTTGGTGTTCTGAGCTTTTCGCTAATCTGTTCTGCTATTTCCTTTTTGTATTGCTCTATTTCAAGAATCTTCTGCACTGCCTGTAAGAATTCTTCCTTTTCAAAAACTGCTATGGGTAAGCCATCTTCCCCCTGAATGACTACCCACTCCCACCCACTCTGCTCTGACTTCTCCACTACGATTTCTACCAGCTCCCCAGTCTCTACGTTCTCTATTTTCATGTTTACGGAGAAGGAAGCCATTTGCGTGTTCTCTCCTTTTGTTCTTCTTCTTTTTCCTCTTCTTCTTTGCTTTCTTCCTCTTCTTCGTGCTCTTCTTCTATGATGCCTTTTCTTCTTTCAAGCTCTTCTCTCACAATAGCCCTGATTTCCTCTTCTTGCTCCATCTCTAATCCATTTTCAACCAGAAGTCTTCTCATAATAAGCTCTAATACATCCTCTTCAAGCATGTCCTCAAGTCCTCTGGTAATCTCAAGGCTATCCAGATAGTCCTGTATTGTTTCTCTGAGTTCTTCAGGATGCATTCCTCTTCCCTCCTGTCACACTCTCAATTTTGCTCTTACTACTGTTTTTATTGCTACAGGGCTTTCTTCCACTTCCATCTTCTTTTGTTCCTTCTCTGCTTTCTTTACTTCTTCCATCGCCCTGCTAACCAGCTGATATCTTATGACATCTACTGATAAGCCCCTTGCCTTTAACTCCTTTGCCATCTCAAGATAGTCTTTTCTAATTAAACCGTCCTTGTCTACCATCACATCTATCGCCTGTGCTAACCTGAAAATTTCTATAAGCCTTGCTTCACGCCCTCTTGTTTTCTCTATCGCTTCCAGAGCTTTTTCAAACAAAACAGGTGATTTCCCCATCGCCTCAAGCACTCTTCTTGCAGCAGACGGCGTATACCTGTAAAGCCTTGGCTCCGCTATCTCAAACCCAAGCAACGCTTTCATAAGCTCAGGTCTTTTCGCAAGTATGTTGACCACCCTCGGATTACTAAAACCTTTATCCACAAGCATCTCCATATACCTTTTCATGTCCTTCCTGATGCCCTTTAGCTCCTTTGTGTCTCTGATAAAACATGCCACCACGCCAAGCCCCGCCCCTATCTTCTTCCTGCTTACTTCGTTATTACCCTCTAAACCTCCCCTCCTTTTCATCAGCATGGCATTCTCTATCCTTGACACTATATCCTGATTGATTCTGTATTCCAGCCTGTCCCTCTTTAGCTCGTCTGTTTCTTCTTTCAAAGCGGTTAACTCTTTTTGTGCTGTTTTAGCGTAAATTGGCACAAATGCCTTCATAAACCCTTCTGCCTCCTCCTTGCTTATCTGCCCTCTATTAACATAATACTCAAGCTCCTTGCTTACTACTTCCTTCACAAATTCCTTCATGCTGCTACCTCCATAAGTATTTTAAGTATCGCCCTTATCTCTTTTTCTCCAAAATCGTCATCTATTTCGTAAACTTCTTCTTCACTTCCCTGAACTTCTGGCTCTTCCAGTATGGACAGAGCTTCCACTATTCCCGCTATTATCTCCGCTATTTCCTCAAAGTTTACTTCCTCAATCTCGTATTCCATCTCCATCTATATTACCTCCAGAATCCTTCTTTCTGCTTTCAACTTGTCAGTAAGGCTTTGGTGCCCCTGGCTTCAGAGGAATGCTCGGCACTCCCTTCCGCACAGAACTCACTGCATTTTTGTTCACATAAGCCCTTAGGCTAACTCCATCAACATTAACCTCTTTAACCTCTGCCTGTATGCTCTTCTGCTCCCCTTCTCCCACCTGCACCTGTGCCTTTCCCTCAACGGGTTGTTCCTGCGTCTCCCTGTTTTTCTTTACCCCCTCGTTTATTATCTCCTTAATCCTGCTCTCGTCTATCACCTCATCTTCGTAAAGCATCCTCTCAAGCCTCTTCTCTATCGCTTCCCTCTGCTCCTCTGTAAGCTTCAGATTGTTCTCCTCTATATACCTGTTGGCTATCCTCGTAGCCCTCCATACCCTGTAGCCACCATACCCATTTAAAAACACCGCATACCCAGTCCTCATGCCCGCCTGCACTTGCTTCATTATCGCCGCCACTGCCTGCGCTGCCATGATTATCAGGGCTATAAAGCTAAAATCCGCATTCCTGGCTCCAACCTTCAAAAGCGCCTCAATCTCCTTCTCCGCAATCTCAAGCTGCTTTCTGGCTTTCGGATGCTCCTTGACCCTTGTCTTTAATGCGTTTATGTCCTCTTCCGCCTTCTGCAGAGTTTCCTCTGATCCAGTATTCTTCTTAGTCTTCTGTCCTATCTCCCCCATCTGGTCGTTTACCAGTTTCTTTGCTCCTTTCCCGTATGCTGCTTTCGCACTTGCCTGCACAAACTCTAAAAACCCCTTCTGAAGCTCCTTATCCTGCCTGAGCTTTTCAAGAAATTTCTCTTCCGTATCCTTTATTCCCTTCTTCTGCATATACAGTTGTATCTGCCTCTGCAGAAAATCCCTCACATCTTTTCTGATTTCTTCTTCTCTGCGACTCTGTATCCATTCCAGCACTTCCTCCCTTAGCTCCTCTCTAAGCGTTTCTTCTCTCGCCATTTTTTACACCCCCTTCTTCTGTAGAATATAGTTCCTGCCTCTGGTTTTACCACTCCAGAGCCTGAACTCCTCTATAAACTCCTTCTCCATACCAAGCCTTTCAAGAGCCTCAAGCGCCGTGTCCCACAAAAGCTCCGCACTCTTTATCACAAGGTCATACTCGTCCTCATGCTCAGGGTCCCTCTCCGATATGTCCCCGAAGGTTTCCTTCAAAAGCCTGTAATGAACTATCCTGTCATAAGGGTAAAGAAAAAGTTGCATGCCATTTACTATGTTTCTTGCGGTCTCCAGCCCAGTAAAGACTACTTCGTCGTTCTTCATCGGGCGACCAAGCCTCCCCGTCACAAGATAATCAGTCAAAAGCCCTATGTTGATAGACAGTATATACCTGTCTTCTTTCCTCATGAATTTAAGGCTCTTCTTGGCATAAACCCTGTAGACCTTCTCGTAAAAGGGTATGACCTGCATCCAGTCCATGGACAAAAAGGTGGCAAGAGTAAGCTCTACTCCATTGTATCTGTATGCCTCACTGTGTTGCCACACCCCATCTGTAGGCTCCACATGGAGAAACCTGCCATCCCTTCGGACTTTCCATGTTTTTATGGGAACCTCCCACCAGTTTACGCCCTCTCTCAGTTCCCTGTATTCCTCTATCATCTCCTCGTAAAACTTCTTCATAAGCCTGAGGTTCTGTAATAGTATCCGCTCCTTTTCCTCCAGGCTCTGGAAAACGTTTAGTTCCTTGTAGTCCATCTTTGTCTCGTCCATGCTGGTGGTTTCCAGTTTACGCTCAAGCATCTCGTGAAACTTGCTTCTTATGAGGTTGTTTACCGTCAGCACGCTCTCCTCAAGAATAACACCTCCAGCACTCAGCCTGCCTACTCCACCTACGCTCACCGCCGCCGTGTAATCGTCCGCTGCGTATCTTTCCTTCTTCCTGAGTATTCCTTCCTTTATGAGCTTCTCCACAAAGCTCTTGCTCTCTTCCCTGTTCTTCTTGAGCTTCAACTCCTTTAAAAAGATTGCATGCAACATAAAGTGCATGGCAATGCTCGCAAAATACTCACGTGATTGATTAACATCCGGCCACGTCCACGGATACCATATGTGTGGCTTGGGAACAAGTATGGAGTGTGAACCTACTCCCTCTTTGCCTATAAAACCCGCAAGCACGGAAGAACTGAATTCATACTCCCCGTTGAGGCTCTCCATCCTGTGTCCAAGCTCAGGAACGGATGCCTCCCTGCTCCTGTCTGGAAAGTTTACGTGATTCTCCTTAAGCCTCTTCCTGTAATAATTAAGATTTATCGGCATGTTTACCAGATAATTGCCGTAAACCAGAAAAGGCAATATGCACCCTGGAGTCTGTTCAAGGGCATGGAAGTTCCACCCCTCAAAAAGAAATCTTATGCCCTTTTTTTCTACAAGCGAAGAGGTTATCCTTAAAAACATCTTCTCTGGAGTTTCTCTTTCTCCACCAATTAGTTTCAATAGCCCATCCAGAAAATTCTTTACATCGCCTGCCATAGCAAAAGCATAGGAAGAGCCACCTCCAAGATAACCCCCCATGTAATACCCGTATGGACTGTATAAACGCAGTGAAATGTCTTTATTCACCGCTTCTGGGTGGTTGAGCAGATATCTCTTTACCGCCTCCTCTTTCTTCTTCTCCAGTTTGACCTTCGCAAGATTCATATTAAAATCACTGAAAAAGTTCTCGTCTATGAGTATCCTTTCTCTCCCTGCAGTCTCAAACCACATGAGAAGATTATAACATGAAGCTCACAGAGGCGTGTTTACCATTCGGCTATTACATGGATTTCTACAGGATATATTTCCTTTAGTTTTGCTATAAGCTTTCTTCTGCAAAGAGGGTCCTTTTATTGACGAGTTTGTAAGTTTGTTTCAAAATGTTTCCGAAGATGGAAACGGTTATTACATAGGATATGTGAATGTGAAGGGAAAGAAAAAGCTTGCGGAGCTGATTGAAGCTTTCGGTTATGCGCCCGCTGAATATTGTTTTGATGCTGAAGAATTTATGAAGCAAGTTCAAATCGCCCTTGAATGGTTGAGGTATATTACATCCGCTTCTGGTGCATCTGCCCAGTAGAACTGGACCACGCTTACATCCGCATTGGTTATTATACATCCAAGCCCGTTTTTAAAGTCCTGCAGTATTTTAGGGTCAAAAACCTTTTCCTTTCCCACGCTTACTTCTGGCTTTTCTATGGTTCTGTTTTCGTCCACAAAGTAAGAGGTCTGAAAAGTCTCCACCTCTGGCATGGTCTCTTCCAGAAATTTTATCGTCTCGTTGTCCTTGACCCTGAGAATTATCTTCTGTGAGTTTGCCCAGACCTTTCTTACAGAATTTTCATCCTTCCCTTCTACCCTTACAGAAGTATAGTCCTGAGTGCTTACTATCATGCTCACATTTATAGACCTTACCTGAGCGTATAAAACATCTATGCCTGGAATGGGATATGCTCCGTATTCGTCCAGAACCATAAGACCAAGAGGTATGGGTGTTATCCTCTTTCTTAAAACTTCCCTCTGGTATCCTGAAAGCCCTTCTATCTGCTCCCCAAGAGCAGTGGATATGGCCTTCGTTATGGCGGTCAGAACAAGCTTTCCAAGTAGAGACGTGGTAGATGGCGACTGCTTCAGAGGCGGAAGCAAAACATACAGGAACTTCTGATTCTTTAAAATATCCACAAGGTCTATCTCAGGCTCCAGTGAACCAAAAATGTTGTTGTATCTCATCAAAACAGAAAATATCTCAGTCCACTGCTGCTGTGCATACGCATGTTGCTGGAGCGCATCCATGAATGATTGCCCTCCAAAGTTAAAAAGCTCCGCATTCCTTCTCCTTATTTCGTCCCACCTCGCTATAACCTCTTCGTAAGGAGCCTTAAGGACTTCGTCTAAGGGAAACCTTTTTTCGTATTCCGATACCGCTTTTTGCAACACATCTATAAAGGCAGTGGCAAGCTGAGACAGATAGGATATAAGCTCCTGATGGGTGGTCCAGAGGAGGTCAAGCATGGAAAAATCAAAGCCTTCCTCCTTTAAAAGCATCCTCTTGCTCGGATTGAGGTTAAAGTAGTATGTAATCGCATCAAGATAGGGAAATTCTTCGTGAACTATGCCCTTCTTTAGCTTCGCATCCTGAAAAATTTTCTCTAACACCGAGCTCTGCTTCAGCCTTGCTTCCATAGCTTTTGCCTTTAAATAAAAAAGACCACACAGAAAGAAATACTTGTTAAAATCCGACACGTAAGAGTAAAGAACCGGTATGGTAAAATTCTCACCAAGAAATCTTTTCCTCCAGTAAAGAGCGTTGGCTATCGGAGATAAAAGGGCTTTACCCCTCCCAAACCAGTAAACCTGCTCCCCACCTGGCTCCCCTTTTAAAGATGAGAAAAACTCCACTATTTCTGCTCCGTTCATATTGGCAAGAGGGTTAAAGGTATTTGTATGCTCCCTGCTGGTCTCCACTGGCAGAAAGTTTATAAGATATACGTCCTGCTCTCTCTGCTCCTGTTTTGCCAGATTGTATAGCTTAAAAAACATCTTCGTGTCCGCTTTGCCATCCACAAACATCATCCCCCCTCCTATCCTTGCCATTGTCCTGGCAAGCTGCATTATTAAAGATGTCTTACCCGCTCCAGTGGTGCCTATTACCCAGAAGTGCGTGGTTAACTGCGACTTGGACAGCCCTACCTGCCTGTAAAGCTCCCTACTCCTGCTTGCCTGCTCCATCTTCTTCATGTAGTTTATCGCCGCCTTATCCTTACTGTCCAGAAGGTTTACCATCCTCAAGTGTCTGGTAAGCTCTGTCTCTGAGTCTATCTCGTATCCCACTTCCAGAAATACCTTACTTGCCATCTTCGGCTCAAGTAGTCTCCTGTAATACTCCTTCTTTGACCCGCTTAAATAAAGACTGTGAAATTCCTGTAAGCGAAGCATATACAGAAATAAAGGTATAAAACCAAGGGGAGGAAATAAAAGCGTAAGAAGACAACCAACTACCGCATAGGGTATAAGGTCTTCTTTAAGGCTTCTGTATTTTCTCCTTGCTGACCATCTGCTCTCGTATACCTTTTTTTCCTTCCTGATTACCTGCATGTCAGTCTACAGGAGAAAAAAATCTCCTGTTTGACCATATGGCAGATAAAGCCTGAGACATGGATATGGCTATTGGTTCTATCTGTCTCAGGACTATATAGAGGTCCGCATCCGTAACATTCTTTCCCTGAGCAAAAGCTCTTGTCAGTTTTTCACTTACAAACTTGAAAGGCTCAGAACCATTCATGCCTAAATGCTTCCTCAGTAATTCCATATATTCCTCTGGATACAGAAGGGCATAAGTCTCCCTGTCCCCTGCAAGCACCCTTCTGTTTAATACGCCCCTTATGGCAAGACTCTTCATTATGTATTCTATCTCCGACGGCACATATATAAACCTCTTTACATCCTCAGACCCTCCCTGCATCGTATCCTGCGCCCTTATCTTGTTGTTGACAAGATATACAAGGTCCTCCTCAAGCGATATGCCATCATCAAAATAATAGTAAACTCCATAATACTTCGCATAAAAAGATGCTATCTCCTTCGCCGTCTCTTCTCTCGGCAGGTCTATAAAAAATAGCTCGTCAAACCTGCCCTTCCTGAAAAATTCAGGATTCTGCTCTATCAGCCCCGCTATGTTGTTGGCAGTCACCCAGAAAATCCCGTTTATCTGATAGCCCGTGCTGTTCATGTCGTTCATTATGGTAAGAAGCTGTCCAAATACCTGTTTCTCTTTCTTGTCCGTCCCCACAAACATCTTCTCTATCTCGTCTATCCAGAGTATAAACCTCTGACCGCTCTGGCTTGCCTTCTCCAGATAGGAAAAAAGAGAATGCAAAAAGAATACAGGGTTCTCCATCTCCAAAAGCCGTGATATGTTAAACTCCACAAGATACGCACCAAGCTCGTGCGCCGCTACCTTGGCAGAAAAACTCTTCCCTGTCCCGGGTAAGCCCACAAGCAGTATGCCCTTGGGTCTTAACTTCCTGTCCACAAGCTCCTTCACGGACCTTATATACCTCCTTATTCCCCCAAGCCCTATGAGCTTCTTGCCCTCAAGGTCTGGCTTGTATATACGAAAGCCCGTCTTTTTCTCAAGCAGGTCAAATTCGTTGCTCCCCTCTTCCTCTATAAGCTTTGTATCCTGAGTGGTCCACATTCCTCTGCTGTTGGGAAGCTCCTTAAATGCAAAAAAACTTCTAAAATTCTCTGGTGGAAGATACGGAGCTATACAGACAAAAGATTCACCTTTCCTTATCTGCTCTTTTACTTCAGCTTCAGAAGGGCAGACTAAAACAGCCCCCCACTTCCTCCTGAGACTGTCTAAAAACTCTCTCTGATAATATTCTGCATCTTCCGCATAGAGCCATAGCATTACTGCCCCGCCAGGTTGTTGCCCACTGTCCTGAATATTGTCATAAGCGTAGAAATATACTGGCTTCCAAAGATAAGGTCCATGGTAAACATGAAAGCTCCTAAAGCGATACCACCAAACACAAGAGTCATGACTCCTGCCTTCACACCTGCACCCACCGCATTCTCGTCTCTGTTCTCTTTTGCCTCCCTGTATGCCCTGTAAAAGCTATACCCAGAAAAAGCTATGATGCCTATCAAAAGAAGCACTGGCAGGTTGAAAAAGATACTTACCGCCCATGTGAATATAGACCTTCCCGCCTTCTGGCTCTCCTGCAACAGAAAATCCCCGCCAGACCTTTGCTGGGCATACGCTACCACAGGCAAAACACTAAACAATAAATACGCTACTGTCTTCCTATCCATGCTTTTTCCTCCATACAATATAATTATATCCCATGGAGCTCAGAAAGAAACACGAAATTCTCCTGCTTACTGGAAGCATAATAAAAATCCTCCTTCAGCGTCTGCACTCCCCTAACTTGCATAGTTCCTCTAAACCTTCCCGCTCCTCAAAGTAAACTACATAACACCCGCTGCCCTCTTTCCTGTAATAAACTGGACTGAACTGCCTTATCCTGCTTTCTTCTCCACAAAATTTTACCCTCGTGTAAGGCTTTAATGGCACCCCCTTAATAGGAAGTCCCTGCTCGTCCACAGGCTCGCCAAATTCCCTCTGAGGTATCTTTGCAAGAAGGTCGTCTACAGGCTTTATTACCTGACACCCACTCACCACAAGCCTTTCTCCTCCTACCATGTAAACCCTTGGAAAAGATATCCTGGCTTCCTTTATAAGGAGCTTCCCAGCCTCTATCTCCGTATACTCCTGCAGCTTCTCCTGATATACTTTCCTGAAGTCTTCAAGAGCAAGCCTGTATCCTTCCTCCATGCCTTTTCTTTTCCCTTCCTCGTAGCCGTCCGTATAACCTATCCTGTATTGCTCTACACTGGAAAGCCCGTTCTCCTTCCCTGCTACAATTCCCGTAACTAAAGCCATTACAAGTAAAACTCTTACCTTCATGTTAAATATTTTAACTATATTATAGCAAGAAGTCTCCATCACAAGATGGAGTAGTTCACCCCAGCCTTCCTACAAAAAATCCTTTTGCAGCTCCCGCAAGTCTCTCGCCAGAAGAATAATATGCTCCTACCATGTTGTTTACATAAGCATAAACGCCGTCTATAAAGCTCGTTGCCGTATCCCACGCTACCACCACCGCTATTATGGTAGATGCCACAAACAGAAAACCATTAAACATCCCTGCAAAGAAGTAAGCTAACATGCTGTCGTATAAGCTCGTTCCGCTAAGTATAAAATACATGGGCACCGTAAAAAAGAAGAAAGTCACAAGCTCTATAGCTACAAAGGCAACAAGAGGCATAAAAGCTATAAGTATCGGCGTGGTTGCCAGCTTAAGAGTATGTCCCAAAAACTGCAGCGCTGCCTCTGGTCTCCTTGTTGCAGCACCTACCGCAAAAAACGGCAGAGTTATCATAAACTTGGCAAGGTCAAAAAGATAAGCTATAAACCTGAATATCACAACCCCACTAACCATAAGAAAAGGCAATGCCTTAAGCAAAATAACTGTCACCACATAGGCTATCATGGTGGATATAAGCATGCTCACCGCAGCTCCTGCTACCTTGCCAAGTCCACCTATGCCCATCAGGGCAAAACCTACAGCATTCGGAGCCTTTCCAAGTCTTTCTCCTATCCACTCCAGAAGCCTGAAGGGAGCCGTGGCAGCATTTGTTACTGGCTCCGATATGGCTGACTTTATCATAGAACCAGGAGGCATCCCCGTTATTGCCAGAGCCATACCGTAAAAGTAAAAACTTTCCCTGCTCAGCCCCACATTCACATCCAGGCTGTTAAGGGTTAAAGTTTTCTGCCCCTCGTTAAGGGCCCCCACTACCGCAGAACCAGAAGAAGCAACCCGTAAGTCCACCTCTGGCGTTGCCTCTGACTTGTATATAAGCCTTAACTTCGTAGATGGCTGGTCCTTACTGGATAGTCCTACAAACATGCTATAAAGCGGTGCCTGCGTGAGAATTGCTGGAGAAATCCACGTAAAAGCATCCGATATTCCGCCCGTCACCTGCGTTATCCTCTGCTGTATCTGTTGTGCCTGCTCATCTCTTTCCTGCATCCTCTCAAGACGCTCTCCATACTGCTTTAACATGGAGCAATATGCTCTGGCATAGTGGTAAACTTCTACGCACTTGGGCATAGTTACCGCTTCCAGGTTCTTCTTCAAAACATCGTCGCACTTCGTTAAGCCACACTCCGCCGCAGAGTTCCCCATTATCTGGTCCAGTCTGCTCTCTGTCTCCATAACCCTCTGCCAGTATTGCCGATTCTGCGCCTTTGCCTGTTCCATGGCGTTTATGGACTGATTTAACTTTACGCTCTGATATGCGTTTATTATGCCGTTTACCGCACTGGCTACTGCTTTTGCTCCTTCAAGTCCAAAGTCAACAAAAGAACCCACTACCCCAACCGCAAGAGGTAAATAGGCCGTCTCACCCTTCCTGTAAAGAGCAAGCACAAACCTTCTCCCATGCCCGTTGTCCCTCCATCCGCCCCCGCTCTCGTCGTAAGGCCTGTTCTCCTCAAGAAGACCTGCCACCATCTGCTGACATTCACGCCCCTTTTCTTCAGCTACCTGCGCAAGGTTGTCAAGGCTTTCTGCAGTGTTCTCGTAGCTTTCTGCAAGCACCCAGTTATCTACTCTCCCAGGTATATTCCTGTATCTTTCAGATATCCTCGCTATCTCCCTTGCATACTCCTCGGTCGCTACCCTGAGCTCTCCTTCCAGCTCCGCAGTAATCTCCTGCACTACTCCTGCGTATACCTGCCACACAACCTCCCGTGCGTTGTTTATTCCACAATACTTACCCGCCTCCTCTGCTACCGCATTTATCGCCTGCATTGCGGATATAAAACCCGTTGGGTCTATCCCCGTTTTCTGTCTTAGAAGGTTTTTAAGCAGCTCTTCAACGACCTGATAGGTATACGAAGTGATTACTCCCTGAATATATTGCATCACCCTGTTAAGGGTGTTGTTAATGCATATACTGGCAAGGTTTTCTGCAAGATTGTCTACGCTTCCGCTAATATAGTTTATCTGGGAACTTGGAAGGTTAAGTCCTGCACGACCAAGAAAGGTCTCTGTTAACCTTTCAGAAAGCCTTTGCTTTACTCTCTCCTTTAATGTGTCCATTCTCTGCTTGAATCTCTCCTCAGCATCTCTTAATTCACCCCTGAACCGTTCGTATTCCTGACTTGCCTGCTCAGGGCTCATTGCCCCCTGAGACCTGTATTCCTGTGCCTTTTGCCTTGCTGCCTGTGCACCCATCCTCAATCTGTCTGCCTCCATCCTGTAATAAACACAAACACCATCTCCATCCGTAGACAAAAGCCCACTTACATTCTCATTCCTGCCAGTCTGAAGCTCTATAACGCTAAAGGTTGCCGCTTCTGGTATCACATTGTCCATAAAAATCATCCCCTCTCTTCCCACGGGCACGGGAAGAGCAAAAAAGCCCGCCGCCGGTATTACCGCCATGGCTACCCTCACAAGTGATTCCGCACTTATGGCGGGTATGTCTGTTTCCCTGTGTCTTATCTTCTGTATCACGCCTCCCACCGCAGGAAGAACCATGTTCCATCCTGCAACGATTACCACAAGAGCAAGTGCAAAAAAGGATGTCCAGCCCCTTATTATCTCCACGTAAACGGAATAAAACCCTCCAAGAACTACTGCCCCCTCAGGCGAAACTGGAACAGAAGAATGCGCCCTGAAAGTAAAAAGTCTCACAAGTCTTGAAGGGACATCATTTGCAATTGTTATGCTTGAAAGACCTGATGTAGCAGAATCTGGAGAATCAAGGGTATAAATATACCCACATATCACATCTATGAAAGGAGGGTCTCCGCCATTGGGCGGTTTATCCGCAAGTCTGCATACGCATACCCTGGGCACTGGCACTTCTCTGCTGTAGTCAAGAGGTTTCTGCACCACCTCAGAATACTGATAGCCACCCTTCTCCTTTACTACACTACATACACGCTCACACTCCACCTCCTTCTCCCCAACAAACTCTATCTCCCCAGGACATTTCGCAAGCTTTCCCCTTGCACTGTAATAAAGGTTTTTAATGGTTCCCATAAAAAACCCTTCTTGCCCTGCCGCTATTCCCACTAAAACAAGCAAAATTACTACAAGCCTCCCCATAACTATTAATATATTACACCGCAACCGCTTTCTGAACGCTTCTACCTTTCTCCTGCACCTGTCTTTCCATTTCAGAAAGCAGCTTCCCTGTCTCTCCTGATATGGACACTATAACTCCCTGCACATTCCATGGCACTTCTCCGGTGTGCTTTAATATTTCCATGTTCCTTCTTCCTAAAGTGCCTACATTTATCCTCAGCGTGTGTGAGGGAATTTCTTTTTCCGCATCCCCAATTCTAATCTTTTTAAAGTCTCCTGCTACTCCAAGATATACAAACTTCTCTGATCGCTTTAAGGGGTTGCTCAGCCTTTCAAGAACCTGAAGCCCTTCGTTGCCTGCCACTCTCCCCGCCAGTATTATCTCGTCAAGCATGGACAGGTCTGTTCCTCTCGCAACCGCTACCGTATTGGCTACCACGTATACCTGCCTATTCTGGGCTACCAGCTTCTGTGCCTTTACGGTCAGCTCGCTTGCACTGTAGGCCTCTTCAAGATATATACCATTCCTTGCAAGAAAATCTCTGTCTACCCTGTCAAGGAATTCCTTTATCCTGGTATCGGTAACAAGCACAAGAACGCTTACTTTCCTGTCTCCCCTGTTAGCATATACTGTGTTTAGTAAATCCCCCAGTGCTACCATTAAGGATGCCACCCTGTCGGATGTTATGAATACATTCTTGCCTTCTTCTACCGTTCGTGCATATTCCTTCACCAGAGCTCCATTGCTTATACTGTCCACAACTGGTTCAAAATCTCCAAATATAGGGTTGAATTTAAAAGGCGTGGTAGTAAGCTTGTTCCTGAACAGGGCAGGCTCCCATCCCCTACCCGCAGCAAGGTCTATAAGAATGTTCCAGTCCTGGTTTATAACCTCCACAAACTTCTCTATGCTGGGTTTGTGATTTAGCTCTCTTTCGTTTATGCTCACTGTCCACTTCTCACCCCTGAAGTCTATGGTTATGTGATAAATAGCCTCCTTCTTATCTTCGTCCTCCTGTTTAATGACCTCCTTCTCTATCTTTGCCTTCACAAGGGACTTAAGAAAGTCTTCAAGAAACTCTTTTTTCTTCTCGTTTTTGGTTCTTAGCTCTCTGTCTCTTACATAAGAGGAAAGAAGCTCTACAAAGCTGTCTTGCGTCGTTTTACTACTTTTGAAAACTTCCTCCATCTTCTTCCCTTCAAACTGCTCCTGAAAAGCACCCGCTATCCTTATCAAATCATCGTAAAGGTCTCTATAAATAAAAGTGTTCCTGTCAATCAGGTCGTAAGCCTCTCTTATGGTTTTCTGTATATTATTCCCCCACAGAAACGCAAGAACCTTCGGGTCTGCTTCTATGATGCCCAAACTTCCCACGGGTTTTTCCCTGTAGTTCCATACTTTATAATTCTTGTAATTTCTTAACATTTCCGACAACTCCCTTCTGTCCTTAACAAGAAGCTCCGTTCCCCTTTGTCCGGTAAAGGAGTAAACATTCCCAAAAGTGGTATCCTTACCCTCCGCCATACCAAGATTGGCAAGCAAAACAGGGTCTCTTCCCTCCCTCTTTCTTGTCAGGCCTGCATAATCAAGTGAATTCTGAACCGCATTCAAAAGTGTGTTGTAAGACCAGCCTTCCATATCGGAAACTTCTTTGCTCAGGTGGTTTAAAAAGTAATAAATCTTCTTGGCTGCTGGTGCTATCAGCTCTTCTTCCGAGCCTTTTTTGTCAAGTTTTTCTACGAGGTTGATAACAGTCTCAAAGGCTTCTTCCATGTGAGGCTCAAAAAAGTCGTGCTGTTCGTAAAGATTCTTTAGAGCTCTTACCCTGTCTTCAAAAGAAAGATTCTTGTCTGCGAGCGTCAAAATCGTTTCTTCCATCGCTTCCTTTTTACCATACCTGCTCAGATAAGACAGAAAAGCGACAAGATATTCAAAGAATCCTCTATACCTCTCGTCTTTTACCTCTCTCATCTCCGTAAGGTTTTGTATTATCCTCATATTGCTCAGCGTGACATCTATAGGCTCTTTAGTAACAAGTCTGTCTTCAGGGCCCGCAGTGCCGCTTATCTGTATTACCGCTCCATTGCCCTGACTCGCAAAAGCTTTTATAACCAACTGGCTCTGGCTTATTCCCTGCTCCTTAAGCCTGCCTTCCGCTTCGTCGTGAGCGGATGCACTCCCCTCAAAGGCTTTCATAGATATCATAAAAGACCTTGCGTTGGTGGAAGAGCTTCTGAATATCCTCTTGCCGTTTTTCTCTACATCATACCTGTAGTCCAGCAAAAACCTGTTTCTGTCAAACTTTATTATGGTCTTTTCAAAACCACTGGTATCGTCTGGTATAAGCAGCTTCAGAGTAATATTGTTCTTGTCCTTCTTGTCTATCTTTACTACAGGCACCACTTCTGGTATTTCTAAATAACAGGAAAGATTGTCCCTTATAGGAAAGCCTCTATCTTCAAGGGGTGCTCTGCTTGAGCTTCTCGGCTGCATCTTCACATACATGAGATGATTGTAAAAGGTGCTGAAATTCATCAGTTCGTAGTTTCTTATCCTGTCCAGCCCATTTTCCCTGATATAGTCCAGAAAGGGAGCTGTCTCCTTCTCGTGGACTATGTAAACCTCCTTTCCTGCTACCATTCCCGCATAAATAACCTTATCCCTGAACTCCTCAAATCTTTCTCCCATGTCTACTATCAGCTTTGGAGGAACCACATAGTATTCAGAGAAATAGCTTCCCGCCTCTTTTAAATCCACATCCACATTTACCGTAACTCCCTTGTCCAGAAACTTTTTGCTCATTTCCGTGAGTGCGTTTATGGCGGGATATCCCACCTCTCTCGCTATAAGATTAATAGCGGTTTTCCTCTGCGACAACTCTCTCCTGTCCTGCTCTATGAGTTCTCCATCCTTGAAAACAGTATCTAACCAGTTCTGCCACGCTTTTGTGTTTTTGACATCAAGCTCTCCCCTTAAATCAAGCTCCGCAAGATAACATACTAAACCTTCAAGAGCTCTTTTACTGTAACCCGGTGCATCAAGCACCGCCTCATATATCCTTCCCCTTGCATAGGCAAGCAGGTCAGGGTCGGGATTCTCTATATAGTGCTCTATCTTTGCATACGCATTCTGTTTTAACAGTTCTTCAATGGCGGTTCCCTTCCTCACAAAAAGCCCAGAAGCCCTGTAGAAAGGATTTGGATAGGTATGGTCTGGATAAGGCGTTGTTGCAAGAAACTCACTGTTAAGGTCTGCAGTCCTGGTCTGCCCCGCAGTGACTCTCATAAAAGGAGCAAAAACAGGCATGGTTTCAATCGCCTGTCCCAAAATATCCATAACGTTCTGGCTTCTTACAAAGAAGTTGGAAGTCTTGCCTCTGAGAAGATGCTGGAAAAGCAAAGAGACAAGAGCAGCTCTGGTCTTTCCCGTTCTCTGCTGCCATCCCAGGACCACATTTTTGTTTTCCTTAAACATCGCATAGGAAGAGTTAAAGGCAAACTCTATCTGATAGTCCAGCAATCCAAGATGCTTCCTGAGATGTTCTCTAAAAAGTCTGTAGGCAAGGTTGTATTCTCCCCTCTCCAGAAGCTCTTTAAGCTCCTTGCTCACCACATACTGCAGGGCTGCCTTTCTCAAAATCATTGGGTCTTCTTCTAAAACCTTCTTCTTGTAAACAAAAAGCTCTTCCACAAGAAAACTATAAATTTCTATCTTCGCATCTTCTCCAAACTGAAGACCATCCAGTCTATCCCTTAACCAC
This sequence comes from uncultured Archaeoglobaceae archaeon, assembly GCA_938048785.1. Lineage (GTDB taxonomy): Archaea > Halobacteriota > Archaeoglobi > Archaeoglobales > Archaeoglobaceae > WYZ-LMO2. Next base: position 9,199 of record CALIUJ010000177.1, on the reverse strand, counting down.
TCAAGCACTGGCTTTCCTTCCGTATACTTCCTCGCAAAATCCTCATCCATCACCTCGTCCAGGTTATATAGAAAGTAAACAAAATTGTCCTCGTAAGCCCTTCTCATGTGTTCTATAAGACTCAGCACCCTCTTGATTACACCCGCATCCTCTCCCATCCCCCTGAGTCTGCTGTGCACCACGCTGGTAAGTATGTCAAAAAATTCGTCTTTCAGTATCCTGTCTTTTATAAACCTGCCCTCCAGCTTCTGCTCCACGTAGATACCGTCGCAAACCTCTGCAAACTCTTTTCCAAGGGTCTGCACGGTAAATCCATCTATTTCCCCTATCTCCTCTTCACTTAAAATGTGTCTTATCCCTTCTCCCGCGTGCTTTACATACTCCTTTATTATGTTTATCGCAACCTCTGGGAAGTCTTCTTTCTGTGCGTAAGTCTTTATGTTGACGGTGTTTACCTCCGATAAAAATCTAACTGGGTCCACAGGAAGTATGGCGTGGACCTTTCCCATGGCATTACAGAGACAGACCTGCGTCTGCCTGCCAAACCCAACAGTGCCATCCTCAAAAGACAGGGCTCCGTCTCCAGTCTTAAGCCATATCTCAAGCCGCTCTTCCTTTTCCAGCTCGGATACAAGATACTCAAACTTCTCCTTCTCGCCTTCTGGCAAAAGGTTGATTAATTTACCCTTTAATTCGTCGTTAAGTGGATATACACTTGAAAATCCCGCATACTTGAGAATACCAAGCCCCTCCTCTGGCATTATCCTGTGCTCTGGCACCTCGGGAACAAGCAGTTCGTCCCCTCTCTCCTTTGCCATTTCTTCCACAAGCCTGAATATGTGTGGCACTTTTGCCCTGTATAGCTCCAGCAACATGGGATTGTTTATTACCTCGTCGTAAGCATAAAACCCTTCTCCCTCTCCTCCGATCATGTCCAGTGCAGGGAAAACTCTTGCCCCCTTCCTTGCTGCCTGTGCAAAGGAAAGAGGGCTGAGAAGCTCTTCTACAGTTATATTTTCAAACCTGCTCATTATGTTTTTTGCTCTGTCCGATGCAACCTTCACAACCTCTTCTACTGCTGGCAGATTCTTAGTAACCAGATTTAACTGCCTGAGATACTTAAAAGGATCCCTGACATCGCTTTCTACCGAATAATGCGTATTGTTAACAACTATTCCCAACAGATAGGACTCTGGCACCGCATATTCGTATCCCACCTCATCGTAGCTTGCAATTTTTCTGGATAGATAGTTATAGTATCTGTCAAGCACATTCTTATGAGCATTGCTGGCAACAACAAAACCCCACCCTCCAGAATAATTCCCCTGACTGTCCCTCATCACAGGAGGCTCATTTCCAAAGGTTGTAGACACTACAGGATGTCTTCCCTGATCCACATAGGGTGGGTTTAGAAATCTTGGCACAACCGAATAAGAACGTAAAAGCTCTGCAAGGCTTATGCCGTGCTCCTGAGCTATCTTTACCGCCCACTCCGGTCTTTTGTAATCAGGGGAAAATTCTATCCTGTCTCCTCTTTTGGCAGAAAGCTCCTCGTATAGCACAGAATAATAGGCAAGATAGTCCACTCCCGTCTGAACTTTATAGCCAGGATGGGTATTCTGCACTTCCCTTAGTTCTACGCCCAGAAGAATGGGGTCGTCTATGCCGTATTTTTCACAGGCTTTAAAAAAAGCATCTCCTGAACCAGCCTGTGGGTCAAAAACAACAAACCTTGGCGGCACATCCAGAACTCCCTTCAGAGCAGGAGACAGCTTCTCCCAGTTGTCCCTCATGTAACGGTAAAACCTGTCAAGCGGAACTCCTTCTACCTCCATCAGTAGTGCAGCCGCCCCCCTGCTATGTAGCACCTCTTCTATGCTTCCCTTCAGTTTCTTAAGCCAGATCTCTACAAAAAGCTCTACCGTTTTCTGCGGAGTTTCGTAAGCTTTTAGCTCCTTTTTGTCCTGAAGCTTTCTTGATATGCCATTCTGCACCTGCGTGATTTTTACAAATACCTGAAGGTTATCCTCAAGCTTTGGAAAATAAAGAACCATGTCGCCTTCTATGCCTGCATAACCACCAGGATACGCATAAACCTCTTTAACTGCTCCACTGTGAGTAAAGGGCACAAACTGCCCATTTTTATATACCACTGGTAGTTTATACTCTTTCCCATCAACTTCCAGAATAACCACAGAAGGTAATACCTTTAAAACACCCTCAAGCACCTTCATTGTGTTTCCTCCTGTTTTACGCTTTCATCTTCATCCTTGTAGCCTTTTTCATTCTTTCCTTCATGGCCTTAAGAAGATCTGGGAATTGTTCTATGCCGCTTTTAATAGGGGGTAGCTCAGTTGCAGGCTCTTCTTCCTGAAGCCTGGCTTCAACTTTCACTTCTGTCTCCTCCATTTTTTCTTCTCTGCTTACAGCCGCCTCTTCTTTTACTGACTGTGATTCTACTACCCTTAGATGTTCTTCGTTCTTGAGAGATTCTGCAATCAAGGCAAAAATTTCAAGGGTCTGCCTTTCTTCAGGGGGTAGCTTGTCCGTGCTTATAAAACCCTCAAAATCTTCCCATATTTTGCGCAGGTTCTTCACCAGTGATTCCTTAGCAACATCATGCCTCTCGCTACCCAGAACTTCGTTATATTTATTTATAGCCTTGTTTATCCGGAGAAACTCTTTTGTTTTTTCAAGAAAATCGCCTCCAGCAAAAGCGCTAAAAATAGCTCTGTCGCTCCTGTTTAGCCCTGCTATTGCTTCATCAAAACCCATGCCATTTAACATTTTTGCAACAACAAGTTTGACCTTATCTGCAAGAGGAGTTCCACCAACTACTATCCTCTTATCAGAAAGCCATATTGGTATAAGGCCAGAACCTTCAAAGGCTTTTACTGGATTGTCTGCATTGTTCCTCATGAAATAATAATCTTCTGCTTCCACAAGGATAGCTTTTATTAGCTCTCTCCCTATCTGTTCTCTGTTTCTTTCTATAAACTCCGCAACCAAAGCATTCATCCGCACTATACTTTCGTAATTCAGGTTGCCGTCTTCAAGCACCTTCCTCTTTTCTATGCCAAGCTGACTGAGAAATTCTTTGTCGTCTTTTGCAAAAGCAAAAATTAACCCCCTCGGACTTGCGTTTCCAAAAACATGAGCAAAAGCCTGAGGCTCTGGGTAGTGCACCACTCCATAAAGAACGCCCGCAAGAACATTTTGATTGATTTCTTGACCCGATAGCTTTTCCTCTGCTCTTTTAACCGCATCTTCTTTATAACTTCTCTTCTCTATCCTGAGCCTGCCCTTCTCGTCTATTGTCCCTTCAAGGGCAACAACTGGGATGCCGTAAAACTTTACCAGACCAGTGGCTTTCCCCTCTCTGTCTGTTGCAGTTTCCAGCGTAATATAAGGCACTATTCCATACGCTTCTGCAAGATACACCCTGTCTTCCTCTGGAGATACCCCCTCAACCTTTAAAGGCAGGTCTGGTATGATGGGTTTACTTTCTCTGTATCCCTTTGCAGACAAAAGTAATGCCATGGCTAAATTCTCCTTGGTTTTTTGTACAGTTAACAGTATAGTCCCATTATTTCTCTGTGTGCTTGCAGGTTGCAAGCTCAGATATGTCCTTTTCTTTTTAGTAGCTGATAAAAGTCGTAAGCAAGAGGACTGTAAGTGTATTCGTTCTGCTCGTATAGCTCCTCCAGAATTATGTGGTCTGGCACTCTGTCCAGCTCCAGAACTGCGTGTTCATAGCTCCATTCTCCTTCTTCCGCCTCCTTGCTACGCCCTGTAAAAACCACTATCTTTATCCTGCCTGGACCTGTCCAGTAAACGGTGTTCTCTGGGGACCACTTCATCACCCTCTCAAACTTTCCCTTCTTTACCACATCAAAAAGCCTCCCACGAAAAAAGAGCCTGTCTAAACGCATCTTCTCTTCCTGTCGCATGTAGTATAATTTACGCTAAAACATGGTAATTGTCAAGAAGATTTACGGTAAAATACGGTAAGAGCATACAATCTGAGGACAGGTTTGGGGTGTGTAAAACCACAATTGACCTCGTATCCAGTTTTTTTCAGGAAAAAGTGAAAGAAGAAGTAAGAAATGAGGTTGGGCAAATCCGTAGAGAAAAACTGAAAGCAGGAAAATCTATCTGAGTTTCACCCTTGCCTTTTTCGCTATCTTCTGCGTCTCCTGCTTTTCAAGGGCATGAAGCTCTTCTATGGACCACGGGACCGTATAGCCTTCTTCTGTGAGTTTTCTTTTAGGCAGTTCCTGCTCGCTGATTTCCACTCTGGAGATCTGTCCTGTGTAAAAGTTTCTTCTGTAGAACCTTCCATGCTCGTCTATGTGGTCTATTCTCTCTCCCGACATTGCCACAAAGTATTCGTTGTCCATCCTGCAGACATACCTCTTAAATCCGTAAACTTCCAGACTATTTACCTCTTTCCTTATTCCCCATCCACCAAGCCCTGGTCTTACTGGCAGTAGCTCCTGGAGCTTCTTATGGTTTTCTGGGGATGCAAGGAGAAAGAAAGAGTCTGTGTCACAGTACAGAAGGTTTCCGTATTCCTGTGCCATAAGGAGCTTTTCGTAAAGCTCTTTTCTGGTTCTTGCAGTGATGTAGGCACCAATAAGTCTTGACTTTAAAAAACCCTTCTGCTTCCACCCTACCATGCCATAAAGAAGAACTATCTGCCATTTATAAAAAACTTTGTGAGCAAGACCTTTTTCCCTCTGAGAATAAAAATCTTCTACTACCTCCCTGAGGGAAAAGGACGAATAGGGATAGGCCCAGACTGTGTCTATTTTCAGAACCTCTTCTGGCTGGAGAAGAGAAAGCTCGTAGTTGGTCCATACACCAGATAGCTTCCCCCGTGGGTAAAAAATTTCTTCCTCTTCCCTGAACTTTAACTTCACAGGACAGACTGGCAGGTCCCTGTCCTGATAAACTTCCCCGCTAAAAAGAATAAAAAACTTCTCAGAAAGCTCAAGAATGTCCTCGTAAGATAACCCTCTGTATACCCTCTCCCTGTTCCTGTCTGGAAGTGGCTGGCTCATTGCCCAGCCATACGCAGAATTTATGTCGTAGTAAACTATATGTCCCTCTGCCTTCTGCCTGTAGAATTCCGTCCTGCCTCCGTAAAAACCTGCATTCTCCTGCGGAGTTTCTTCCGTAGAAAGAATTGGACTCAAAGCTTCTAATACCTTCTTCCTTGCATACCCTATGGTGTTTATCCTCCCACTGTAAGGGTCAAGAATGCCGTGCTCTATACAGAGCTCCACAAACTCTTTAACATCTTCCTCGTTAACCTCGTAAGGATTGAAAAACCTCCCAAGCTCAAAAAAAGTCACCTTCTGCTTCCTCCACTCTAAAAAATCCTCTCTGTAAAAACCACACACTATGTCGGTGTTCACAAACTCCTTAGGCACAGATACTTGCATCCACCTCCCTCTGTCCTCCCTTAAAAGAGCCCTTTCTGAGTTAAAGACCAGGAAAATCATGCTTCTTTACAATCCTCGCTTCAACCTTTTCTACCCTGTCAAGCACCACCTTCATACCCTCTTCCATCCTCTCAATGGCTTTGTAAACATCTGGCATTCTTGCCTCCATCCTGCTAACTGCAGAAAGATACCTCGTTACCGCTTCTTTCACCTTTTTCAATTCCGCTTTTACCAGCGATACCTCCCTGGAAATCTCCTCGTAAGCTTGCTCGTATGCCTGTGCCTTCTGAGAAAGCTCGCTTAGCAGTTCTTCCATGACCCCCAACCTTTCCTTCAGGGCTGATGTCATCGCCTTATATCCAGCCACCTCCAGAGTTAGCTCTTTCACTTTTTCTTCAAGCTCTCTCTTGCTTTCTCGCTCTTTCTTTAGTTCCTCCTCAAGCCTTTGCGTATCTCTTTTTAGCCTGTTGACCTCTTCCATTAAATTTTCCACCACCTCTATCCTTTCTTGCATACCATCAAGGGCATCCACCAGCTCGTTATGTGCCTCTATAAGTGCCTTCATGCTCTCTGCAAGCCCTCCAGAACCGGTTATAACTGCCTGCAAATCCGCAAGCCCTTCATCCAGCTTTTCTACCTTAAGAGATAGAGCGTCAAGCTCTGGCTTTATACCACCCTCTTCAGAATAAAGCACCTCCTCCAGCTTTTTAAAACTTGTCCTCACTTTTTCAAAAACACCCTCCACTTCCGCAAAGTTCTCGTCCACGTATTCCTTAAACTTCTTCAGGTTTTCCACCATCACATCTACACTGTTTTTTGCAAAGCTATCAATACCCTCTACTTTACTATCCAGCTCCCCCAGCTTCGCTATAAGTTCAGTTCTTACGCTTTCCAGACTCTTATTGGTAGCCATAAGGTCCTTCTCAAAAAGCTCCAGCCTCTGTCTTGCTTCTGGGTCCTCCACCGCTATCTTGAGGCTTCTTATTACCTCAAGCGTTGTTTTGACCCTCTCTTCAAAGCGGGCAAACCTGCTCTGCAGGTCTTCCTCTACCGTCTGCTTCACAAATGCCTGTAAACTCCTTATAAGCTCTTCCATCTTAAACACCTCACTGACCAAACCGCACCAGACCGTTTGGGCTGGGATATTTGTATCCCGCCTTTTTAAACTGGCTCAGTCCCCAGCAGGCGGCATTTGAGCCAGCCATCATCTCCTCGGCCTCCGTCTTATGGCAGGCATCTCTATCCTGCCCACTTTTTCGCTTTTTAGCTCTACCTCCTTTACCTTTACTCTGGGAGGAGGGCTAAAAAATTCTTCTTCTTTTCTATGCCCCGCAAAATCCCTTTTCCTGATGGCTTCTCCAAAGCTTCTTAACTCCTCAAGCTTTTTGAGGTAAATGTCCACAGAAATTTTAAAACCTTCCTCTTCCTCTTTCTCTCTCCTCTGATTGCTCCTTCCTTCGCCAAAAGATATATACCACTTTCCCCCTGAGTTCCTGAGATAGGCAGATATTCCATTGTCTTTTAGCAACCTTAAAAGTAGCTCGTATGTGTGCCTTGAAGACCAGCCAGAAACCTTCCCCCTGAATTCTTTAGTAATCTTCCTTGCCACTTCAGGGCTGACTGCCTTTTTTAAATCCATGTCCACATGGAGCCCTCTTGTTCTGAGATAATCCAGTGCCTGCTCTATATAGCTTGCCCTGTCTATCTTGCTACCCCTGAAGTCTTTACTCTGCAAAAGAAACCTTACCACCTCTGGAAGTATAACAGAAAGACTTACGCTGTCTCCAAACATGGCTCGTATATGCTCCAGCAGTTTCTCAAAGTCCGCTTCTGGCTTGATACCCTGAATACCTGCAGCTTCGGAAAAAATTCGTGGCATTTTCTAATTAAAGAACAATTCCAGAGCACCAATGCTTTCAATCTGTAAGTATCGCCTTGACCTGCCCAAAGCCAAAATCTACAGAAGGAAGCCCACTTGCCGCATACATGCCCCTGACATTGGCAAATTCTACCTGCTCTGGAACAAGTATCTCTTTAGTGCTCTCTATCTTTAAATCCTTAAAGTAATAACCAAGCCCACCTACTACTACTATAAGGTTGACATCCCTTTCCGCTCTTGCCACATCCCCCCTGAGCCTTCTAAGAAGAAGATTTAAAAACACCTCAAGACTTACATTCTTTTCTGCAGACACATCCACCTTCTTAAAGCCAGTATCCACGTACCCTCTGGTAAATATTCTGGAAAGAAGCTGAAAATTGTTAGGCACCTCAGAAAACTTCCTTAAAAGCTCCTCCCTGAAATACTTCTCCAGCAGGTCTCTTACGCCAAGTTCGTTGTAATAGGTCTTTAACCACTTAACCTTTATGTCCTCGCCCTCTCTATCCACTATTGCCGCATTGAGGGTGTTAAATCCTCCGTCAAGAACAAGAATACCGCCCCTCGTGTCAATCTCCAGACCTGCCAGAGCTATTATCCCCTGTGGATACACCACCGTCCTTGCCCCAGTTTCCTTCTCAATCCTTTCCTTCATCAGAGAAACAGTGTCCTTGTCCTTAAGAAAAGTCTCCGCAGGTATGGACACCGCTATTTCTCTCCCCTCAAGACCAAGATACTTGATGACAAGAGGATAATAGTAAACAAGGTCCTCTAAAAGCACAGGATACTCCCCTTCTTCCACTCCCACATGCCACCTGTAGCCATCGTATTCCACAAGGCAACCCTGATACCCAGGATCCCACGCCCCAAGAACCCTTTTAAAACCCGAGAGAAACTTAACCTCCTTCATGCCTATTCCTCCTTAAGTTTATTGGCTCATACAATGTTATACTATAATTTATCGTAATTTGTCAAGAGGTAATAGCGTATTTTGTCGCACTCTGGTATATAATTGTCTTTATGAGGCAGAAAAAGGCAAGGATGGTAGGAGGCAGGTATCAGGTGGCGGTTTATCTCAGACCAGAGCTTTACAAAAAGGTTGAGAGCTACGCTATGGAAAAGGGCATATCCTATTCTACCGCTATAAACCTTATATTGCAGGAATACTTCAGGAAAACAGAAATCTCAAAGCCTGTTAGAGAAGAACCCAGAAGAGAAGAAGAACCCAGAAGGGAAGAAGGCAGGAAATTCAGATTTTCCTTTGACCTCTGACCTGTTCAATCCATTCCTGCTTTAGCCTGTTAATATGTTCACGGTCCGCAGGCTTTTTGAATATGTTTTCGTAGAGCTTTGCATCCAGGGTTCCTTCTATGGACCTGAGAAATTCTTCTGGGCTTAGCTCTGTTTCTTCAGTCTGAGGTTGAGTTTCCATTTCCGCCAGCATCCTGCGGGTAGCTGCAAACACCTTTGCGTCGTATTGATGTGCTTTGTAAAAACTTGTTAGCATGTCCTTGTAAAAAAGCTCTTCTACCTTCATGGGTAGACATTATAAAGAAATTTTGGGGTTGTTGCGTGTTTTTGCAATGCCTCTTCTGTCAGCTGTTGCAACCACCCTTCTCATCTTTCTTTTTCTACAAGAAGCACCACATCAGCCCTTTTGACCCTTTTTAAATCCTCTTCTTTTTCCACTATAGCCACCACTTTTCTTTTTCTCAAAAGCCTTTCCTGAAGCCTGTCTGCCACCTTTTTGTCCTTCAGCTTTAACAGTTTCATGCCCTTTCCCTCCAAATACTAATTCTATTTTACCATCCTCTTTAAGCTTCAGTCCTGCGTCAAATACTTTGCCTGCTTTGCTTTTAAGCCCTTTCATCTGGAC
>CALIUJ010000176.1 GCA_938048785.1 uncultured Archaeoglobaceae archaeon | reverse complement strand
AGTGTTTCGTATTCCCCACCTTCACCCGCCAAGTTTATCTTCGTCTTCTTAGCAACCTCCTTTAGCTCTTGGACACATTTTTCATCAATTCTCCTGCCAAGAAATCTTTCATCAAGCCCCATTGCGGAAACGCTTACAATCAGTGTTTCGAAATTTTTCGCAACTTCTTCAAGGATCTTCTCCTGATCTTCGCCCCAAAGCGGGGCAAGCAATTCTAAACCAAGATCATCGCAGACTTTCTTAATTCTCCTAAGCTGATAATTCGAAGCAATCGCCCCACAGCAAATCGCATCTATTTCAAGCGATGAAATTCCCTTTTCAAGTTCCTCAACCTCTTTTTCTTCAATTCCGGAGACAAAGACCTTGTGCAAGGGCAAGCCAAGGCAATTCGCGATTGCATCGACCATGTGAAGGTTTACGGTGTGGAACATGAAAGAATCTGCTTTTCTCGGGACCGCAGTGACAAGTATAATCTCCCCAAGCTTCGCAACTCTGTGCAAAGCCAACATCGAGTCTTTTCCGCCAGACGTGAGCAAAGCGATTCTCATAGCAACTCTACTCTCATCCCAATCCCTCCTTTCATAGCCTTCTCGTACGCTATTTTCGCAACCGCGATGTCTTGAATCGCCAAGCCAGTTGAGTCGAAGATCGTTATCTCGTTACCTTCTCTACCTTTTTTAAGCCCCGCAACGATTTCGCCGAGCGTTGCGTATACGTCCTCTTTTCTTATTATCCCCATAGAGTGTGCAACGTTAACTTCTCCGCCGTGCAAAGCTTGTTCGAGATCGTCAACCACGATCTTTGCCCTCTTGAGTATTTCTATCTCCAGTTCTTGCTTTCCCGGCGCATCCGCGCCGATAGCGTTTATGTGAATCCCCTCCTTTATCCACTCGTTTTTAACCACTGGCTTAGTCGAGGGAGTCGTGGTTATAAGAACATCGGAATCGCAGGTTTCGCTCGGGTCAACCAACTTACAATCTACTCCATTTCTCTCGCAAAACTCCTTGAATTTCTCGCTCGCCTTCTTGTTCACGTCAAATGCTTTTACAACCTCTGGCTCAAAAAGCTCCTTCACTGCGAGAAATTGAAAGATCGCTTGCTTTCCACAACCAATGAACCCAAAGACTTTGCTGTCTTTTCTTGCCAAGAATTTCATTGCGACACCACCACCAGCGCCGGTGCGAAGAGACGTGAGAAACGTCGCATCCATGACTGCGAGTGGAAAGCCGTTGGATGGATCGCTAAGTATGTAGACAGCCATTACTGTTGGGAAACCTTTTTCTGGGTTCTTTGGATGGGAGTTTACCCATTTTACACCAGCGTATCCCATTAACGCCGAGGGCATCGCCCTAAAATCGCCCTCTTCAAGGGTTAAGTAGACCTTCGGTGGCATCAGAGCTTTTGAAATTGCATAAAGTCTGAAAGCCTCCTCGACCGCTTTTATAGCTTCTTCCATCGTCACAAGAGACTCGATCTCCTTTCGAGTTAGAATAAGCGTTTCCATGCTCCATTTTCTCCACAACATATTTAAAGCTTTTTTAACCACTTAAACCATGCATAGGATGAAAGAGCTCGACTTCAGGGCTCGTAAGGAGGAGTGGGTGAACGTCTTTCTCGAAGATGGTAGCGTGATAAGGTTTAAGTCTGTTCTGACAAGAGTCTTTGACACTGGACAAAGAGATATGCTTGGAGAACCGATTTACAGAATTGACAGCCAAAACGTGGTTGTTGCAAGGTCGCCAGAAGAGCTCCGTGGACAACCTTCGGAATTTGTGCCACCAATACAAGAAATAGCGAAGAATAGGAGACCAACGGTTGTTAGGATCAAGGCAATCGTTGGCGAAGACTGGAACGAGTATGAGCTCGAGGATGGTAGCGTGATAAGAACAAAGACCGTAATAACCAAGGTCCTCAGACTTGACGGCTACTTCGATCCATATGGTAATCCTGTTTACGTTGTTCAATCGCAGATGATCGTCGCAACCTAAAACTTCGACTTTCGCCTAACTTCGATTGCAACGCCTTTCTTTGCTTCGACCATCTCTTTTCCATGCATTCTCGCAATTCCAACGCCGTAGAGTTGCGAATTGTAGAAAACAACCACATCATTTGGGCGAATTTTTTCGTCCGCTTCTTCTACACCGGCGCAGAATATCGTTGAACTCGGCTGAAACTCAGCGATCTTCACAACGTAACTTCCGCTCTTGAGGATCTCTCTCGCAAACTCGCCGTATACGTCGAGGTTTCCATACCTCAAATCGAATCTCGCAACCCTTTCCTTCCAAAAGAGCTCGATGTCTGGATATCTACCCTTCACAGCTCCCCGAGCTTCGATCCCAAACTGATACCTTGACGCATGCGAGAACATCTCCGCAAATAAATCGAAGTTCTCATAGCATTCAAGCTCCTTTTTAAGCCTTTTTAGCGCACTTTCGCTCAAAATTTCCCCTTCTGCGGTGAAAACAACTTCAAAGTCCTTTAAAGCTTTCTCGACTACCTTCTTATAACCTCCTTCAACGTGTGCAACTATTTTTTCGAAGTCCCCCTTCTCCACGAATTTTCTAAGCCATTTTGCTACAAAGTCTACTTCCTCCTCGCTCCAATGCCCAGTCACTGGTGTGTCGTAGTTCACCGCAGGATATAGAAGCTCGAACTCCCTTGGAACGACAAGGGGAGAGGAGATTATGATTTCGTTCACATTAACCTTGACTGCGCTCCTTATGAGTCGATGCGTTCTTGAAATCAAATATGGTTTCTTAGCGGTGCATGGGAGCAATAGCAACGCTTTCGTCTTTGGCTTGTAGCACTCCAAAGCCCTCTGGAAAAAGTACCTCACTTCGAATCTGTTGATGCTTTCCTGCGATGTGAAATAGAGCGTTGATCTTCTAAACCTCGGAAAACAGTTACTCTCTTCAAAGTCGGCAAATCTGAGCAACGCTGTCAACTCTGGGCTTAGCTTAGACTTCGCTTCAACGTAGTTCCTCAGATTTTCTTCAGCGATTAGAATTCTGCACCTTTCGACTTCTTGCCTTAAAACTTCACTGTTGTGTCCTGCAACAATCTCGTAGAGTTCCTCTTTCGTTAAATCCTTCGTTTTTTGACTCTTGCAATGTTGACAACTGCATGGAAACTCTTCGAGCTTTTCAACGCTAAGTTCGAGATCCCCGAAGAAGTAAGAGCCGTTGTAAGCCTTTGCAATTGCCATCAAGTTGTCCACAAGATCTGCACCGAGGTAAATCAGTGTAGAAACGTTCAGAGGGGTTGCAAATGCAACGACAAAGATCGCCTTCGTTCCACGAAATTCCGAAAAAGCTTCACTTATCTCTCTTGGCATCATGGCGGATAACCCGGTTAAGATCGCAACCTCGTTTTTAGGCTTCATTCTTTCGTATATCTCTGGGAAAATTTTTTTGATCGCATAAGGTGCTTTTCCAAAGTCAAACCGCTCCAAAATTTTTCCATCGAGCATAGCTGGTGTTTGAATTTTTTCTTCGAGCTCCAAGATTCCGAGCCTTGCAAATCCGTCTCTCTTCTCAGTGTAGAACATACTCACAGCCTTCGGGCAAGTCTTTTGCGAAGTCCTTCCACCTTCCGGTGAGATGGATTACAAATCTCTTTCCCTTTTTAGCCCTCACGAAATCATTTAGATTTGCAATAGCAATCTCCAAAGCCTCTTTTTCAATCGTATCATCGTCTGGCATTTCCGCGTGCCCACATGGGTAGCTTTCAAGCAGTTCAATTGGAACTACACCAAAGACTGGGCGAAGGTAAGCATCTGCTAAGATTCCAAGGTCTGTGGAGATCACTATGGTGTCTTTTTCGAATTCAACGTTCTTCACAGCTTTCGCATGTCTTTTAACCGCTGGTCTCATCAAAGTCTCGAGACCGCAGTAGAAGAATCTCGTCTTTATCCAAGGATCGTATCGCTCGAAGAGTTCAGAGTAGTCCTTTATAATCCTCCATGCGCTGATCAAGTTGGGATGCGCTCTAATCCTTTTCTCAACCAGCTCAAATAGCGAATTCTCTTCTATAGCCTCTTTTATAACCTTTATCTCTTCGAACGTCGCGTATAGATTGTGCTCTGCAAGAAATAGCTCTCTCTCCCTTTTTTCCATCTCCCTCAGTTCTTCTGGGATCTTTTTTGCGCAAACAGGGCAATCACAAGGGAAATACTGAAGTTCAGAGAGCTTTTTTGTTCCGTAGACTGTCAAATACCTGTCATCTTTTGCATACAAAGCATAAGCTGCGGAGTCGAAGAGATCGCAACCCATCGCAACTGCTAAAGCCAACAACATCGGATGTCCACAACCAAAGAGGTGAATTGGTTCGATTTGAATCACAGACTTAACTTCGAGCACGATCTTCGCAAGATCTTTGAACCTGTAGGCTTCCATCAGTGGCACTATGGCGCCAATCGCGTAAACGTCGCCACCTATTTCCTTCGCAACCTCGGCATTCTTTCTTCTAAGCTCAGCAATCGTAGATCCTTGAATCGGAAGCACGAGCAGAGAATCTTTTTTCAACTCCTTTGCCTCCCTTTCTCTCCTTATAGTCTCCTCTAAATCTTTCCTCGCGGTCTCGTAATCCGCATCGGGTGGTGTTGGTATGTCAAGCGGAACTATGAGATCTGAACCGATTTTCTGCTGAAACTCCAAGATCTCCCGATTCTTGATTTCCACGTCGCCGTAAAGCATCAGCTGATAACTTCCGCTGTCGGTCATAATCGGCATATCGACTCCAAGGATCTTGTGAACACCTTTTTCGATCGCTTCGTCCTTGAAACTTCTGTAGATTATATAAGCGTTCGTTATCAAACACTGAGCCCCGTAATCTCTCATTTTCTCTGGAGCTATGAAGGGAATGTTGGGATTTACCACTGGAAGCACGGTTGGAGTTTCAATCTTGCCATGACGAGTTTCGATTCTGCATATTCTTCCAAGTGCATCCTTCGCGATTATTTCGAACTCCATTTCCTTCTCCTCGCAACACGAGATATTAAGTAGGCAAAAACCCCTGCACCGAAGCCGTTGTCGATGTTCACGACCGCAACTCCAGAAGGACAGCTTTGAAGCATTGCAAAAAGAGTAGAAATTCCCTTGAGATGAACTCCATAGCCTATGGAAGTTGGAACTGCAATCACGGGTAAATCCACAAGACTTGCAACGATTGAAGGTAATGCTCCCTCCATACCCGCGATAACGATGACGCTGTCTACTTCACTACCTCTTATCGTTTTTACGGGTTCAACCACTCTGTGCAACCCAGCAACGCCGACGTCGTAAAAGGTAAGGGTCTCTAAACCTAAGAATTCCGCGGTAACCTTTGCTTCTTCCGCAACAGGAACGTCAGCGGTTCCAGCCGTGAGAATTGCAACCTTACCAATTTTTTCGCCCATTTTTCCAAATACCGCGGTCCTTGCTAACTCGTTCACTTCCGCTCCGAGCTTTTTAAGCTCAAGCATCTGCTCCTCGTTTAGCCTTGTGAACAGAACTGGTTTATTCATCTCTTTATACTTCTCAGCGATTTTAACTATTAGCTCCGTAGACTTTCCTTCGCCAAATATAGCCTCTGGCTTCCCCGCTCTCTCTTCTCGCTCCAAATCAAGCTTAACGAGTTTTTCAAGATACTCCTCGAACTTCTTCATGATACTCATGGATTGATTTAACCGTCAACTTCCCCTTCTTAACAGCTTCGATCGCCTTCACAGCGGCGATTGCCCCGGGAATCGTTGTTATATAAGGCACGCAGTATTCCACCGCAGTTCTTCGGATCTCATATCCCTCGGTTTTCCCAGCCTTTCCGGTTGGGGTGTTTATTATCAGATCTATCTGCCCATTGATTATCATGTCCACGATGTTCGGTCTTCCTTGGCTAACCTTGAAAGCGATTTCAGCATCGATTCCATGTTCCCTCAAGAACTTCGCAGTCTTTTCTGTTGCGTAAATCTTGAAACCAAGCTCAATGAATTTTCTTGCAATACCGAGAACCTTTGGCTTGTCCGCATCTTTTACGCTCAGCAAAACGTTTCCGCTTAACGGCAATCTCATCCCAGCGCTTAGCTCTGCTTTGTAATAAGCTATGCCAAAATCGTAGTCTATCCCCATGACTTCGCCAGTGGACTTCATCTCTGGTCCAAGAACAACGTCAACGCCAGGAAGCTTTATGAATGGAAATACAGCTTCCTTCACAGCAAAGTGCTTCATAACAGGTTTCTTTAAGTTGAACTCCTTCAGTTTTTTGCCGAGTGCAACCTTCGTCGCTATCTTTGCCATGGGTATTCCAGTTGCCTTGCTTACAAAGGGGACAGTTCTACTCGCCCTTGGATTTGCTTCGAGCACGTATACAATCCCATCTTTAACAGCGTATTGCACATTTATGAGTCCTTTGACTTGGAGAGCTAAGGCTATTCTCCTCGTGTAATCTTCGATTGTGTCCATGATCTCTTTTGAAAGCGAAATCGGCGGAATAACGCAAGCTGCATCTCCGCTGTGAACTCCTGCTTCTTCGATGTGCTCCATTATCGCTGGAATGAAAACCTCTTCTCCATCGCAAATCGCATCAACTTCAACTTCGATCGCATCCTCGAGGAACTTGTCTATGAGCATCGGCTTCTGCTCGCTGACTTCTATCGCCTCCTTCGCACATTCTTCGAGCATTTTCTCATCGTAGACGATTCGCATAGCCCTACCGCCAAGCACGTAGCTCGGTCTTATCAAAACCGGATAGCCGAGCTCCCTGGCAACCTTCTTAGCTTCTTCAATGCTGTAGGCAATCCCTCCCTTTGGTCTCGGTATTCCCAACTTCTCAAGCAGTTCGTCGAACCTCCTTCTATCTTCTGCAATGTCAATCGAATCCACAGAAGTGCCAATTATCTTCGCTCCAGATCTTTCAAGATCTTTTGAGATGTTTAAAGGCGTTTGTCCACCGAATTGCACAAAAACGCCTTCCGGATTTTCGTTTTCATACACGTTCATAACGTCTTCACACGTGATTGGCTCAAAGTAAAGCCTGTCCGCGGTGTCGTAATCAGTAGAAACGGTTTCAGGGTTGCAGTTGACCATTATAGCTTCGTATCCCTCCTCCTTAGAACTAAAAACTGCGTGAACACAACAGTAATCGAACTCTATTCCTTGCCCTATTCTGTTCGGTCCAGAACCTAAGATCATGACCTTTTTCTTTTTCGTCGACACAGCGTCGTTCTCTTCTTCGTAAGTCGAGTAATAATATGGTGTCTTTGCCTCGAACTCCGCAGCGCAAGTGTCGACCATTTTGTAAACAGCCTTTACTCCCTTTGCCTTCCTTATCCTCCGCACCTCAAATTCATCTGCGCTGAAGATATGTGCGATCTGTCTATCTGAGAAACCAAGTCTCTTCGCTTCCCTGAGAATTTCAGAAGGTAGCTCCTCGATTTTGAACTTCTTCGCAAGGCTTTTAAGTTTTTCTTCAAACTCCACGATGTTCTTGATCTTTTCAAGGAACCAAGGATCTATCTTCGTCAACTCGTAGATCTCTTCGATCGTAAAACCTTGCTGGAATGCGTAGCGTATGTAAAATACGCGGTCGTGACTTGGGAACTTCAATTTTCTTATTATCTCTTCCCTACTAACATTCCTATCCTTTCCATCGCTACCTAAGCCATATCTTCCGATTTCAAGGCTTCGTAAAGCTTTTTGCAACGCCTCCTCGAAGGTTCTACCGATCGCCATCACTTCGCCAACGCTCTTCATCTGAGTTCCAAGGATCTGATTCGCTGTTGGGAACTTGTCAAAGGCAAATCTCGGAATCTTAACGACCACATAATCTATGGTTGGCTCAAAGCTCGCAGGTGTCTCCTTTGTAATATCGTTCGGAATCTCATCGAGTGTGTAACCAATTGCAAGCTTTGCTGCGATCTTTGCAATCGGGAAGCCAGTTGCTTTTGAAGCCAAGGCTGAGCTTCTCGAGACTCTTGGATTCATCTCTATTGCAACCATCCTTCCATTCTGCGGATTTATTGCGAACTGGATGTTGCTTCCTCCAGTTTCCACTCCTATCTCCCTTATTATCGAGATTGCAGCGTCTCTCATTCTTTGATACTCTAAATCCGTCAAGGTTTGTGCTGGAGCAACGGTAATGCTGTCTCCCGTGTGGATTCCCATTGGATCGAAGTTCTCTATAGAGCAAATTATCACCACGTTGTCCGCAAGATCTCGCATTACTTCGAGCTCAAACTCCTTCCAGCCGATTACGCTCTCTTCGATTAGCACTTGTCTTATCATCGAGAGATTCAACCCTCTTGTCACAATTTCTCTTAATTCCTCTTTGTTATAGGCAATTCCACCACCCGTTCCGCCCAAGGTGAAGGCTGGTCGAACTACGACTGGATAGCCAATTTCTTCTGCGAATTCAAGCGCAGATTCCACGTTGTTCACAGTCTTACTCCTTGGGACTTCAAGTCCAATTTTCAGCATACACTGCTTGAAAAGCTCCCTGTCCTCGGCTTTCCTTATCGCATTCGCGTTAGCTCCAATGAGCTTAATTTCATACTTGTCCAGAACTCCCATCTCTTCGAGCTGAATCGCGAGGTTTAACGCAGTTTGTCCGCCGAGTGTTGGCAAAATCGCGTCTGGTAATTCACGTTCGATGATCTTCTCAACAACGTCTGCGGTCAAGGGTTCTATGTAAATTCTGTCCGCCATCTCTGGATCCGTCATTATCGTCGCGGGATTCGAGTTCACGAGCACGACTTCGCAACCCTCTTCACGCAAAGCCTTGCAGGCTTGGCTTCCAGAGTAATCGAATTCTGCAGCTTGCCCAATGACTATTGGACCGCTTCCAATTACCATTATCTTCTTCAAATCCTCTCTTTTCGGCATTTCACCACTCTTTTAGCATCTCTACAAATCTATCGAAGAAGAAATACGTGTCATGGGGTCCCGGACCAGCTTCTGGATGGTATTGCACCGTTATTATCGGAAAATCCTTGTGCTTCATCCCTTCAACGGTTCTGTCGTTGAGATTTATCTGCGTTACCTCAAAGCCCTCTGGTAAGGTTTTTTCATCAACTGCGAAGTTGTGGTTTTGACTTGAAATGAAAACTCTGCCAGTTTCCAAGTCTTTAGTTGGCTGATTACTGCCATGGTGTCCGAACTTCAGCTTGAAGGTCTTTGCCTTGAACGCGAGCGCAATCAATTGATGTCCAAGACAAATTCCAGCTAAAGGAAACTTTCCCGCGAGATTGCGAATCGTTTCGATCGTCTCTTTAACCCTCGCAGGATCTCCGGGACCATTGGAGATGAAAACGCCGTCCGGGTTCATTTCCGCTATTTTTTCCGAAGAGAAATTGTATGGAACGACAGTGAGGTTTATCCCTCTTTTCAACAGCTGTCTTACTATGCTCATCTTAACACCACAATCGATGAGCACGACTTCAAATTTCCCGCCGACGTCAAATTTCTTCGGAGCTTTGACGCAAACCTTGTCCACCAAGTCTATGTCCGAAATGAACGGTTGATCTCTTGCCATCTTGATCAGCTTTTCCTTCTCCACGTCTATTCCTATTGCAGCCTTCATGGAACCATAGGTCCTTATCTTCCTCGTGAGCATCCTCGTGTCAACACCCTCGATTCCAACGACATCGTAGCTCTTGAGAAGATCGTCAACGTTCATCTCACTACGCCAATTGCTCGGCTTTTTGCAAAGCTCTCGAACAACAAAACCCTCTACTTTTACACCATCGCTCTCGAAGTCATCTCTGCAAACCCCATAGTTACCGATGAGCGGATAAGTCATCATCAGAATTTGCCCCTTGTAGCTTGGATCCGTGAGAGCTTCCACGTAGCCGGTCATCGAAGTGCAGAAAACGATTTCTCCGAGTGCTGTCTTTTCAGCGCCGAACGCTTTTCCCTCAACATAAGTTCCATCTTCAAGTGCTAAGGAAGCTTTCATAAAACTTCCCTCAACTCTCCAACGACTACTTCAAGTTTTGGTGTGTCGAAGAATCTTCTTCCAATTATCTCGTTGCAAAGAGATTTGTAAAGATTTGAAACCGCGTTTTTCAGATTCTCCGGCAACCTTGGCGGAGATCCAACGAGCTCCCTCCAGCGCTCTTGCCCCTTAAACCTTTTTATCTTTTCATACCAATCCGTTTTTCTATAGTAGCTCCTCAAGAATTCTTTGCTCACTTCAAAGCCTTCTAAGCTAAACCTGCACTCATCCGGAGTTCCAACTGCATCCACGATCATGAAATCGCGATTTTCATCGAAAGCGACCTCTATTTTTCCGTCCTCGTTTTCGAGTCCAATTCTCGAAACTCTTTCTGTTATCAAGTCGTTTACCCTGAGTGTCAAAGTCTTAAGCTCCTCAAACTCCTCTTCGCTGAGCCCAGCAATCTCCTTCGCTTCTTTGTAGCTTAGGTATCTGTCAACGTCCTCTAATTTTGTGCTAAAGTCAACTATTGGCTTTTCAAGTCTCATCCCAGCTCTTATCTCCTTCAAACCAAAATCCCCTGGATTTACTTCACCCTTTTCAATTCTTCGGAGCAAAGAAGAACCTTCGGGAACCTTGTTTCTGTAGATTATCTCGAGTGGTAGAAGAAAGTTCGCTCTCTCTCTTTTAAAGACAGAGTAGTCGTATTTTTCTCTTTTTTCTGGTCTTAACACCCTAACGAGCTTTATTTTCATCTTGTTCGTAGCAAACTCGAGTTCGTCAAGTCTCTTAACCTTATCGCCCTCTAAGAGTCCAACGTAGTGCGTTTTTATCCCCCTTTCTTCCAATTTCTCAAAGAAGAAGGCAGAGATCAAACAAAGCGATGCTCCTTTACCATCGATCTTGTCGGGCATCTCGCCATAGTCGAAGACCGAGTAACGGTTTGAGAACTCAAAGATTCCCTCTCCAAGTCCTCCGTTTGGGCTCCTTAGCACCACTAAGTCCTTAACGCTACCCATGGTTCACCTCCCTGTCAGCATTAATAATCTCTTCTTTCTTCTTTCTCTGATACTCTTCAACCGCTCTTCTAACCCTTTCATCTCTCAACGCAAAGATCTTCGAAACCGCTAAAGCCGTGTTCTCTGCCTCGAGCACAAGCATTGGAGCGACTCCAGAGGGCATCCTAATGCTCGAGAAGATGTCGAACCAATTTTCCTTAATCGGTGGCGAAGCTATGACAGGCTTCGTTGTGTTCGCATCCACGAAACCACTTAATGCGTTGCTTCTCCCAGCAATCGTTACAAAAACGACCTCTTCGTTCTCGTATTCCTTTATTATCTTCAAAACGTGCTCAGGACTTTTGTG
>CALIUJ010000175.1 GCA_938048785.1 uncultured Archaeoglobaceae archaeon | reverse complement strand
TTTCGAGTTGATAGCGAGGTTTCAGCCGGTTGCCTCGGATCTGAGGAGAATTAAGTCCTACATAAAAATTGCCTACGACTTTGTCCGCTTTGGAAGGTATGCGCTCGACATATCCTTTGCAAATCAAAAGTTGGGAGGCGTGAAATTCTGCAACGCATGGATAACTTCATATGTCAAGGAGATGAGTGAAAAAGCTTTGAAAATGGTCAGAATAAGCATAGACTCGCTTAAGAACTACGATCCAAAGCTTGCCGAAAAGATCGCGCAAATGGAAAAGGAGGTCGATGAACTGTTTTTCAATTTCTTCGACAAATTGGTTGAAAGGACAGATACGATAACGAGATGCACAGTTTCTAGCGTTCTGGTCGTGAGATATCTTGAAAGGATTGCGGACCACGCAACCTACATATGCGAGTCCGTGGTTTACATCGCAACAGGGCGGAAAGTGAACTTGAGATAAGCCAGATTTAAAAAGATAAAGATTTAGAAAGTTTTATATTTTTAAAAGCAATGGTTGTTACGGGATTGCCCATGGCAACTAAGGAATGCATAGCCTTGGTTATATCATGTATGGATTACCGTTTTCAGGCGCCAATGCATGCTTGGCTGAAAAAAATGGGTTTAGAAAGTCGCTATGACTTGGTATGCCTTCCCGGGGCTACAAAGGATTTCGAACAGAGAGGGCTTATGGAATTCGTCAACTTGGCAGTAGAGCTACACAAGATCAGAGAAGTTCACGTCGTTCACCACGAAGATTGCGGTGCGTATCGATTGGCGGGCTGGCAGAAAGAGCACGAGTTACCGGCTCAGCAAGAAGATATGAAGAAAGCAAAAAGAGTGATTACGGAGCGACATCCTCAGCTAAGGGTTAAGCTCTGGTTTTTACGTCTGAACAGAGAAGAGCCAGAAGAGTTGCAGGTAGGAGATTAAATCTTCTTTTAATTTTTATAGGAAAGAGAGTATTCGTTAGACGCTTTATCCAGCGCCCCATTGAAACCGAGGGATTTTATTAGACTTCAAGCATAAAATTTAAATACTCGAAGCAATTTTAAAATGTTATGAGTTCTCCCATCCCTTACACAGGCTTAAAAGAAGGTGAAAAATTGTTGTGGTATGGTAGGAGAAGTTTGATTTCCTATCTTAGGAGGATCATAATAGGAGCAATTTTGATCGTTCTCGCAGTCATGTCTTATATAGGCTTTATATCTTTGTCAATTCTCACAAGAGATATATTTTTGTTAATAGGCATCGTTCTTATTATCTTCGCTGTTGTTAGGGCAAGAGCAAACATGTACTACGTGACGAACATCAGAATCCTTCACGAGTATCGACTTTTTGGCAGATCGATTCGTGAGACTACCCTTGATAAGATAACAGACATAGTATTCAACCAAGGTTTCTTTGAGAGATTGCTTAATCTTGGCTCTGTACATTTTAGCACAGCGGGAACTGGATTCTTGGGCATAGATTTCAAAGGGATCAAGGATCCCCTTGTGGTTAGAGGTTTGGTGATAAACGCTAAGGAAGAGTATTTTAGAGTCACAAAAACAAATTTTAAAAACTAATTTTTAAAATCAGAGAAGTCTATATCTTTTTCCAGCGTCAAATTCGCCGTTGTAGGCGATTTTCGGTGTGATCACTTTTCCAATTGCAGATACAGCGAATATCTTTGCCAAGTCGCCGGGAACGAAGGGTATGGAACCCATCATGAGGACTTCAAAGATTGTAACGCTTTGCCCTGTTGCGGTTAGCCATGAGTATAGCCATACACACCCAAGACCATGGATTATTACGAAGTTTGCGAATAGCAAGATCGGAAACAAGGTTACGAAGAACCTCGAAGCGATGTAGCGATCGATGAAGTAACCAACGAGGAAAGCTGAGACTATGAAGCCAAGTAGGTAACCACCCGTTGGACCGAGGAGAACTGCGAATCCACCCTTCATTCCTGCAAACCACGGAACACCCAAAGTTCCAAGAGCAACGTAAAGCGCTTGAGATATGCCACCCCAGTTTCTACCAAGCAGAATTGCGCTAAGAAAGACTGCAAAGGTCTGCATAGTTATCGGAACTGGAGTCCATGGGAGGTAAATTCTAAGTTGAGCAAAAAGCCCAGTAATGGCTGCGAAGGTCAATGCTAAGATCAGCTTTTGCTCAAGTCCTGCTTCGTATCTCCATCTGTAGAAGTTAACCTTGGAAAACTCCATACAGACCCCTATGGAATTCCGAGTTGGGATAGATATAGCTTTCTTTTTTACCCAGCGTTCGACAGGTTTATATTTCTAAGGCAAACTTTGCGAGATATGAGAATCGTAATGAAATTCGGAGGAGTAAGCGTTAAAGATGGTGAAAACATGCTCCATAGCGCTAATCTCGTTAAGAAATTTGCGAATGGAAATGAAATAGTAGTAGTGGTTTCTGCAATGGCAGGGGTTACCGACGCCCTTCTCAACGCTGCGAAGAAATGCAGTTCTGAACCTTCTGCTGGTTTTATCAAGCTCTTCGTAGCAGAGATGATGAAAAAACACTACGAAGCGGT
>CALIUJ010000174.1 GCA_938048785.1 uncultured Archaeoglobaceae archaeon | reverse complement strand
AGAGTTGCCATAGCAAGGGCGCTTGCAATTGAACCGCCTGTGCTTTTGCTCGACGAACCCCTTGGCTCCTTAGATCTAAAGTTGAGACAGCGCATGATGGTAGAGCTGAAGAGGATTCAAAGAGCAGTAAAAACAACGTTCGTATACGTAACCCACGACCAGTCGGAAGCGTTGATAATGTCGGATAGGGTTGCGGTAATAAACCACGGCAAAATTGAGCAGGTAGGAACCCCAATGGAAGTTTACGAAAAACCCGCAACGAGATTTGTCGCAGAATTCATAGGTGAGATGAACTTCATCCCAGCAGAGGTTTGCGACGATTGCGCGATCAGCGAGCTTGGAAAGATAAAGGTCTCGAGACTCAATGGTTCGAAGAAGATCCTAATAGGGATTAGACCAGAAAAAGTGAAGGTTGGGGGTGAAGGGGAAAACAAATTCTTGGGTAAAATCGAGGAAATCGTTTACTTGGGCGGTTTTGTAAAGCTAAACGTAAACGTTAACGGGGTTCAAATAAAATGCTTGACGAACTCAAACGGTTTTAGAGAGGGTGATGACGTAGAAATTGGTTGGAGAGCAGAAGAAGCGGTTGTTTTCGAGGCATGAAAAGAGCTCTCGCGGTTCCCGGGTTGTTGTATCTTTTTGTTCTATTTTACCTCCCATTTCTCATCGTCGTCCTCTACAGCTTCGGATTTCCAAAATTCACACTCGATTTCTACGCAGAGGTTTTTAAACCCGTTTTCTTCAAATTCTTTCTAAACTCACTCCTACTTGCAACTACAACGACGATTCTCTGCTTCTTCCTTGCTTATCCACTCGCCTATTACATCGCAATAAGAGCGCAGAAGTGGAAAAACCTGCTACTCGTTCTCGTTATCTTGCCGTTCTGGATAAGTCTTCTGCTTAGGACATACGCGATAATGGCAATTCTAACGCCCATTGGGCTTATGTTCACGTTTACCGCAGTGGTAATAGGGATGGTATACGACTACTTCCCCTTTATGGTTTTGCCTCTGTATGCATCGTTGGAAAAGCTGAAGAGATCGCAGTTGGAAGCCTCTTATATCCTTGGCGCAAGTCCAACGAAGACCTTTCTCAAAGTAACGCTCCCACATTCAAAGCCCGGGATCATCGCAGGAGTAATGCTTGTCTTTATTCCCTCGCTCGGCGAGTTCGTGGTTCCATCGATGCTCGGTGGAGATTATGTAACGCTTGGAACCCTTACCTGGGACCTATTTCTTAGATACCACGATTGGTGGCGTGGTTCAGCGATTTCCGTGATATACATGGCAATTGTGCTCATTGCAATCGCTATTTACTTAAAAAAGGCTGGGAGGATAGAGCTATGATCAGGATCTACGTTGCAATCATTTTTGCGTTTCTCTACATTCCCATCGCCTTCGTAATCGTATCTTCTTTCACCGATGAAACTGGTTTAACGGTTAAGTGGTTTGAAAGATTAATAAAAGACTCGAAAGTCGTCTCTGCATTTTACAACAGCCTTACTCTCGCACTTCTATCCACTGTTTTCTCCGTAATTCTTGGAACAAGTGCCGCATATGCTTTTCTCCGAACAAAAATGCGATTCGAATCCTTTTTCTACACCCCAATTGTCATCCCCGAAATCACAGAGGCGCTTTCGCTTCTTCTCTTCTACAAGCTTTTTTCTTTCCCACTTGGATTCACGTCTGTGCTCTTAGGACACATTGCGTTTAACATCGCCTTCGTTTTTGTGATCGTAAAAGCTCGGCTTTCAGGTTATGAGAAGTCGATTGAAGAAGCGTCTCTAACGCTTGGAGCGAACGAGATTCAGACCTTCCTCAAGATAACGGTCCCCCTGGCGATGCCGGGAATAGTTGCCGCATCTTTGATAGCTTTCACACTCTCTTGGGACAACTTCATAAAAACCGTGTTTACAACTGGTCCAGGATTTCAGACGCTACCCCTTTTGATCTGGTCTCAGGCAGCGAGGGGAGTAGTTAGCCCCACGTTAAGCGCTTTGACAACGATGATGCTCGCAGTATCGATGATCTTAGCCTATCTTTACGTCAAAGTCTCAACGCAAAGAGGGTAAAGCTTTTATTCTAAATTCGACAGAAATCCACATGGTTGACGAGGGTAGAAGGAGTTTTTTGAAAGTCGCAGTCGCAGGGATCGCTGGGCTTGCGATTGGTAGCGTCGCGGGATTCTTTTCCGGATCTTCAGCATCTCAGCGAAGGATTTTGGAGTTAGAAAGCCAGTTAGAGGCTCTTAAAAAAACAAAGGTTATTCTGGAAAAAGAGCTCAGAGTTTGGAACTGGTCTTACTACATAAACGAAGCCCTCTTGGACATATTTTCACAGCAAACCGGGATTCCGAGAGATAGGATTATCTATGAAGAGTTTGAAGATCCGAACTACGTTCTTACGAAACTCGAAGCTGGAAATAGTGGATACGACGTCGTTATTCTGCCAGACTACTGCGTAGACATCGCTCGAAAAAAGGGACTTCTTGCTGAGCTCAACAAAGAATTGATCCCGAACGCAAAGTTCATCGACAAAAAGTTCAGAAATCCACCTTATGACCCAGATTGGAAGTTCAGCGTCGTTTACATGTGGGGTTCCACGGGATTTGCTTGGAGAAAAGAAGTTGAAGAGGGAGTTACAACTCTCGAGCAGATATTCGACCCAGACTATGGGTTCCTGCCAAAGTATAGAAAGAAGATATCGATGCTCGAAGAAGCCATGGAACTCGTTTGCTTCGCCAAGGCTTATTTGGGTAAAGACATCAACGATTGGAGCGATTCAACACTCGAAGAGGTGAAAGAAGTTCTCCTTCTCCAAAGACCATACCTCGCAGGCTACATGGGAACAGAGAAATACTATCCTGGACTCAAAATCGGAACAATATACGTCGCACAAGCCTACAACGGAGACATCGTGAGACTGAGAGAAGAGTTCGAAAACGTAGACTTTGGTGTGCCTGAAGAAGGTGGGACGATGTGGACTGACAATCTTTGCATCCCCAAGGATGCGGTTCATAAAAACGCTGCACATGCGTTCATAAACTTCTTACTCGATCCCGCAGTTTCTGCGGTCAACTCCAAGTTCATAGGCTACGCAACCCCTGTGAAGGAATCTTGGCAGTTCATCGAAGATGTGCTCAAGGATCCAGTTGTATATCCGCCGGAAGAGGTTCAAAAGAAAATGTGGCTCATACCGTCGGTAAGCGAAGAGATCAGACGGAAGATAACCACGCTGATCCTCGAAGTTAAAGCCGGCTGATCTGGGAAAATTAGTAAACTTTATTAGAGACAGGGCTCTTGATTCGAGAAACTCGGAAAGGTGACGTAATGAGAGCACTGCTGATCTTGGTGATAGTGTACCTGATGTTGGGTTGCGTTGAAGAGGGAGAAAGATACAAGACGCTCATAGCTTCATCTGTGGAGAAAAACACTGTTCTTGACTGTCAGTGCCACGAAGAACCTTGGAAATACTTGAAGCACTACGCAAATGTTACGAGCTGTAAGAGTTGCCACGGAAATGAGATCTTAGCAATCCATAAAAACCTAAGCGATTGGAAATGGGAAACCGCTTACCAAGCTCCGTGCACTCTGTGTCATGATCCCTCGCTGTTGGCAAACCACGACGGAAAATGTGGGGTATGCCACAAATCAATATACGAAACGCACGGCGCTTACCTAAACAAGTTTGTTAAAAGGTGAAAGTATGAAAAAGATATTAAAGATCTTTCCGATCGTCTTTGGTCTTCTCTTGTTCTTCTACCCAATAAGCGCAGAGAAGTACACGAGCACGTACTCGTGTGACACTTGCCATAGGCATGCAAATCTTTACTCAAGCCATGTCGAAGGTGGTAAATACTGCTCCAAATGCCATGGAGAGATACACGAGATCCACGATTTCAGCTGTGAAACTTGCCACGTGAAGAAGCCCCTAACGATTCTCTGCCACGCAGCGCCAAGCGATGCCAAGATATTAACTGCACCACCGGAAAAAAACGCGGTTTGTGAAAACTGTCATATAAACATTGTTGAGATACACAACGGTGATTGCCAGGCTTGTCATGTCGAAGATATAAACAAAATACACGTAAAGGCGAATCTGAGGTGATAAGATGCTCGAACTCGTATACTACGTTCTGCTGATCATCGCACTTGTGATTTTCGCACTCGGTATAAAGAAGAACGTCGATTTCATCAGCTCTGGGCAAAAGAGTTCTGAACCGAGGCTCGACAATCTAAAAGAGCGGTTCAAGGTGATGCTAAAAGACTCCTTCGCACTCCTTAGACTTTATCGCAGAGAGAGAAAGATGTTCATAGTGCACCTCTTAGTCTTATGGGGTTTCATAATCCTCGCAATCGACATCTTACTCATAACGATCTTCTACGCAGTCCCAGAAGCCCTTAGGAGTGCTTACCTCTTTTTCAAGATCTCAATGACCGTAGGTGGTATACTCTTCGTCTTAGGGCTAATTCTGATGGTTTTAAACCGTTACCTACTCAAGCCTTCGAGATTCGCAAAGAAATACGATCCGAAGGACGACAACATAGCGATCTTGATTCTTTTCTTCGCAGCTATCTTCGGATTCGTTCTAAAGGAGTTCTTTAGGTTCTCTCAGGACTTTGCGAACAGCTACATCGTTCAAGCTTTCTGGTTTATCCACGCAATTCTGATCTTAGCCTTTGTCGCCTTGATTCCTTATTCCAAGCTCATGCATATCCTAATGGCTCCAGTCAGCATTCTAACGAAGACGAATCGTCATCCTGGAGTTGTTAGACCTCCGCAAAACCGAGAGGATTACGTCGGTCTTGTCACCAGAGCGGATTTAACGAAGAGAGACTTGCTTTCAAGCTTAGCATGCATGCGTTGCGGTCGTTGTCAAGATGCGTGTCCAGCTTTTAACTCCAGAACTTCGCTGTCTCCGATGTTCCTCATCCAGAATCTGAGAAACATAGACAAGATCGCGAGTGGCAAGACGCAAATGCTGAAGCCGTACGAAGTGAAGGAAACTGAAGTGGATGGTGAAGTGGAAGCAGAAAAGAAGTCAGAAGAGGTTAAACCAGAAGAAGTGAAACTCGTGAACACACTCTTGGATTCTTCTGCAATCTGGGCTTGCACGACTTGTAGAGCGTGCATGGAGATGTGTCCAGTTTACATAGAGCAGATGGACATAATTCAAGAGATGCGCAGAGGTATCATCGAGAGCGGTGAGGCGCCACCGGATATAAGGGATTTGCTTACGAACATTCAGAAGCAAAAGAACCCGTGGGGTGAGGCGAAGTTCAAGAGAGATCAGTGGATCAAGAAGTCCGAGGTTCCGGTTAAGCTTGCCAAAGATGGCGAGTTCGAATGGTTGTGGTTCGTTGGTTGCGCTCACAGCTTCGACAACCGGAATATCCCAATTACTGCAAAAATCGCAAAGATTCTAAACGATATTGGCGTAGACTTTGCAGTCCTCGGCAGAGACGAGGGTTGTTGCGGAAACGATGTGCGAAGAGTCGGTGAAGAGGGTCTTTTCCAGCTTCTCAAGGAAGAAACCACTGCTCAGTTCGAGAAGTATGGTGCAAAAAAGATAATCGCCACCTCTCCGCATTGCTACAACACTCTGAAGAACGAATACGAGGGATACGAAATAAAGTTCATTCTCGAAGCGATCTACGAAGCGATAAAGAGCGGAAAACTGAAGCTGAAGAAGGAGATAAAGAAAAAGGTGACTTTCCATGATCCATGCTACCTTGGAAGATACAACGGAATGTACGAACTACCGAGGGAAATTCTGAGATCAATCCCAGGGATCGAGCTCGTTGAAATGCCTAGGAATCGCAACAAAAGCTTTTGCTGTGGAGCGGGCGGTGGAAACCTTGTTAGAGAGTATCCGGGAGAGTTTAGACCGAACAACCTGAGGGCAAAGGAGGCTGCGGAAACGGGAGCAGAGATATTGGCAGTAGCTTGTCCGTTTTGCATGATCATGCTCGAAGATGGTGTTAAGACGGAGAGACTTGAGGAGAAGATAAAGGTTCTCGATGTAATAGAGCTCGTCTACGAATCCGCATACGGTTGAACCCCAATTTTTTAATTTTGCTCCTTGCCAATTGCACCTTCTCCGAATTTTCTCGCAAATGTTTTAAGGTGTGCGCAGACATCGTATCAATGGACCTAAGGTTGATCGTTGAGAAGCTGGGAGCTAAGAGGGTTTATAAGGAGGACTGCGAGTTGTGCATAGTGGGTTACACCGGAAAAAGGTGCCCCTATCTACGCAAGATCGGCAAGGAGTTTTTCTGTGTGCGAGACGTTGCGAAGAAGGATCCGAGATTGAGACTTTAAAAAGACTTATATTCCAATTAACAGCGGTGTCTCGATGAAGTGGAAAAAGTGGAAACACATCACGAAGCTCGATCCTGACAGAAAAAACAGCGAAGAAATTATCAAAGCGGTCGTAGAAAGTGGAACGGATGCGGTAATGATCTCAGGAACGCAGAACGTAACCTTAGAAAAGGCTAAGAAGCTTTTCAAAGAGGTGAGAGAATACTCTATGCCAACGGTTCTCGAGCCATCTTCGCCAGAGAACGTTATATACGACGCAGATTACCTTTTCGTTCCCATCGTGCTCAACGCAGAACTTGGAGAGTGGATAACTGGAAAGCACGCGGAATGGGTTTGGATGAACTACGAAAGATTTGAAGAATTTGAGAAGATTTTCGAGAGCGTTGTATTCGAAGGTTACATAGTCTTGAACCCAAACTCTGCGGTTGCAAGGGTTACGCAATCGCGATGCGACTTGAGCAAAGAGCTCGCTGCGAGCTTTGCATTCGTTGGAGAGAGGATGATGAAGCTTCCCGTGATCTACATCGAATACAGTGGAACCTACGGAGATCCAGAGGTGGTTAAAGAAGTCAAATCGAAGCTGAAAAGTGCAAGACTTTTCTACGGTGGTGGAATAGATTCCAGGGAGAAGGCTATGAAAATGCTGAGCTTTGCAGACACGATAATCGTTGGAAACGTCATCTACGAGAAGGGAATAAATGCGTTCCTTGAAACGATCCCTTAAAGCGCTTTGGCAACTCCTTCGACTTGAACACGGAATAATGTATGGGATAGGGGTCCTTATTGGTATCTTTCTCGGAGGTGGAGCGGAATCCAAAGACATCTTGTTCGGATTTTTGACCGCAGTCTTTCTTCAAGCATCAGCCTTCGCTTCTAACGACTACTTCGACTACGAAGTCGACGTGGCAAATCGCAGATTTGACAGACCCTTGGTAAGGGGAGAATTGAGTAAAAACACCGCTCTTTTCCTCTCGATCCTATTCTTTCCATTCGGAGTGATTTCTGCATTCTTGATTTCTACGACCGCATTTCTATTCGCAACCACCGTTGCGATCCTTGGATTTGCATACAACTACAAGCTGAAGGAGCTCGGTTTCATTGGAAATGTATACGTAGCGTTCACGATGTCTGCGCCTTTCATCTTTGGTGGACTAATTGCAGAACTTAGAAGCTCAATCCTACTCCTCGCTCTTATCGCGTTCTTAGCTGGCGTTGGCAGAGAAGTTATGAAGGGCATCGAAGACGTTGAAGGGGATGCGATAAGAGATGCAAAAACGGTAGCGAGAGTTTATGGTATAGAAAAAGCCGTTCAAATAAGCTCGATTTTCTTTTTAACCGCGGTTTTTCTCAGCTTTATACCACCAATCGCTCTCGAAGAATACCTCGACTTCAAATACATCCTCCCAGTGGCAACAACGGATCTTCTCCTTCTGAACGTTGTCTACAAGCTTAGGAAATCAAAGGATATTGCGAAGTTCAGAAAGCAAACGCTTTTTGCTATGCTACTTGGTTTGATCGGATTCCTTGCGGGTGCATTTTGAGATAAGTTTTTAACTCTCCCGAATTTCTTAAGGCTATGTTTGCGGAGATCGAAGAGAAGTGGCAAAAAGCTTGGGAATCTGCGAAGATCTTTGAAGCAGAACCGAATGAAAAGAAGAAGTTTTTCCTCACAGTTCCATATCCTTACCTCAATGGAAACCTGCACGCCGGGCACACGAGGACTTTCACGATCGGCGACGCCTTTGCGAGATACATGAGGATGAAGGGCTACAACGTACTTTTCCCACTGGGTTTCCACGTAACTGGCACCCCAATAATTGGGCTTGCAGAGTTGATTGCGAAACGCGATGAAAAGACGATCGAAGTATACACGAAATTCCACGACGTCCCTCTTGAAGAGTTGCTGAACTTAACAACCCCGGAGAAAATAGTGGATTACTTTGCAAAAGAAGCTCTCAACGCTCTTCGGAGAATTGGCTACTCAATAGACTGGCGCAGGACTTTTACAACCACGGATGAGGCTTACAAGCGATTCATCGAATGGCAGTTCTGGAGACTAAGGGAACTTGGGCTTGTAGAAAAGGGGAGCCATCCGGTTCGCTATTGCCCAAACGACCAGAACCCAGTTGAAGACCACGATCTACTCCACGGAGATGAAGCGAGCATTGTGGAGTTCACGGTGATCAAGTTTAAACTCGAAGAGTCGGATCTAATCTTCCCATGCGCAACTCTTCGCCCAGAAACGGTTTTTGGTGTCACCAACATATGGTTAAAGCCAGTTAAATACGTTATTGCGAGTGTCAACGGAGAGAAGTGGGTCGTAAGCAAGGAAGCGTTTGAAAAACTCGGCTACATGGACAAAAAAGTCGAGCTCCTCGGAGAGGTAGATGCAAACGAGTTTTTTGGGAAAAAAGTGATCGTTCCACTCGTTGGGAGAAGTGTCCAAATTTTGCCCGCGAACTTTGTAGACACGGACAACGCCACAGGGGTTGTGATGAGCGTTCCAGCGCATGCACCTTATGACTACGTCGCAATTAAAGAGCTTGGCGCAGAAATTGAGCCAATCGTTATAATTAGAACGGATTCAAATGGTATTCCAGCGAAGGAGATAGTAGAAGAGCTTGGAATTCAATCACAGAAAGATCCCGAGCTTGAAAAAGCGACAAAACTTCTCTACAAGAAGGAATTTCACAGGGGCGTTATGCTCGAAAACACTGGCAAGTTTGCGGGGATGATGGTTTCAGAAGCAAAAGAGCTCGTTGAAAAGGAGTTGATCAAATCAAATCTCGCAGACGTATTTTACGAGTTCAGCGAGAAGCCAGTGGTATGTAGATGTGGAACAAAATGCGTTGTTAAGGTTGTCAAGGATCAGTGGTTCCTGAACTACTCGAACGAGGATTGGAAAAAGAAAGTTTTGGAGCACCTCGATGAGATGACGATAATCCCAGATTACTACAAGGAGGAGTTTAGGAACAAGATAAACTGGTTGAAGGATAAGGCTTGCGCAAGAAGAAAGGGCTTGGGGACAAAGATTCCATGGGACAGAGAGTGGCTGATCGAAAGCCTTTCGGATTCGACGATATACATGTGCTACTACATACTTGCGAAATTCATAAACTCGGGAATGATAAAAGCGGAGAATCTTACGATGGAGTTCCTCGACTACGTTTTCTTAAACCGTGGAAGCATCGAGGATGCGAAGAGTTCTGGATTAAGCGAAGAGGTAATAAGGAAAGTTAAGGAAGAGTTCGAATACTGGTATCCAGTGGACCTGAGGAGCAGTGGGAAGGATCTCGTTGCGAACCACTTGCTCTTTTACCTCTTCCACCACGTTGCCTTGTTCGAGAAGCGATACCTCCCAAGGGCTATAGCTGTCAACGGTTACGTGAGCCTTGAAGGGCAGAAGATGAGCAAGAGCAAAGGTCCATTGTTAACGATGAAAAAAGCGCTCGAGAAATACGGCGCAGACGTTACAAGGCTCTACATTCTCCACTCTGCGGAATACGAAAGCGATGCAGATTGGAGGGCAAAGGAGATCGAAGGACTTGTTGCAAACCTTGAAAGATTCTTCAACTTGGTAAAAGAGCACTATCTAAGAGAGAAAGAAGAGATTACGGTTCTCGACAAGTGGTTGGTCAGCAGGTTCAACAGGGCTGTGAAGGAAGTCAGGGAAGCTATGGACAAGTTACAAACGAGAAGGGCAGTTAACTCGGCATTCTTTGAAGTCATGAACGATGTTCGCTGGTATTTGCGAAGGGGAGGTAAAAACTTAGCCTTGATCCTTGATGACTGGATAAAGCTACTCGCTCCCTTTGCCCCACACATCTGCGAGGAGCTTTGGCATCTAAAGCACGACAGCTTCGTGAGCCTCGAAAGATACCCAGAGTTTGACGAAAGCAAGATCGACGAAGATGCCGAGAAAGCGGAGCAGTTCATAGAAAAGCTTCTGGAAGACATCAAAGAGGTTAGAAAGTTCGTAGAGAACGCAAAAGAGGTAAGGATTTTCGTTGCAGAGGACTGGAAGCAAGATGCGCTTAGAATTGCACTCGAAAAAGGATTAAGCGAGGCGATGAAAGAGCTTTCAAAGCACGGGATAGACAAGGCAGACATTGCGAATTTTGCAAAGAGATTTAAGTCTGCAGAGCTCATAAAGAACGAGAGAGAGCTCATAGAGAGTAGCATCGAATTCTTCGAAAGAGAGACTCAACTAAAGGTATCTCTTAGCTCCGAGATTCCGGAAGAGAAAAAGAAGTCTGCGATGCCCGGAAAGCCGGCGATTTATGTTTGTTAAGTTCTATAAATTTTTAAAATTTTGAGAAAAAAATCAAATGCGAGAAGCCAGATACGTCGCTTCGTATATAGCTTCTCGCAGATTTCTTGGAGAAACGCAATCGCCAATGAAATACTTTGGAATCTCTGTTTTTAGCTCAATCCTTCTTGCTCGCATTCCGGTTGCAACTACAACGCTTTCGCAATCCACTTCCACTTTTTCTCCATTTCTAAGTCCGATGATTTTTCCATCCACGATCTTTTCTACTCTGAAGCTCGTTAAGACTTTCACATTCCTATTCCTGAGCTCTCTGAGAAGTGCAAAAGCATAGTTTCTCTCGAGATCCGAAGCGATCGCCGGCAGGATTTCGATGATCGTCACATCTTTTCCCTTCTCAGCCAGGTGAAGCGCTGTTTCGCATCCAACTCTGCCACCGCCAATTATTGCTACTTTTTGTCCTACTTCGAGCTTTCCGGTCAAAACGTCCACAGCCTTGACCGCTTTTTCAATTCCCGGAATATCTGGAACGCTGTGCTCTGAGCCTACTGCGATCACCACTGCGTCTGGTTTCAGATCCTCTATCTTCGCCTCAACATTTTCGCAGTTCAAGTGAACTTCGACTTCTCTTATCTGCCTCTTCAGCCACTCGAGGTATTTTCTAAGATCTGACTTGAAACTTGAAGCGGTTGCTGGAATGAGATTTCCGCCGAGTTCAGAACTTTTTTCCAAGATTATCACTTCATGTCCCCTAAGCTTTGCAACCCTTGCAAACTCCATTCCCGCTGGTCCACCGCCGATTACAACAATTCTCTTTCTTTTCTCTGCTTTTTCAATCTTTATCTCTGGGTTCAAAGAGCACTTAGCCCTTAGCTGTCTTAAGCTAAAAAGCCTGTCGATGCAATCGTTGCACCTCGTGCAAGGTCTTATTTCTTCCATTTTTCCTTCCTTCAACTTTATCACAAGCTCCGGATCTGCGAGCAAAGCTCTTCCAAGCGCAACTAAGTCAACTTTACCCTCCTCAACTATCTTCACCGCCATATCTGCGGAAATCCCACCAACGCCTATCACAGGAACTTTGACCACGGATTTAACCTTAAAAGCTCCTTCAAGCAAAATCCCTCTTTTAACAATCATTGGTGTAATCGCAAATCCACCGCTGACGTGAAGACAATCCACTCCCGCTTTTTCTAACTCAACAGCGTATCTTAAGATCTCTTGCTCTGATACACCACCGTAAGATACCATGGAGCCGTCGATTCTGAAGATAACGGGAATTCCTGTGCTTTTAACAGCCTCAAGAACTTCCAAAGCAAATCTAATTCTGTTCTCAAATGTTCCACCGTATTCATCGTTTCTTTTGTTCGTGTTCGGAGAAAGGAATTGACTAAAGATCCAGCCATGTGCCGCATTTATTTCTACTAAGTCAAAACCACAATCCTTAGCTCTTCCCGCAGCTTCGCCGAAGAGGTGCACTATTTTCTTTATCTCCTCTCTGCTCAGCTCCCTCGCCATCGATTTGAAACTATGCCT
>CALIUJ010000173.1 GCA_938048785.1 uncultured Archaeoglobaceae archaeon | reverse complement strand
CGTTTCATGCTCCGGCCAGATGTTCACAGGCTCACTGCAGTATATGAGGGACCGGCACTGAATTCAGTACTGGCCAGTGAGGAATATATGAGCGAACTGGCAAAGGAGAACATTGTTATCCCTTACTTTAAGGAGTTTCTTAAGTACAGGAAAGTGCGAAACTTCCCACCTGGACAAGCTACACCTTACCACGAAGGGATTGGGAGAATTGTAACAAAGGCAGCGATTACTCGTGAGCAGGGTATAGAAGAGACTCTGGTCGAGCTTCAGAAGTGGATTGACCCGTTGATTGAACCGTTTAAGAAGTGATTCCGTTGCAGGCGCTTCGCTTTAAGGTTAAAGCGAAGCGCCTGCAACGGAGATTCTTTGTGGTAAGGAGGATACTGATGACCCCTCGCGAGCGAGTTCTTGCAGCTATAAGCCATGAAAAGGTTGACAGAGTTCCTTGCGATTTCTGGGGAACGCCAGAGGTTATTACCATGCTTAAGAAGCATCTTGGAGTTAGTGAAGAGCTTGAGCTCTGGGAAAAACTTGGTGTTGACAAAATCGTCGATCTTACTCCCTATCATACTTTGGGTGTACCTTTACCTCCCTTCTTTTACAGGGGACCGCGCCATGAGCAAAATCAAGATATATGGGGAGTAAGTTATATCCCTCAAGAGTATAACGGGGGAGTGTACTGGGAGATCAATTACCATCCGTTGGCATCAATGGATACTATAGAAGAGGTTGAAAACAATTATACCTTTCCCGAAGTGGACTGGTTTGATTTTTCCTATTTTTCCTTTCTTTTCAAAAGGCAAGTGGTAAAGTATAGGGACTATGCTATAAAGTGTGGTTACATTTCTCCCCTTTACGTCTACCTTAATCTTCGAGGCATGGAAAAAGGCCTTGCAGATTTTGTGGCTAACCGGGAGTATGCCCATTATGTTCTGAAGAGAATTTGTGATTTTCTGTACTCTTTTCATGAGAGACTTTTTGAAGCTGGTAGGAGATTTATTGACATCGCGGAAGTGACCGATGACTTTGGTATGCAGACTGGGCTTCTCATTAGCCCCAACATTTTTGAGGAGTTCTTCCAACCCTATTATCGGCGTTTTATTAGACTTCTCAAGGATTTTGGAATCCGGGTTTTCCACCATGATGACGGAGCAATGAGTCTTCTTGTCCCCCGACTTGTCGAATTGGGAATAGAGGTGCTTAATCCTATTCAGTGGAAACTCCCTGGTATGGATCCTAAGGCGTTGAAGAATGATTTTGGTAAGGTTCTTTGTTTTCATGGCGGAGTGGATAATCAAGAAACGCTTCCCTTTGGAAACACAACTGATGTTGAGCAGGAGGTAATATATCTCCTTGAAACTTTAGCTTCAGACGGTACTGGGTATATCCTTGCTCCATGCCATAATATTCAGCCTATTACTCCTTTGGAAAACATCGTTACCATGTATAAAACAGTCCATTACTGGGGAGTTTTGTGATGACGAGTAGAGGGAAAATAGTTTCTGTCCTTCGAAGAACTAATATTGGCGGAGTTCCTTTTGGAGTGTATGATTTTTTGCTCCCAAGGGGATATACGGAGCGACGAATAAGAGAAAAAGGGTGCGGTATATTCCACTTTGAAAAGCCTTACTTGGCAGAAATGAAAGAAGTTGAGGTTTTTGTTAAGGAGGGTGTTGAAAATGGACGACCTTTTATTGTGCGTCGCTTCTTGACGCCTGTGGGAAGTGTGGAAGAGCGAGTTGTAGTTGAGTCTGGATATGGTAGCCGTTGGACTAAGGAATTTTTAATAAAAACGCCAAAAGACTACGAAACAATGCAATACATTGTGGAGAGAACTGCTTACCATGTTAACTATGACTTGCTTCAGCGGGCAGATAGGGATCTGGGTGAAGATGGGATTGTTTTGGTCAACGTTGATCGCACACCTTTTCAAAGACTCCTTTTGGAGTGGGCAGGACCGGAGCGCTTGTTCCTCGATCTTTTTGAAATTCCGAAAAGGGTTGAGGAATTACTGTGCCTGATGACAATGAAAGCAGAAGAAGCCTACCGGATTGCAGCTGATTCGCCAGTTGATGTGGTTCACACTTGGGACAATATCACCGAAGATTTTACTGCGCCCTATTTTTTCAAAGAGTATTGCTTGCCCTTTTACCAGAGGGTCGGCAACCTCCTCCATGAAAGAGGAAAAATTTTTATGGTTCACATGGATGGAAAACTGCACAATATAAAAGAACTCATTGCTCAGACTCCTATTGACGTCATAGAGTCCTTTTCGTTGCCTGAAGCAGGAGGAAATCTCACTATTGAAGAGGCTCAAAGAGTGTGGCCCGACAAGGCTATTATTGCTAACTTGCCAGCTTGGCTCTGCTTTCAAACAAGGGAGTTTATCGAGGAGTATCTTGAAGAGCTTATACAGCACGTGGATAGAAAGCGCTTTATGCTGTGTGTGAGTGAAGATCTCCCTCGCGATCGTTGGCAAGAAACGCTGGATACTGTAGCTTGTATACTTTCGGACAAAGATGTAGAAAGGGAGTAGTCTCTTTTAGTTCTGTAAGAGAGAAGGGTTTTTAGAATGCCCAAAATTGTCATTATTGGTGCAGGTAGTGTTGTTTTTGCCCAGAAGCTCATTACTGATATCATCACCTTTCCCGCCCTTCGAGAAAGCACTTTAGCTCTTGTGGATATCGATGAAGAGCGACTCGAGCTTATAACGAAACTTACCGAGAGGTTGAAAGAGCAAGAGGATTTGTCCATAACGATTGAAGCTACAAAAGAAAGA
>CALIUJ010000172.1 GCA_938048785.1 uncultured Archaeoglobaceae archaeon | reverse complement strand
GCTGGTCCGAGAGGTAGTGGAAAGTGGGAAACCATAAGCTGGGATGAGCTGATAAAAAGTGTTGTTGAGGGTTACACAATTCCTGAAACGGGTGAAAGGATTCCAGGGCTAAGGGATTTCTTTGCCTACGGAAAGCTCAAGGATGCTGGTTTCGAAGATCCCAACAAGATACTTTCGGATATCAAAAAAGATGTCGATGGTGTAATGGCTGTAGCAAAAGATCCCGCAAAAAGCTACGATGACTTGCTTAAAGCCATAGAGGACTTTAAATCTAAATGGTCCCAGATTCTCGGAGAAAAAGGCTTGAAGCTCGAAGATGTGCTCATAGATCCAAATAGACCTGATTTGGGCACTAAAGCCAACATGGTTGTGTGGATGAGGGGAAGGGGACAAGATAATGCTGACGTTTTCTACAGGAGATGGACGTATGCATTTGGCAGTGTTAACTGGATGAGGCACACTTCTGCGTGCCAGTTAGCCTACTACGCTGCAAACTACCTTTGGTGCAACTACTACGATATCGAGCCCGATCGAGAAGCAAAGGTCTTAATAGCTGCTGGTGTAGAAATGGGAAGAGCACATCCAGGGGCAACGGGGCAGGGCATCTTAATAGAGAAGCTTTCTAACAACGAGTTGAAGATTTATTGGGTCAATCCATTGGCCCCAAGGACTCTTGTGAGGGGTAACGTTGTATGGATTCCCATTAAACCCGGTGAAGACGCTGCGTTGGTATTTGCTATGATAAGGTGGATTCTTGAGAACAAACAATACAACGAAGCTTTTCTGTCTGCGCCAAACCTCAAAGCGGCTGAAAAGTTAGGTTATCCTGTTTACACAAACGCAACATGGCTTGTAATATCTGAAGAGGGTCACAAGAGGTTTGGAGAGTTCCTAAAGGCTAAGGACGTCAAGCTTGAAGACAGCGATAAGCCTGTTGTGTGGACCGGTGAAGTCTTGGCTGTAAACGAATCGGTTGATAAAGCAGATCTGCTTTACGAGGGTAACGTAACGCTGGCAACCGGAGAGAACGTTAAAGTTAAGACCGCTTTTAAGATACTACACGACGAGGCATTCAGTCGCACTTTTGAAGATTGGTTGAAGATTGCAAGCCCTTACGAAGCCGAGAGTTGGAAGTTCAAGGACTACGTTGAGAGTGTAAGATCTATGGTCAAAGACTTCGCAAACTCCGCACCCATGTCTGCGACATGGATTCACAGAGGAGTCGCCATGCACACCAATGGTGATTACGCTGTATGGGCTTACAGGGTCTTAGACACACTTGTGGGCAACTTCCACAGAAAAGGTGGTTTATTAGCACGCCCCTCTACTACGAGCTACAACTCCTATCTATATCATCTCGCAGACTCCGGCTTTGGAGAGCCCACGAGATGGGGACCACCGATAGATAGACATACGTATAGCTACGAAGATACCCTCGAGTATTGGCTAAGATTTAAGAAGGCTCTAAAGGAAGGCAAAGATAGTAGCGAGGCTGTCAAATCGGCTTTCCCGACGAAAAGACCTTGGTATCCACATACCCCTGAGGAGATATATACAGAGCTATTTGCTGGTATAGCTGAGGGGTATCCGTATCCCATAGGTGCTTTGATTCTTTACTACGCCAACCCTGTGATAGCCACGAATTATGGACTCAAGTTCGTCGAAGTGCTCAAAGACACAAAGAGGCTTCCGCTGTTTATAGGGATAACAACAACTATAAACGAGACGTATCTATATGCGGATTACATAGTGCCCGACACCACGTATCTGGAAACTGGAAGTCTCGGAGTTCAGTTCCTCTACGCCTCTGGCACAGGAGTTGTCAGAGCTGAAGGTTGGAGGTCCCCGGTGATAATGCCTCTAACACAGCAAATAGGAAAATGTCCCAACGGACATCCGAAATACGCTTCGATGTGGGAGTTTGTCATAGACATAGCTAAGGCTCTTAAAATGCCAGGTTACGGAGACAAAGCGTTTCCCGGTGTTAAGGGTAGAAAATACGATGGTCAGTGGTTCCCGATGCACTGTTTATGGGAGTACATTTTAAGAGTTTTCGCCAACGGCGCGATTCATGCAAGAGATCTCAAGATAATCCCCGAGGCAATACCAGAGGAAGACCTGGAATTTGTTGAAAAGAATTATCCAATAGCGAAATTCAAAGATGTGCTACCCATCGATGAGTGGAGATATGCTGCCTACGGATTAGCAAGGGGTGGTGTTTTCACGAGATACGAGGACTCTTTCGATGCTCGCGGGATTTCTAAACGCTCGGTTCCCGGAGACAAGTTGCTTAAACTTTGGAACGAAAAATTAGCTAAGACAAGAAACAGTGTTACAGGAGAAAAGTTCTACGGCGGACCAAGATACTTCCCGCTCGCAACCTATGCTCCTTTGACAAATTCTACTGCGAAGAAAGACAAATGGCTTTTGGGAACACCTTTAAGACAGATCTACGGAAGAGATGAATGGCCATTTGCGCTGGTATTCAGCAGTGGACCACTGTTTACAAAACATAGGAGTCAATTCTATTACTGGACAAAGCAGATAACGCCACATAACTTTGCAGTTTTGAGCCCACGAGACGCTGCTAAGTTTGGCGTTGAGACAGGAGATGTGGTTAGAGTTGAAACACCGATGGGGTCTATAGAGGTTCCAGTAGTCGTTTCAAGAGCAGTAGCTCCTGGAATTCTATACATACCATACGGAATGGGTAGATGGGCTGAAACGGTGACGGTTAAACCAAAATACGCAAAAGTTAGGGGCTTTGAGAACTTCTCTGACCAGATTCCAGGGCGAGCAGAGATACCAGGAAACGCGATCAACCCAGTAAAAAATCTTCCGGATGTTGTGAAGAGGATATTGTTCACGAAGAGCCCAGCGGATTACTACGAAAAAGGCTCGGCTCCAGATAAGTGGAGATTCAACGGAGTGACTCCGAATCCCATATTGGTTTCGGATCCTTCGCTGAGAGATTGGCCCATGCTGAGTTGGTTGGGTGGAGCTCAAGCTTACTTCGACACTCCAGCAAGAATAACCAAGACTGGGGCGAAGCACAAATTCGAAGTTCCATACATCGTGTGGTGAACCATAAGCTCTACTTATTTTTGATGGGGTAAAGTTTATGGAAGAAGAGTTCAAAGATAGGGCTTCTCTATACCTTGCCATGACGCTTGCGCTAATTGGGTTTGAAGAAGGAATTGAGTTTTCCAAAAAAATTGGTGCAAACCTCGAGGAATGCGATAAAAAAGCTCTTAAAGCATCTGTTTTAAGGTTGGACTACGATCCAGTCACTCGCAGTTTACTGCCAAGGGCTATATCGGAATTCTATGAAAGAGCTGGTTTTGAAGCCCTGGATGAGCCCGACAGCTTAATTACGATGTTAGCCTTCATGGCTCAGATGGCAAGACAAGACTGCATGGAATCGATCAAAATACAGCATAGGTTTCTGAGAACGCACCTAATTCCAACTTTATACTATGCGATGGAGAAGTGCCAAGGTTTGAAACCATTTCTCGACGTGATCAGAGAAGATGCGAACTACTTGAGGCGAGTTTTGATAACCGCTTACAAGTAATCGTAAAATTTCAGCTTGGTGGGCTTTACAAAAAATTTCGACGAATTTTGATTTAGACAGTGGCGATAAATTTATATAGTTTAATTGTTACGGTTTTTGGGGATTTGGATGGCGGGAAAGGAACCAATACTTGAGAGGTTTGGACTAAAGCTTTCAGAAAAAGTAGAGAGAGCGATGCCGGATCCACTGATATTCGCTATTCTGCTTACCATAATTACATGGGTCTTAGCGATCGTTTTGATGAGACCTTACCAGAAAATGGACGCAGTAACTACGATTCAATGGCTCTTCGAGGCTGCGTGGTATAAAGGTTTCTGGGAGCTTTTGGCATTCGCGATGCAGATGGCTTTGATCCTTGTTACGGGATACGCAATCGCATTTCATCCTATAATCTACAGAGGTTTAAAAAGCTCGCGAGTTTGCCAAAGAGCACAAAGTCAGCTGCAGCGCTAACTGCGTTGGTTTCAATGCTCGCCGCATGGATTCACTGGGGGCTCAGCTTAATAATTGGAGCCCTTCTTGCGAGAGCGATTGGATTGGAATTCTACAGGAACAACAGACCTTTGCATTACCCCGCGATCGTAGCTTCGGCATACGCTGGTTTGGGTTTGAACTGGCATTGGGGTCTTTCCGCGTCCGCGCCACTGGTTTCAAACACCCCTGGACACTTCCTCGCTAAGGTTTACAAGGAACTCTATGGAGTAGAAACGATAGCGCTTAGCGAAACCATATTCCATCCATACTGTTTGATAAATATGGTAATAATAATACTCTTTGGAGTCCTCGCATTTTATGCAATTGCACCAAGAAATGCTTCCAAGGGGATCGAGGTTGTTGCGCCACAGATGATAGAGATCGCTGAGAGAGAGGAAAAGGAAGCCAAGGCGAAAGTGGAGGTAAAGACCTTAGCTGACAAACTCGAGAACAGCAAAATTTTGGCAATTCTCGTAGCAATACCAGCGCTGATAGCAATGGGATTTTGGTTTAGCAGACTCGGCTTCTTCCGAGGGCTCGATCTCAACTCGTTGAACTTCATATTCATACTCGTGGGTTTCTTGCTCTACCTCAATCCAATCGAATACATGAAGGCGATTGCAAGGGCTTCAGGCGCAGTCGCGGGGATTCTAATCCAATTCCCGTTCTACGCAGGAATAATGGGCTTGATGAGATACACGGTCGTCGATGGAATCA
Source organism: uncultured Archaeoglobaceae archaeon (assembly GCA_938048785.1). Taxonomy (GTDB): domain Archaea; phylum Halobacteriota; class Archaeoglobi; order Archaeoglobales; family Archaeoglobaceae; genus WYZ-LMO2. The sequence goes on along the minus strand of CALIUJ010000172.1, from coordinate 5,725 downwards.
ATCTCGCGATGGTGCTGTCCAACGCAATAGCACAAGTCGCAACTCCCACGACTTGGCCAGCCATATGCTTGTATCTCTCCGGCTTCATAAACATCTTCATCCCCTCTGGTGGCGGAGAATGGGCTGCCATTGGTGAGATAATCACAAGAACGTCTCATCAGCTTGGGGTTCCACTTGGGAAGTCCATAATAGCATACGCAGCAGGAGATGCTTGGACAAATCTATTCCAGCCCTTCTGGGCAATACCCCTGCTTGGACTGACCGGAACTCGAGCGAGGGATGTTTTTGGATACACCATAGCGGTAATGATCCTTGCAACAATCCCGTTCTCTCTCGGATTGGTTCTCGTTCCATATTAAATCATTTTTAATTTTTCGTTCCCTTGTTTGCGAACGCGAAAACATATAAAGCTCGACAAATCCCTTAGAGCATGTCTGAAAACGTCGCAATTATTGGAGTTGGACACTCAAAGTTTGGAACGAGAAAAGACGTTAACATACCAGAGCTCTGCTGGGAATCGATGAAGCCAGCGTTTGAAACTGCGAACCTTGAACCAAAGGACATCGACTTCTTCGTCGTTGGGACTGCTGGGATGTGGAGTAGCGAGCAAGCGGTTCCAGCTCTGATTGCAGAATACGCAGACTTGGCACCGAAGGGATCTATGCGCGTCGAAGCTGCATGTGCAACGGGTAACGCTGCGATAAGGGTTGGCTACACTGCGATAAAATCTGGGCTCGCAGATATAGTGCTCGTCTTAGGCGTTGAAAAAATGCAAGAGTCTCCGAATCCAACAATTATAGAGATGATCGGGCGATTTGGAAGTTACTTCTGGGAATTCGAGAATTTCGGTTTGACTTTCCCTGGATACTATGCGCTCCACGGCACCGCTTACATGCTGAGATACGGTGCAACTGAAGAAGATTTTGCAAGAGTAGCGGTTAAAAACCACTACTACGGAGCGAAGAATCCCTATGCGCAGTTCCAAAAAGAGATCGACGTCGAAACTGTTCTCAAGAGCCCATACGTAGCTTGGCCGTTCAAGTTGTTCGATTGCTCACCGATAACCGATGGTTCAGCTTGCGTGATCTTGGCAAGCGAAGAGAAGGTGAAGGAAATGGGAATCGAAGAAAAGGTTTGGATACTTGCACAAGGCGTTGGAACTGGAACTGCGAATCTAAGCAGAAGAGAAGACTTCACGAGCTTAGCATCTGCAAGGTTTGCAGCTGAACAGGCGTACAAGATTGCGAAAATCGAAGAACCAGCGAAAGAAATCGACGGAGCAAACGTGCACGACTGCTTTACAGCGCCAGAGATAATAGCCTACGAAGATCTTCGTTTCTGCAAACGTGGCGAAGGAGTTGAGCTCATAAGGAATGAGCAAACATACATCGGTGGAAAGATACCGGTAAACGTGGATGGTGGACTCAAAGCTAAAGGGCATCCAATTGGTGCAACTGGCGTAAGTCAAGCGGTCGAAGCCTATAAGCAACTTCTCAGAAAAGCGGATCCCGGAAGACAAGCGGACGTAAGGAATGGCAGATGGTTAACGCACAACGTTGGTGGCACGGGGCATTACACATACGTAACAATTTACGGGCTCGAAAAGAGGTGATAGAAATGGAGAAAGAAGCGATTGAGAAGTTCGGATTACCAATAGTCCAAGATGAAAAGAGCGGAGCATTGCAATGGGTCGATTTAAGGGAACTGAAGATTCGATACACGATTTCAGTGGAGAACACAAAGAATTTCTTCGAAGCCCTTAAGGAAGGAAAGTTACTCGCAACAAAATGCAAATGCGGTCGCCTCTTCTTCCCACCGCAAAAAGATTGCCCGAGCTGTATGAAATCCGAGATGGATTGGATAGAGCTAAAGAGAGAAGGTGAGCTCGAGACCCTAACTGTGATATTCGTTCGTCCACCAAGCTTTTCATCATACGATCCATACACCGTCGCGATCGCAAAACTCGACGATGGAGTTCGAATTCTCTCTTGGCTAAAAGGAGATCCAAAGAAGGTTGTTCCGAGGCAGAGAGTTAGAGTTGAAGTTTCGCAGAGAAAAGAAGGTTACCTCATGTTCGAACTCGTGCCGATTTGATTTGCTTAATTATTGCAAAAGCAAAATTTTTTAAGATAGAAAATTTTTTATTCAAGTAAATCCACGCTCTATGGTGGTGGGATGAAAATTATCGTGCTTGCGAAACATGCGCCAGATCCACAAAGCGAAGTAGGAATTGCAAGTGACGGAAAAAGCCTTTCTCTTGGCACCGCTGTTTTTGACATAAACGACTGGGATCGCTACGCTGTCGAAGAGGCAATAAGGATAAAGGAAAAGATTGGTGGCGAAGTTTTAGTGGTCGGAGTTGGAAAGAACTGCGACGACACGCTTCGCAAATGCTTGGCGATGGGTGCAGACAGAGCAATAAAGATCCCATTCGACGGTGGAATCGATGCATATCAGATCGCTGAAGTGATTGCGGAGGCGATAAAGAACGAGAAGTTCGACATGATCTTTGCAGGGCTAATGAGTCAAGACGTGAACAACGCACTCGTAGGCGTTCTTCTCGCGGGAATGCTCAACTTACCGTTTGCAACTGCGGTGACTGCGATCGACATCAAAGACAAGACCGTGAGGATTAAGAGAGAGATCGAAGGTGGTTATCAAGAAGAATCTGAGCTTCCGATGCCTTGTTTGCTCACGATCCAGAGCGGTATAAACGAGCCAAGATATGTGTCGGTGATGGGTATAAAGAAGGCAAAGACGAAGGAAATGAAAGAAGTGAAGCTCGAACCGAAGAGCAAGAAGGTTGAAGTTGTGAAGATGTATCTGCCTCCAGTTAAGAAGGCTGAAATGATCACCGGAGATCCAGATCAAGTGGCTTCGAAGGTAATTGCAATTCTCAAAGAAAGGGGGCTGGTCGGATGAAGGTATTTGCGATTGCTGAACACAGGTTTGGAGAGCTAAACCCACTGAGCATTGAACTTCTCAACCTTGCAAACAAACTCGGTGAAAGCAACGCTGTGGTTATTGGCAAAGATGTTTCGAAGTTCGCCGAAGAGCTCGCGAAATTTGCGGAGAAAGTTTGGAAGATAGAAGATGCGAGCCTCGAGAACTACACGCCAGATCTTTACGTCGACGTTCTGCTTCAGCTAATAAACAGAGAAAAACCAGACGTCGTGCTTGTTGGAAATACCGCGCAAGGAGTGGAGTTTGCACCTTATCTTGCTGTAAAGCTTGGATATCCGATAGTCACAGACGTGGTAGCGGTCAACACCGCGAATGGATTCGTAGTTTCACGCTACGTGATGCAAGGAAAGATAATGGTCGATCTAAAGGTTTCAACACCTTGTGTTCTCACGATTCGTCAAGGTGCGTTCAAAGAAGGTGCACAAAAATCGGGAAAAGTTTTGGATGCTGGGATTAAGCCATCAAAGCCAAGTGCAAGGAAGTTTATCGGCTACGTGCAACCTGAAGTTGGAGAAGTAGACATTTCGAAGGCAGAGATCATCGTTGCAGTTGGCAGAGGTATCGAAGACGCTGCAAACATCCCGCTTGCAGAGGAGCTTGCACAAGCGCTTGGTGGCGTAGTTGCTGGAAGCAGACCAGTCATTGACAGCGGATGGCTTCCAAAAGACAGACAAGTTGGTATTTCGGGAAAGATTGTGAAGCCGAAGCTCTACTTAGCTTTGGGCATCAGCGGAGCGTTCCAACATGTAATGGGTATGAAGGACAGCGAGCTAATAATTGCTGTGAACAAAGATCCTGAAGCGCCGATATTTGGTGTTGCGCATTACGGAATTGTTGGCAACATATTCGATGTAGTTCCAACACTTTTGGACAAGTTGAAGGCGAAGAAGTGATCCAAAATTTTATTTGCTAAAATCAAACTTTTTTTATGTGGCGTAGAATTGCGGAGAAGTTTGAAAAATATCCTTCGCAGATTGCAGTCGCGAGGGAATTTCTCAAGCTTGGGATCTCGATTAAAGATGGAAAAGCCTACTGCGGAAAAATCGAGCTCGTTCCAGCGAAGATTGGTGAGGCTTTGGGGGTGGACAGAAAAGTCGTCGTTTCTGCGATACAGAACATAGAAAGCGATGAAGATCTTAGAAAGGTTTTCGAGAAACTGAAGCCAGTTGCAGACATAACTGAAGTTGCGAGGTTTTTAGGCTACGGAGTCCTTGAGGTCTATGCGGAGAGTAGCAAACCTGGAATCGCCTCTGGTGTGACTTCTGCACTTGCCAAAGAGGGTATTGTGATAAGATACATGCTTGCCGAGGATCCTGAACTGAGCGTTGAGTCGAAGATGGTGGTCGTCACCGACACCAAGATACCCGGCAAAGTTGTGGAGGAGATCTTGAAGGTCGAAGGTGTAAAGAAGGTTGTGATAAGCTGAGAAAAAGATTTTTAAGCAAATTGAGAACGTTGAATACCGATGAGCAATCAGCGAGGGCCCTGATCCAGCTGCGGGATTGAGCTCTCGCATTTGCGAGCGATGACAATCCTTTCGCTCCCGCAGGGTACAAGTTTTTTGTGATAAGACAAAAACAGAAGGAAAGATAAATCGTTCCAGCGATCAACTTCGTGCTCGGAACCCTGATAAATTCGATTGCAATCGTCGTGGGATCCATAGTTGGTGTGCTCTTAGGGAGTGGAATAAGAGAAGATTTGCGAGAGAATCTAATCAGAGTTTTAGGCTTGTGCGTTTTCGTTCTTGGCGTTGGAATGGCAATAAAAATGCAGAACTTTCTGATAGTAACCCTCAGCATTGTTATAGGTTACTTTGTCGGAGAATCCATTGGAAACGCTATTGGGTTCAAAAGACTCGAAAGATGGATCGAGTGCAAGTTTGAAGGCAGTAGATTTGCGGAAAGTTTTATAAATGCTTCAATTCTATTTTGCGTCGGATCTATGGCTATTCTTGGTCCACTCGAAGAAGGTCTAACAGGCAATCGCTCGATTCTGCTCGCAAAATCGTTGCTCGACTGCATCGCCTCTATGATCTTGGCTTCAACTCTCGGCATTGGTGTTGCGCTCTCTGCCTTAAGCGTTCTCATCTACCAAGGGTTTTTCACAGTTTTTGCTGGCTTCATCAGCGGTTATCTCACAACTTATACGATAAACGAGATAAACGCAACGGGGGGAGTCATGATATGCGCAATTGGTTTAAATTTAGCGAAGATTACCAAGTTCAAAGTAGGTAGCACACTTCCAGCGCTTCCAATGACTGCGCTCTTATCTTCGTTCAGCGAAACCTTTATATTTAAATTGCCTTAAAAAGAGCATGGGTTTTGCAGCGGTTGCGGGATTCCTCATAGGCTTCCTATTTGGGATCAGTAGCATTACGACACTTCTCGGCTTTATGGGTAGCGTTTTAATCCAGATCGACGAGATGCTGAGAAACCTAAGCGCAATGTCGACGCTCGTTCTACTGATAATCGCCATAATATTGGTCGTGAAGATCAAAGCAATAGCTTCACTCGTTGCTGGAGCCATAGTCGGAGCTGTGCTCAATTTGATCCTCGCCAAAAATGGTATAAACGTTCTCGAACTCTTAAAGAGCTCCTTGGGCTTTTAAAATAATTTCAGATCAAAAAAGTGAAATATCCATCGACAACTTACTCCATGCTCCTACTCGAACAGGAAGCCAAAGAGCTCTTGGAAAGCTACGGAATAAAGACTGCGAAGGGAATAATTTGCGAAAGCGAAGAAGAAGCGTTGAAGGCAGCGA
>CALIUJ010000171.1 GCA_938048785.1 uncultured Archaeoglobaceae archaeon | reverse complement strand
GAAGTTGCGATAATGATACTGAGAATCGACGACGTAATAGCAGCGAAAGGAACTGAGACGAGCAAGGCTGGAGGAGAAGAGAAGAAGGAGGAAGAGGAGGAATCTGAGTCTTCTTCTGAGGACTGATTTTTTTCAAAAACTTATTTATTCAAAACAACATTTTTCATGCTCCTTGGCATCGTTGGGTATCCGATAAAGCACTCGATTTCACCAAAGGTTCACGAGACGTTGATGAAGGCTTATGGGATTGAGGGCCGATACTTGGCTTTCGAAGTAAAGCCCAGTGATCTAAGGGAGGCGATCTTTGGTGCAAAAGCCCTCGGCTTCACGGGACTAAACGTTACAATACCGTATAAAGAAGAGGTCCTGAACTTCGTAACACCAGTGGGCGATGCGAAGTTTGCGGTTAACACAATCGATCTAAGGGATATGAAAGGCTATAACACCGACATCTACGGCGTTGAAATGGCTTTCAGAAATGCGAAAGTTGACGTCCGCGATAAACTCGCCCTTGTCGTTGGCGCAGGTGGCGCAGGAAAAGCGGTTGCGATCGCATTGCTTAAGATGGGATCAAAAGTCGTTATAACCAACAGAACACAGATTAGAGGTATCGAAACAGCAAAAGCTCTCCGAGAATATGGCAACTGTGTTTTTCATCCAATGGAGAGAATTAAAGAAGTGAACGCAGACATAATAGCGAACGCAACACCAATAGGGATGAAGGGAAACCCGGGAATGCCGATAAGCGAGGAGTTGCTAAGAGAAGGCGTCGTGGTTTTTGACGTCGTATACAACCCCGTGGAAACTCAACTCTTAAGAAGGGCGATGGAAAATGGTTGCAAAGTCATAACAGGGCTTGAAATGTTTATCTACCAAGCGAAAAAAGCGTTCGAGATCTGGACAGGGATAAAGGCAGACGTGGCGTTGATAAGAAGGGCGTCGCTGGAAGCCTTAGAAGTTGATCAGCAAGGTCCAGCAGAGATACCAAGAGGCGAGGCTTAGGAAAGACACCGCAATCCAATCCTTTGGCTCAAGTTTGATTCCGATCTTTGGAAAAATAAATTTCTGGGCATAGATGAAAATCACAAGCACTATTATTCCGAAAGCATCTCTATTTCTCACGTCCTGAGTTATCAGCATCGAGAAAATTCCCGCGATCGCCCCTAAAACTATAGGGATAATGGTTTTTGCCATCTCCTTCATGATTTCACCTGAAAGATGGTCTCATAGAGAGAAGCTTTGGAAGGTGTAATCGCGCAAAAGGTTTGCCATTGCATTCACTTTTAATTCTCTCGTTTAGCTCCTCTATCGTCATCATAACCTTTTTCTGCTCTTTTTGCGTTGACTCGCTCCTTATCGTTACGCTCAGCTTCCCCTCTTCGATCTCTTTCTCTCCAATCACGACTATGTATGGGATCCACTCCATCGAAGCATCTCTAATCTTCTTGTTCAACGTCTCATCTCTGTCGTCAACGTCTACCCGTGCTTTTATCTTGTCCGCAACTTCAATGGCTTTATCGCGGAATCGCTCGCTTACTGGGATGACCCTAACTTGGATGGGAGATAGCCATACCGGAAGCATCGGCAACTTACCACTTTCAAGTTTGAACTTTGCCTTTTCAAGCAATGCGTAGATAACCCTCTCAACCGCACCGCTTACTGAGCAGTGTAGTATAATGGGGCGCTTTCTTTCTCCATTTGCGTCGACGAACTCGATACCATATCTTTCAGCGTTTTCGACATCGATTTGCACAGTCGAAAGCGCGGAGGCTTTATCAAGCGAATCTACAAAGTTGAACTCGAATTTTAAAACGAAGTAGAAGAAGCGTTCATCCCACATCTCCAGAAGAATAGGCTTTCCAAGAACTCTAGCAATCTCTTGTAAAAATTCCCTGTTCTGCGTGTAGAAGTCCTTCGTCACCCTTATAGCAACTTCGTAATCGCTGGGCTCTATACCTATTTCCCTCAAAACCTCTACCGAAAGCCTGTATTGGGCTAAGAACTCCTTCATCGCCTGATCCATGTCCACGACAATCGTGTGCATGTCGGGCATGGTAAAAGCCCTGAGTCTACGTAGACCAACGAGTTCTCCGCGTTGCTCCTTGCGGAAGGAGTAACGAGTGAGCTCGTAGATTCGAAGGGGTAAATTCTTATAAGAAATCGTGGCATCTGAAAGCATCAAAAATTGACCAAAACAGGCTGCGAATCTCATGAAGAACTCTCTTTTATCTCCCTCGAGGATGTATTGCCTTGCGGGAAATCTCTCGAGATACTTGCGCAAAGTGGGATGATTTCGGTCGTATACAATTGGCGTCTCGACCTCCATGGCTCCATATTCGACGCATTTCTCTGTGATAAAACGCTCGAGCAAACTCTTTATCAGCCTCCCCTTTGGGTAGTATTTTATGTGCCCTGAATCGCTTGCTTTTTCGTAATCTGCAATTTCGAGTCTTTTCATGAACTCTACGTGTGCTGGAATTGCATCAACAGCTCTGCGTTTCTCCATCTCGTACTTCGCAAATTTTTTAAGGTTTTCGTAACCCTCAAAGTTGAAGTTCTCTATCTCAACCAGTTCGCCTTCGGGCTTGAGAATGAACCAATAGCTCCTTACTTTTTTCTCGTCTGCAAGAGCCTTTGTAACGTCCATCTCTACTGTTATTTCCCTTGAAAGTTCGCTCAGCGGATGACCTTTGCACGAAAGCTTGAAAGCTTTATACCAACCAAATGGTGCCCTTTTCACTTCGAACTCTTTTGCGATTTCCGATTCCATCTTCTTAAGAATTGAAACCGCCGTCTCAGCGTCTGCAAGGTTCGAAGACAGATGAGCATAGGGATATATTAGAATTCTCTTCGCATCAACTTTTTTTGCAACATCCAAGATATCCCCCACAGCCTTGGTGACAACTTCCTCGTTGTCTCCTTTTTCAACAGAGGTGAAAGCAACAAGAACTTCTTCAACACGATCACCTTTCTCTTCGAAATCCTCCGCAAGCTTCGTTTTTTCTTTTACCTCGTATTCGATGTAATCTGCGTGAATCAGCAGAAGCCTCATGCAAGAGCGAGAACGAGGAGTAAGATAAACTTTTCTCCAAAGGAGCCGTTAACTCTGCGATGGTCAGATCAAAAAATATTTATATTACTGTTGGAAATATTTTTATGAGCGAAAATCCTGATGTGGATTCGGAACGCGTGAAGAGGAGGAGGAAGATAAAAGAGGATGTAGAGAAGAGAGTCGAGAAGATGAGTGATTTCAACGGTATCTCAACCTTGGGAACTTTTAAATCCGATCAAGAAATGCGCGAGTTCATAAGAAAGAAGAGGTTGAAAAGGTAGCGATGCGATGAGCGTAAAGTTTTAAAAAACCTGGGTTCATGGAGAGCATGGATCTCATATGTAGATTTGTCTACAGAAATGGAATGGAATACGGAGAAAGCATTGATGTTTTCGAGAACTATTTGATCGTCAAAGTCTTTGACAAGTTTGTTGCAGTTCCCATGGAAAGGGTTTTCTTCGATGGAGAAAAGATAATTATCGACGATTTTGACGAGAAAAAGGGATTAGAAATTGCGAACAAGTGGCTTAGCAGATCTAAAGCCGTGAGCGACGAGGAGCTTCGAGCGTTTGGTTTTGGGGAGGGTAATGGAGTATAAACAAGTCATAGTTGTTCGAGACGATCTAAATCTATCTCGCGGTAAGCTCGCGGTTCAAGTTGCGCATGCAAGCATCTTGGGATTTTTGAAGAGCGATAGGGAAAAAAGGGAGATCTGGCTCAGAGAAGGACAGAAGAAGGTGGTTTTAAAAGTGGCGAATCTCGAAGAGCTCTTCGATATAAGGTTTAAGGCTGAAAAGGAGAAATTGGTTACAGCGATCGTAGAAGACGCGGGGTTAACCGAGGTCCCGCCGGGGACAATAACTGCGATCGCAATTGGTCCGGATGAAAGTAGGAAGATAGACAAAGTCACGGGTAATTTACCGCTCCTTCGCTAAGGCTCTATTCCATTGTTCGTTATCACGAACTCACAGCTCTCTCCCTCTTTCTTAAACCTATGCTTCGTGAGCGTAGCCCTCCGCAGTGAGTTTATGCGTTCGAGAAGTATAGAAGTTTTTGAAAGGTGCTCTATGCTTGTCCCACCCAAGGGCTTGTCGAGTCCAGTTTTTATGTCTGTGAACATCTGGTTCGTGATCAAAACCGCGAGGTCAAGCTTCCTTGCAAGTCCGAGAAGGAACGTGAGCTGAGCGGTTAGTTCTCTCTTAACCTTCAACTGTCTCTCCTCATCTTCGAGCTCACTTCTGTAGAGAGCTGTAAAGCTGTCCACAATTATCAACTTGACCTTCTCCTCCTTGCACAGCTTTTCTGCTTCCCTGAGCGCGGTTCCCTGTTGCTTGAACGTGTAAACCTCGTATACAAATACGTTGGAGAAGAGAGAAACTTCTTGAAAAATCTGCTTAACCCTTTCCGCTGAAAGTCCTTCGGTATCGATGTAAGCTACTTTGTATGACTTCGAAGCGTTTTTCGCAAACATTAAACATAGCGTAGTCTTTCCCGTGCCACTTGCTCCATATATCTGGGTTATCGTTCCCGTCTCGATTCCACCGCCGAGCAGAGAATCTATACACTTACTCCCGCTTGGGATTAACATCTCCACACCTTAACAACCTGTAAACCTTGAAGATCGGCAAGTCGAGTTCTTTTGCAATCTTTGCAACGTCTTCGAACTCGGGCTTTTTAGTTTCAAGAGCTCTCGATACCTTAAACTTTACCTTAAATTTTCTATCCCCTATTGAAACTTCTCTCTCTTCAATCTCCCTGTCCGCGATCATTCGATGGTAAACCGGGATTATTCTGACTCCCAAGCTACCTGTCTCCTTCATAAGTTTCAAAGCCATCTCTTCCGCGTTTTCGAGCTTGGTTATGATCTTTATGAGTGTTGCGTTTCTCGATTTCTTTCCCATCACCGGAATTGCAAAAACGTCGAGATTAATCTCTCTCAATCTCTCCAAAGCGAATCCAAGCTCTTCACCACTCAAATCGTCGACCAAAGTTTCGAGAATTGCGATGCTATCGGTAAGCTCTGAAAATCCGAGGATCAATCTAAGAACGTTTGGAACCTCGGTTTCGTATCTTCCAGCTCCGTAAGAAATTTTTTCGATCCTAAGCGGATATCTAAAGACTCCCTCGCAATAGTAGCCAAGGATCGCAGTGGCAGTGGGTGTCAAGAGTTCTCCCTGACCATCAAAGATTACCTCGAGCTTTGAATTTCTTAGGATTTCGAGCACCGCAGGGCTCGGAACTGGGAAAGTCCCATGGGTAATTTTAACAAACCCGCCACCGAGTCTTATGGGGTTTGCAAAGATTCGATAGCCAAGAGACAAGAGCTTTCTGATACCAATTGCGGAGCAAACGATGTCGAAGATCGCGTCATCGCTCCCAACCTCGTGGAACTTTGCGGATCTGTAATCTCTACCATGAATCGCTCCTTCAGCTCTTGCGAGGATCTCAAATATTTTTTTCGCATCCTCTTTAACCTCCGCATCAAAATCCGATCTTTCAAGAAGTTCGAGGATCTCGGGGAAACTTCTCTCCTTATACTTCTCCCTAACCTCGACTCTCTTCGCAACTATACCTCTCTTCATAACTTCTTTCACATCAAAATCGATCTCGAGTGAAAAGGCTTGCACGACTCTCCTTAGATCCTCTTCTCTCAACGCAACTCCGATGAGAGATGCGAGTATCATGTCTCCACTCGCTCCATTGAAGGCATCGAATATTGCAACTTTCATACAACCACCAAAGTCTTTTTATCCTCGAAATAAAAATTGTTTTAGGTGGTAAGGATGGAATTACTGCTCAAGGTCAATCAAGCTTATCCCAGCGATTCAGGAAGAGGAATTGCAAGACTCGACCCAGATGCGATGATGAAGCTCCAAATCTCTCCGGGAGATGTCATAGAGATAGAGGGTAAAAGAAAAACCGTTGCAAAGGTCTGGAGATCTCCGAAAAGAGACTGGGGCAAGAGCATAATTAGGATAGATCACTTCACACGAGAAAACGCTGGCGTTGGGGTGGGAGATGTCGTTAGGATAAGAAAGACGGAGTATGAGATTGCAAAAGTCGTCGTTTTAGCCCCAACGAAAAAGATTGAAATGCGTGTCTATGGTATCGACCCCGGAGAATACTTGAAACATCAGTTCTTGAAACGCCCGCTCGTTGAGGGCGATTATGTTCCATTAATAGGCTCTCCCGCGATCACGGGCTTGGGGAGATTTGGTCAACAAAGTCAAGCTGTCGTTTTTGTGGCAATAAAAACAGAACCCAAAGGACCGGTGATAATAGACGAGTCTACGAAAGTCGTCTATCGCGACCATCCAGCGAAGGGCTTTGAAAAGATTGGGAAACACGGCGTTACATACGAGGACATTGGAGGGTTGAAAGAAGAACTTCAAAAAGTCAGAGAAATAATAGAGCTACCATTGAAATATCCAGAGCTTTTCAAACGTCTCGGAATAGAGCCACCAAAGGGCGTTTTGCTCCACGGCCCACCAGGCACGGGAAAAACGTTGATCGCGAAAGCGGTTGCGAACGAGATCGGAGCAAGCTTCTTCACGATCAACGGTCCAGAGATCATGAGCAAGTTCTACGGCGAATCGGAGCAAAGACTCAGGGAAATATTTGAAGAGGCTAAGCAGAATGCTCCGAGCATAATATTTATCGATGAAATCGATTCAATTGCTCCAAGAAGGGAGGATGTGACTGGAGAAGTTGAACGCAGGGTTGTTGCACAGCTTTTAACTCTGATGGATGGACTCGAAGAAAGGGGGCAAGTGATCGTGATCGGAGCAACGAATCGCATTGACGCAGTTGATCCAGCGTTGCGAAGACCAGGGAGATTTGACAGAGAAATCGAGATCGGAGTTCCAGACAGAGAAGGTAGGTTCGAGATACTACAGATACACACGAGGAACATGCCTCTCGAGCCGAAGTATCTTAGAGAATTCGTTCTTGAGGCACTGGAAAGGGTGAAGAAGAACGTCGATGACATGAAAACCCTAAAGGATATTGAATTTGCGATCGAAGAAGTGAAAAAACTCGAGAGCGAACGAGAAGTTGAGAAGGTCGTGAAGACTTTGCTAAAAACCGAACTCGTGAACGAGGTAGAGTCCGAAATCGTGAGGACGATGCTCAGAAAACTCGCAGATCAAACCCATGGTTTTGTGGGCGCAGACATTGAGGCGTTCTGCAAGGAAGCGGCGATGAAAGCCCTGCGAAGATATCTGCCAGAAATAGACCTCGAAGCAGATGAAATTCCAATGGAGGTATTGGAATCGATTAGGGTAAAGTGGGAAGATTTTATCGAAGCTTTGAAGGAGATAGAACCCTCTGCAATGAGAGAAGTGCTCGTAGAGATTCCAAAGATTAGCTGGGACGATGTCGGAGGACTCGAAGACGTGAAGAGGGAGATAATAGAGGCTGTCGAATGGCCCTTGAAGTATCCAGAGAAATTCAAAAGATTTGGCATAAAGCCACCAAAGGGTATTTTGCTCTACGGTCCACCGGGCACGGGAAAAACGTTGATTGCGAAAGCGGTTGCGAACGAGAGCGAGGCAAACTTCATAAGCGTGAAAGGCGGAGAGTTATTGAGCAAGTGGCTTGGGGAGAGCGAAAAAGCGGTTAGGAAGATCTTCAGAAAGGCGAGGCAAGTTGCACCTTGCATAGTCTTCTTCGATGAGATCGACGCAATCGCACAGATGCGTGGAATTGACGAGGGTACTAGAGCAGTGGAAAGAGTATTAAACCAGCTTCTAATAGAATTGGACGGGCTCGAAGAGCTTCAAGGTGTTGTTGTGATCGCAGCCACGAATCGCCCAGACATCTTAGACCCCGCCTTACTAAGACCTGGCAGATTTGACAGACTTGTCTACGTTAGACCACCCGACAAGAAGAGTAGACTTGCGATCTTCAAAATTCACACGAGAAACATGCCACTCGCAGAAGACGTTGACTTGAGCGAACTTGCAGAAATGACCGAAGGCTATGTCGGCGCAGACATTGAAGCGATATGCAGAGAAGCAGTGATGCTTGCGCTGAGGGAGAATCCAAATGCAGAAAAAGTGGAGATTAGGCACTTCTATGATGCGCTCAAGAAGATCAAGCCAAGTGTCAGCGATACGATGCTTAGCTTCTACGAGAGATTCGAAGAGAGAATGAGGGCGGAGAAGATAAAGGTTTCCGCAAAGCCCGTAGGATACGGATGAAAATTATTTAAGCAGTTTCAAACCTTTTTTATGCATGTGCCATGGAGGCTTGTATCTTCATGGCATTGCGAAGCTTGTGGTGTTTGTTGCACGCGATACAAAGTCAGGCTGCGGGCTTACGAGTACTTGAAGCTGAAAAGCACGGGACTTGTAGAGGAAAAAGCTGGGAGATTTTTTATAAAAAAGATTGGTAACTCTTGTCCCTTTCAAATCGGAAATCTTTGCTCTCTCGGAAACTCCAAACCAATTGCATGCAAAATTTACCCCTTTTCGATTCTAAAAAAAGGTGATGAGCTTGCGAGCTTCGAGTTTGAAGGAAAAGAGTTCTTCGTTTATGTCGACGATTTCTGCAAAAACGTGAAAATAAAAAGAGACGCGAGACCTTCGCAGATCGTTGCAAGGGAGATAAGCGAAGCGATCGAGATACTGCTCGGAAAAAGGATTGATATGGAATTTCTGACCGCTAAATTAAGTCGAGGAACTCAAGAGCTTCGACAACCCCATCGCCATCGCTCGAAGGTGTGATCAAGTCTGCGATCTCCTTAAGCTTCAAATCTGCGTTGGCAACCGCAACTCCAAAGCCAGCAACTTCAAACATCTCTATGTCGTTCTCTGAGTCGCCGATAACTGCAAAATCCATTGTATCAATTCCAATATGTCTGGCAATAAACTCCAACGCCTTTCCCTTGCTCACCGCGCTGTCTGCGATATGATAAGCAAAGTTAGAGTCCAAGAGCTTTACGTCGAAGCCTTTTAAAATCTCTCTCGCCTTCTGAATGTCAAAGGTTCTGCGCATGCAAACCTCTGATTTCCGGAACTCAAAGTCAAGTAGCTCAATGGAAAAATGTTTTTTAAGCTCCTCCATTGCCCTAACGCACTTCTCCTTGTTCCCAAGAACTATGTCCTCGCCATCGTAGCTAAATCGAACAACTCCTCCATTTTCGCAGATAACGATGTCGGAAACGCCGATCATCTTCGCAACCGCCCTTGCAAAGCAAGAAACGTTTCCAGTTGCGAGAATCACTGGGATCCTTAGCTTTCTAAGCGCTTCAACCGCTTTGCAGTTTATCGCTCTCCTTTTGTCGGTCAGAGTTCCATCGATGTCGATTGCAATTGCCTTTGGTTTGAACATTCAAATCTCTTTCGTTCTCTTAAGTTCTCCACTCCTCTGCGAGAGCCATTTCGCAACGTCGTCCCAGAGGGCCATACCTCTGCGGGAAACTACGAGTCCCACATGACCAACGTCCGCTTTGAAAACAGCTTTGTCTTTGCTCCCAATTCTATCCAAGAATTTTAGAGTGCACTCTGGAGGAGCCAAGTGATCCCTCAGCCCAACTATTGCTGCAGTTGGCATCGTGATGCGCTTCGGATCGACCCTTTTTCCCTTTATGTATAGCTTTCCCTCTGCAAGAGAGTTGCTTTGGTATAGCTCTTGGTTGTATCTCACGTAGGCTCCTGGTGCAACGTTTACGCCATCGTGGATCCAGCGCTCCATCCTAAAGAAGTCGTCGACAAAGTTCTCGTCCTCGGCGTTTAGGAATAAGTTTATGTATTTTCCAACGTAGTTGTCCCAAGGCTCGAGGATTTTGAAGCGCTCCGTCAAGAACCAAGATGGGACGTAGCCAAATGGTGCAACGACTTCTTCGGGGTTGAAGAAGCGTTTGTCGGACAATGTTACGAGACCGCCCACTTCCTTTTCAAAGTAGAGAGTCGATGCCAAGAAGATTATATTTCGAACGTTTTCTGGGTAAAGCGCAGTGTAAATTGCGCTCATTCCTCCGCCCATGCAATAGCCGAGGATTGTTACCTTGTCAACGTTTGCATCGCTTTTCACATCTTCGACGAAATCGTAAAGAAAGATGTCAATGTAGCTGTCAAGCGAAAATTGGTCTGCAATCGTTGCATCTCCCCAGCGAAGCATGTAAACGTTAAATCCTGCGTCAAGCAATTTCCTTACAACGCTTCTTTGCGGAGTTAGGTCGAGAATGTATGGCTTGTTTATCAAAGCGTAGACTATGAGCACAGGGGTTTCGAACTGCTTCTCAGTCCTCGGTTCGTAGCGGAACAGTTTCACACCGTCGTCCGAAGAGATTTCAACCCTTGGCGTTGCACCAATCTTTACATCGGGAATCAAGTAGGGTTTGTCCTCGGTCATCTGCAGAAATTGGTTGTTCTTCAGGAACCATTCACCGAGTTTCAAAGCCCTCCTGTAGTTGCGGAGCATTTCAGCCAACATTCGAACCACCCGCCCTTAGCTTCTCCAACTCTTCTCTAAGGATTCTTATCTCCTCCCTTATCTTCCTCGATTCCTTCTTTATATCTCCTTTTAGATCAACGTATGCCTCAGACAACGCGATCACGTCTTTTTTAGAAACCATGCCCATCGCATGCAGAAAAGCGCTCGTAAAGTTTTGTATACTTGCAAGGCTCCGCAGATAGGCGCTGTTTATGGAGTTAATGATCGCTGAAACAACCGCGTTGTTCATGTATTCTGCGTATGCGGTTTCAAATCTATCCATTGCTTTATTAACAACCTTTACAACTTCTTCGCCCTCCCCCTTAGCCAGAGCTTGAGTCAACTCGAAAACAAAACCCCAGTAAGCCTTGTTAAGTTCGAAAAAGAATTTTGTGCTGTTAATGTAAAAATCCTCGATCTCTTTGTCTTCGAGCTCCCTAAAGTATGTTTTTGGACTCATTAGGGTCAAAACAAACTCGTTCAACGCTTTTGCGCTCTTAAAAGTTTCCTCAATAAGCTTCGCATTCGTCATCATGTCTAAAATTAGGTTGGATGTAATTTAAATCTTTCCTCTTGATCCATTCGCTGTAACCGAGTAAACTTTTTAATTTTTCCGTGGAGTAGTTTTGTGAAGGAGCTCTTTGCAAGAGCCTCAGAACTTGCGGGGATCGTAAAGGAACAGAAAGAAGTTCTTGTTGTTACGCACATAGATGCAGACGGCATAACCTCGGGATCGATTGCAAAGAAGGCGCTTGAAGATGCTGGAATCGAGACGAGAGTAAGGTTCGTGAAACAGCTCGAAAAGGCGGAGATCGAGAAAATAAAGGATGAAAACGTATTTGTTTGGTTTACGGACCTCGGAAGTGGTCAGCTAAGCAGTCTCGATGGTATCGACTTCATAATCACAGATCACCACGTTCCAGAGAGAAGTTGCACGAAACAGTTGAATCCGCACGACTTCAGCATCGACGGTGGCGTCGAGATGTCTGGATCCGTTGCAACCCTCATGGTCGCAAACCGCTTATCTTCTAACCCAAGACTTGCCGAGTTGGCAATAGTTGGCGCAGTCGGAGACCTACAAGATTCGAGATTTGGAAAACTCGTTGGATTTAACAGAAGGCTTGTTGAATTTTTAAATGGTGAGATCATCGAAGTTCAGCGAGATCTAAGATTTTTTGGAAAACAAACAAGACCGATCGCAAAAATGCTCGAATACAACACGGATCCAATTATTCCGGGGATCACTGGAGATGAGAACGGCAGTTTGAAGTTTTTGAACTCTCTTGGAATCGATCCTTGGAAAAAATGGATCGAGATCACGAAGGAAGAGAAGAGAAAAGTGGTTTCTGCCATCGTAAGACATTGCATGGACTTTGGGCTGGGATACGACGAGATAAAGAGGATCGCTGGCGAGTGCTACATTCTCCTACACCAACCAGAGGGTTGCGAAAAAAGGGATGCGATGGAATTTTCGACACTTTTGAACGCGACCGCGAGATACGGAGAAGCAGAAATTGGTGTTGGCGTTTGTTTTGGAGACGAAAAGGCTTTTAGTAGAGCAAGAACTTTACTACAAAACCACAGAAAAAACATCGCCAATGGAATTCGACTCGTTGAAGAGATTGGGATAAAGGAGTTGAAAAACGTGCAGTATTTCCATGCTGGTAAAGAGATAAAAGACACGATCATCGGAATCATAGCGGGGATGAGCCTTGTAAAAAATCCAAAGAAGCCAATAATCGCGTTTGCGGAAAGCGACAATGGTGTAAAGGTTTCGGCGAGGGCAAATTACCGGCTTGTCGAGAGGGGGCTGAACCTGAGCAAAGCGATAAAGCTCGCTTCAGAAGCGGTTGGCGGTAGTGGTGGGGGGCACAACGTTGCTGCGGGAGCGTTAATACCCTTTGGTAGCGAGGAAAAATTCATTGAAATTTTCAACGAGCTCATAGGAAAACAGTTAGAAAATTAAAATATTATTCTTTCTATATCTTCTCCTCCATAAAAGAACTCTTGCAGGCAATCGTAGATATCTTCAAGTCCATAGCTGTTCATCGCAGAGACTGGGATCAGAGGTCTAAAAAACCCAGAATCTTTTAGAGCACGGAAAAGCTCAAGACTCAAGGTCTTCTTTTCCAAGAAAGTCCCAAGGTAGTCCACGTCTTGGCTCCATCGGAGTATCTTTTCAACTTCCTCTTCTCCCAACGTGTCGGATTTTGAGAGAACGTTTATCTGTGGAATTTCAAGACGAAATACTGCGGAGTTCGCCATGAACAGCTGAGATAGAAATCCAAGCGGGGTTTTAGAAACGATTGGGTCAAAGAGGAATACCATTGCACTTCTTTCTCTGCCCAACGCTTCAACGATGACTTTGCTACTCTCTCTAACCGTGAATATCTCCATCTGTCCAGGAGTATCGATTAAAATGAAGCTTGGGCTTGAAAGATCGATTTCAAACTTTATATCGTCCAAGAGAGTTACAAGAAGGTCAGAACAAATTATCTGCGCCCCGTTGGGGCCCACGTGGTATTTTTGCATCACGTCTTCAAGTGTGAACCACTCCCTCACGTCGACGTCCGCGGAATATGGAACGTAGTCAGCTCCAGGATCGAGATTTATCGTCATGTGATCCACACTTCTCGAATCGAGCCAATCTGAGAAAGCCTTGGTGAGATAAGTTTTTCCTGATCCAGCGATTCCAACGAAGTAAACTACTATCTGCTTCACAATCAAAATGCGCTTTGAACAAAAAGTTTATTACAGCGTTGCGAAATGTCGACATGGAATTTCGTGTTGGAGAAGCTTTGATCGGCGAAGGTTACGAGGTTGCGCATGTTGATCTGCTGATAGGAACAAAGGATAGCCCAGTGGCTACAGCTTTTGCAAACGCCATCGCAAACCTCTCCGCAGGACACACGCCGTTGCTCGTGGTGCTGAGGCCAAACTTGATAACAAAACCTCCAGCGGTAATAGTGCCAAAGGTCACCGTTAAAAGCATGGAGCAAGCTGAACTCGTTTTTGGAGTTGCACAAGCCGCAGTTGCGAAGGCAATCGCAGATGCTGTTGAGGAAGGGCACATTCCAAAGGAGAGAGTTGAGGACTACTTGATCGTCGTGAGCGTTTTCATTCATCCGATGGCAAAAAACAAGCACAAGATATACTACTACAACTACGGTGCGACGAAGCTTGCGATAAAAAGGGCTATGAACAACTTCCCAGACGTTGGAACTATGCTCTACGAAAAAGACCGAAGCGCACATCCACTCGTTGGTAGAAAGCTCACAAAGCTTTGGGATCCACCTTATCTACAGATCGCATTTGACATTCCAGATCTCGAAGAAGTTATCGCGATAATTTCCCAGATTCCGGAAAGCGATCACATAATCTTTGAAATTGGAACACCATTGGTGAAGAAATACGGAAGCGAAGTTGTGCTTAAGCTTAGAGACATTAAACCGAACGCATTCTTCATCTTAGACCTTAAAACGCTCGACGTTGGAAATCTCGAAGTTAGAATGGCTTCGGATGCAACTGCAAACGCTGTAGTAATCTCTGGACTCGCTCCAATTAGCACGATCGCCAAGGGAATAAACGAGGCGGAGAAAACTGGTATTATGACGTTCATCGATATGCTCAACGTCGAGAATCCTGTTGCAAGATTGGAGGCTATTTCAAAAGAAGCTTTGCCTCACGTCGTTGAGCTTCACAGGGCAATCGATGCAGAGAACTCTCCACCACCATGGTCGATTGCGAGAGAAATAAAGGAGAAGTTTAAAGTCTTAGTCGCAGTCGCAGGTGGCATAAGACCAGAGAACGTTTCAGAAGTTATCTCTTCGGGTGCGGATATCGTAATTGTTGGAAGAGCGATAACGAAAGCCAGAGACGTTGAAGGAGCTGTTAGGAGGTTCATGAACGTTTTAAAGCCCGACACAGATCAGTTCAGAATAATGACGGACTTTTAGTGGTTCTATGATATTCCTAAACTTTAAAGCCTACAGAGAGGGATTTGGTAAAAGAGCCTTGGAGCTCGCAAAGATCGCTGAAAACGTTTCAGAGCGCAGTGGAACGTATATAGCAGTTGCTGTGAACTTTCTCGATTTACCAATCGTTGCGAAAGAAGTTAAAATCGATGTTTTTGCGCAACACATCGACGCAGTTGATTTTGGCGCCTTCACAGGCGCAGTAAACGCTGAGATGATAAAGGAATACGGAGCCAAGGGGAGTTTGATAAACCACTCGGAAAAGAGAATGAAACTCGCAGACATAGACTTCTGCGTTTCAAAGCTGAGAGAGCTTAAAATGATCTCCATAGTTTGCACGAACAACGTTTCAACGACTAAGGCGGTTTCAGCTTTGAGACCGAGCTTTGTGGCGGTTGAACCACCTGAGCTAATCGGTTCTGGAATTGCAGTTAGCAAAGCTGAACCCGAAGTTGTGGAAAGAGCTGTAAAGGTAGCTAAGGAGGTTTGCGAAGAGGTTCGCGTTCTTTGCGGCGCAGGAATAACGACGCACGAAGACTACGTTCGAGCCCTCGAACTTGGCGCAGAAGGTGTGCTACTCGCAAGCGGGGTCGTTAAGGCGAAGGATCAAAAAAAGGCGCTTGAGGAGCTCGTAGGTTTGTGCTAATAATCCTTGTAAAGCTCTTTCTTAGCTTTTTTTAAGCTCTTTCTCCTCTCGTTTCCCCTTGGCGGATCGTTCAAAAGCTCCTCAAGCTCCTCATCCGTCACTGGCTTTATATCCTCAAAGTATTCCTTAAACTTCTTTGAATGCCTCATGCTTCAACAAGAAGTCGATTCTTGAAATATAAATTTTTTTAGGTGGGATGATCCGCGGACATCCCAAGGCTGTGCGAAACAAATGTTCAAAAATTTTTATAAGGATATCAAGTCGATGAAAAACTTTCGGGGTTAAGTAATCGGAATAGAAGCCATTAGCTCTGTAAACCTTCGCACCGCAGCCATGTTTCGCATCATGTATGCCATGTCGCCCTGTAACTTGAGCTTACCACCAACTATAAGCGTGATCGCATCCGCTTTTCCAGAGACGAG
>CALIUJ010000170.1 GCA_938048785.1 uncultured Archaeoglobaceae archaeon | reverse complement strand
ATCCATACTTCCGTTTGCTCTTGAGCGATTTCGTCTCGGTCTGATCTCCAGAATCCTTTTACTTTTGCAGCCTTTTGCCATACATCATCGTCCAACATCCCGTCAATCTTAGGTGGTTCGTTGACTTTAATGGCGGGAATGTAGGGACGCTCTCGGGATGGTTCTTCTCCCCCAGCCCCTCTATTCATCACCACCAAGAGCCAAAAGAGGGACAGGAAAAGAAACTATTTTTTGACCGAAGCGCATTTATCCCTCATTTCTTTCACCCCTCCAAAAGCCTAATTACACCCTTGTAGATAATCAGTTGGTATGTGATATCGGGAACGGGAAACTTCTCGGCAATGGACTTTGCCTCTTCCTGAACTCGCTCATCGGGAAGCAGCAATAAGCGCGTGAATGCATACCCCAAATCACTCAATTCAAAAAAAACAACCCAGAACCCGCTTCAAAAAGGAAGGATTTACCATCAGGGGCACGGAACAGGTGGAAATTGCTATGACTTTTTTCATCAGCATTATCCTGCCGGTGGGAGAGATATTCAATGATGCTATATCCTTTCATAGAACCAACTCCTTTAGTTCATTGCTCTATTAATAAAACTTCTTGTTTCTTCTTTTCTACCTTAAAGCGCTTTATTCTCATTTCAGTAATAAATAAATCTTTTCAAACTATAAATGATATACTTGCAATTAGCAAGCATCTGAAGTTATAACAATAAAGATACACCCTTTAAACGATTAGCACTTGGGAGTACAGCCTGAGTTACTACATTGCGAGTGGCAAGGGCAGAGATTAACGCATCGGTCGGTACAGTTTCCTCCTGCACACTGATATGTTATGGATTCAACAACGCCAGGAATTTCAACAGTGCGAAAGTGTTTGTTTTTGTCTGTTTGCCCTTCAGCGCTTTTTGCGCCAATAGTAATCCCCAATAAAGCCAAGGCAACCATCTTCCCCTTCTCCAAGAAATCCCTTCGTGACGGAAGGGAACACTCTTCAGTCCTTTGAACTGCTAACTTGACCTTTTTGTTTTTCATCATGTTTTTTCGCCCCCTTTTTCCCCATCGTTTCTTTATTACTGACCGCCCTTTTCCTGTGGCGGCTTATATCTCGCCGTCAAATAAGGGCACCAATTTATCCTTAAACCGACGAACAATCTCGGGAGGGATACCTAAGCCTTTAAAATTGCGCAGACATTCAGGCTTTGGACCGTAAGGATCACCAAGGGAAGCCCAAGGATATGCTCGGCAGTGCATAACTCCACAATATTCCCGAGAGGAGCAAGTGTTACACACCCATAGTTGATCAAAGGTGAAACCGCCTCTGAACAAATTCCATGACTCCTTACGCCAGATTTGCACAATATCTTCTTCACGAATGTTTCCCATCGCCATGTCGTCAACTCCTAAGGCATCAATACAAGGGTAGACTATGCCGTAAGAACTTATCGCCATATGGGTCATCCCTGCCGGGCATGTTCCTGGAGGAGGTGCGATGAACTCTGTATCAGGAGACCTGCTCTTAGGTTTTGCCCACGGTAGTGGGTGGAATTGTTTGGGGAAAACCGTATGTCTGTGCTCAAAGGAGACATTCGGATACTTCTCCTGAAGCCGAGCAACCTTTTCGCCTATAGCCCTAACCTCTTCTGCTAAGAAAGCCAGTTCTTTATTTCCTGACGCCCTCCCCAAAGGGCAGGGGATAACGAACGCAATACTTGTAGCGCCTTTATCAAAAGCTATTTCTATCATTTTTTCTAATTCGTGGAGATTTTTGCGATGAACGATAGAATTGATATTAAATGGGATATTTGCTTGTTTTAACAATTCCAGTGCATGTAAAGTTTTCCAAAAACTCCCAGGAACCCTACGAAGCCATTCATGGGTTTCAGCACTAGCCCCATCTAAGGAGATACCTAAAGCAAAACCTTTTTCCCCCTTCATCTGAGCAACAGTAGCAAAAGTAGTAATATTTTGCTCATTGATTAAAGTAGCATTTGTTAGAAAAGCCACACTAAACCTGCATCTTGCTGCATAAAGGAGAATGTCCTCAATTTGAGGGTGGGTCATTGGCTCACCGCCACTAATTTTTAACGACCATGTACCTGCCTCGTCCAGAGAAGTTAAAAGTCCAAATATCTCTTCAAGAGAGAGTTCTCCTTTGCCACGAGGTAATTGAGAAGCCATGCAGTGGAGACATTTAAGATTGCAATAGGCGGTAGGGACGAAAGCCACATTGAAGGGAAAAGAAAAGGGTTCATAGACACTGGGATACTGGAAATCCTCGGGCACCTGAAGGTAAATTGGGCGCGAGGGAGGCGTGTATGAAGTCCCTTTAGGTAAGTGCCAAACCACTTCATCCATAACCAACTTAGCCATCAAAGACTTGAAATTCTGAACGGTTTCCTTGTTCACATCATAACCGCTGATCCGAAGGTAGTAGTTAATGACATCTTGCAACCGTCGTGGTTGAAAAAGGTAAACAAGGCAGTCAAATGCAACCTTATCAACACAATAAACTACTCCTCGCCGCACAAGCCTAACAAGATACAGGTCTGGATGAATTCGGGATTCGTCTCTCAAAATAACCTCAGGGTTTAAAACAAAGCGTGTCTCTAACGCTTTTGGACTAAAACCAAACAAGAATGCCCGTCCATTCCCATCAGCCACGCTACTCTCCCTCCTTTAAAAGGCAGTGCAGGCAATTAGCAGCCAAACCTTGAGCCACTTCAACCACACCTTTGCTTCCAACTTCCTTTCCCAACTTTCAGTTTAGGGCAAGTTTTTGCTGTAGGGTAAATTCCTGAAAATTGTTGTCGGGGAATTAACGGACAGAAAAGGGAGTTCCATCAAACAGAGCCGATAAAACTTTTGCCCCTTCAGATTTTGAACCTATAGTAGCAACAGGGGGTAGGAAATGCGACGCACTATGGAGCATCTTTTACATGCTGATGAAAGTTTGGCGCAAGCAAAACTTATCCCTGCTAATTGCTCAGATTTGCAACGGTGATGATCGTCGCCGACCTCATCCACCTACTCCTTGACACTCTTTTCAAAAAAACATTGATTGGGTCGCATCATTACGCCAAGCCTCTCTCAAGTTTCCCTCACCACACGGCAGCGGGGAAGCAAATCTTCTGGTCTGTCGGCGTATCGGCGCAGCGTAAGGTCTAACTCACCGTAAATCTCCCCATATCGGACAACAGTGAGAATAACGCCGTCAAAGACTTC
>CALIUJ010000169.1 GCA_938048785.1 uncultured Archaeoglobaceae archaeon | reverse complement strand
ATCGGTTTACCATCTGTTTATAAATAGAATAAATTTAAAAAATAATGTTAGAACACATTGGAGGACAAAAAATGAAAAAAACAATAATTATTGTTTTTATAGCTGTAACTTTTTTGTCAGGATGTGTGGCGCGTCATTATGTAGCTGTTGATTCAGTTGTTGAACCTTCGGCTAAAGTTAAAAGATACTATGCGTTGCTATATAATACAACACGCCCCGAGAAGATAGACATAGAAGTACGTAAAGTATTGGCTTCAAGGGGCCTTGTTGACATATCCGAACTCCCAAATTGCAAAGAAGAATTAGAAAGATTGTCCGAAGAATTAAAAAAAATATCCGAAGAAGAACGAAAAAAGGTATTAGAAAAACCGCATATCCAAGAATTGATATATAAATGTGATGAGGCTGTCGATGAACGTTTTTTGATTTTTCTCGATTACAAGATACATCGCTCTGATAAACAGGAATATAAAGTCCGTGGGAGTATCCAGAGACGGGGTTTTGATATATTCAAGGGTACTATGCTTGAGGGGTCTGGTACTGATTATTTCAGTGGTACCATTACACCTTATACGACTACAAAGTATTTCACCATTATAATACTTGACGCCTTTGACATTTCTTCAGAATGTCCTATTTCCTATGATGAAAAATCTCACCAATATAAGCCTTCTTTGAAATGTCCATTATGGCGGACAGCAGCGATCACGGAATACAGTGGCAACCTCCGAAGGGACATTCTTTTTCTTCTGGGAGCGATTGAGCCTTACATAGCTACTCATACAGGCAGTACAATTGTAAAGCATTTTAATAATAATGAGAGGAAAGCATTAGAACTCAGAGTTTTAAAAAACGAGAAGTAATGAGTTCTAACAAACGGCTTCACCGGATTGCCGACAAACCTGGCAACCGGTGAGCCTTAGCGTTAGCAGAGGAAGATCATGCATTGTCATTTTATGAGATCGATAGTAGTCACTGGTGTTGTGCTCTTCGCGTTCCTTCCAATGACGGCGAGCGCGATTGAGGTGCTTGGGAAGAAGCCAAGCCACGTATTGGGCGCCCCAAGCTCCATGCCAAACGATCAAGCAATAACAAA
Organism: uncultured Archaeoglobaceae archaeon; assembly: GCA_938048785.1. GTDB lineage: Archaea > Halobacteriota > Archaeoglobi > Archaeoglobales > Archaeoglobaceae > WYZ-LMO2. The sequence continues at coordinate 3,547 of CALIUJ010000169.1, read as the reverse complement.
AATGATCTGGGCTCCTGGGATCGACGATGGTTACGTCCCCCAGGGCGTTACCTGGGCTGATGGCGCCATTTATCTTTCCGGTTACCGGAGTACTGACCCGAAGGTTGATAAAGGCCCTTGTCGGATATACAAGGTCGACGTCGAGAGCGGCAGGACGCTCGGGCACTTCGACCTTCCCGAGGATTGTGGGCATGCGGGCGGGCTGGCTCATATCGGGAATGGAATCTTGGTCGTCTCGGATACCCGGCGTCTCTACTCTATAAGATAGACGGGGCATCAGCATTTGAAGGGCAGAGTGCCTCAACTGCTGTTATAGCAACGGTAAAGCTGGGTGGCCGACTGAAGGGCTCCTTTGTAGATTTTGACGGGACTTCGGTATTTATCGGTTCGTACGAGAAAGACACAGAAAAGGCGAAAGGGCACTTTCTTCCATTATCGGTCTTCGACACACATAACAACAAGACAGTAAATGAAATTATTGCCGTCCGGACGATTTCCATTCCAGTGGAGGCCCAGGGGGCGGCGTTCGATATGGAAGGCAACCTTTGGATTTCAGCAAGTAGCAGTAAGTTCGGTACTCTGTATAAGCTCGACGCTAAGAGGGGTCGATTGCTGTCCAGTTACGATATGGTGATAGGCATTGAAGATCTGGCTTTTGACGATGAAGGCAGTCTCTGGTCGGTCTCGGAAGCAGGTTCAATTCGTTGGCAGAAATGGGGCAAGACTTATCCATTGCTTTTCCGTATTGATCTGAACAAGCTGAGATAATTCCGCTAACAAAACACTCCAACGGATGGCTTACAGCCACCGCTGATTTCAGTCGTTACGCGATGATATAATCCTATATGAAATTTACCAAATATTTTCTTTATACGGGTGAAAATTGGGGTCAAAGCTAAATTATACACTTGACATAAGTGATTAGCTACGGTATGGTTGCGTCGTGGCACGGCAATTACGGATTGAGTACGAGGGAGCTTTTTATCATATCACGTCAAGGGGTAACCAGAGAGGGGAAATATTTTGGGACGACCAAGACAGGGAGAGATTAAAGAAAATCCTGAAGAGGACCAAGGAGAGGTATGGTTATCTACTTCATGGGTATGTGTTTATGTCCAATCATTATCATCTTCTTATTGAAACTCCCCGTGGGAATATCAAGCAGATCATGCAGAACATCAACACGAGTTATACGGTTTTTATAAACAGGAGATACTGGAGGTCTGGGCATTTGTTTCAAGGGCGGTATAAGGCATTCATTGTGGATAAGGACAGATATTTATTGGAATTGGGGAGATATATTCACTTAAATCCAGTGAGGGCGAAGTTAGTGAGGAGGCCGGAGGATTATAGGTGGAGTAGTTATCGGGAGTATGTAAGTGCTCGGGGCGATGGGTTGGTGGATACGGATGAGACATTGGGTCTTTTTTCCAGGCGCCGTGATATTGCCATCCGGCGGTACAGGGAATTTGTTAATGGAGGGGTGGATGAGGGTTCTCCTTTGGAGAATGCGGTAGGGAGCATTTTGGGTGATGAGGGGTTTAGGGAGAGAGTGATCAGATATCTAAGAATCTTACCTGATGAGGCAGCTATTCCTGAGATCAGGAGGATCAGGAAGAGGTTTGGGATAGATGAGATTGTGGCGGGTGTGGCCAAGTATTATAACTTGTCGGAGGCTGATTTGTTGAGACGGAGAAAGAGGGCAGAGGGGCAGAGAAAGGTTGCTGTGTATTTATCGAAGGTGCTGAGTGGTGAGAAGAATGCAGGGATTGGGTCTGTGTTTGGAATAACTATTCAGGCGGTGACCAATGTTGTCAGAGGTGTTGAAAAGAGGATTGAAGAAGATGGGAGATTCAATTCAGAGATAAAAAGACTGAAACAAATTATAACAGGAGTCAAGTAAAGTGTATAATTTAGCTTTGACCCCATTTTTCATTTACAGCCAGAAGATAACGGAAGAGTTTGACCGCCTTGGTGAAGAGAACTTCATATCCCAGGCGGCAAGCCTGATGGCCCAGAGCCTGAGCGATGTGACTTTTTCCTACTCCTGCTGAGCCATAAAGCAGGATATGCTCTTTCTTTTCGATGAAGCTACAGTTGCCGAGATCTCGGATGAGTTTGGCATTGAGCTTAGGGTTGAAGGAGAAGTCAAAGCCCTCCAGGGTCTTTTCTTCTTCGAAAGAGGCCCGGGAGAGTCGAAGGTTGAGTTTTTTGGCTTCTCTTCGTTCGATCTCATCCTGGACCAGAAGCTGGAGGAATTCAAGGTATCCCAACGAGGAACTCTGGACCTGTTGGAGACGAAGGTGTAGGCTCTGGAGAAATCCTCCCAGGTGAAGGACTTTGAGTTGTTGTTCGAGTTGATGCTGGAGGTTCATGAGCCCACCTCCTCTCTTTGGGCAAAGTACTCGGGAGGTCTCAGAAACCGCTGTCCCAGAGGAGAAAGAGAGAGCTGCGGAGGAGGAGACGGAGCTTCCTCCAAAGAAAACCAGCCTTTCTCCAGAATCGTTTTAATGCTCTGATAGCGGAAGTTACCAAACAAGAGGGCTCGCTCTGCCGCTGCCTCCATGGAGAGTCGGCCATGTTTGTCTGCCAGTCTTAGAAGGGCTTGAGCTTTGCGGAGATTTTTCATGGCATGATCTCTCAGGATCTGTTCAACGAGGGCTCCTGTCTGAGGCCCAATCTCAAAGGCCCTCTGGCGACAGTAAGTGGGTGTGGGCATGAGATAGGCAAGCTTCTCTGGCGGGTAATCCGAGAGGTCAGTGACCCAGGTGCCGGGCTGCTCAGCGCGGAGATGGGTCTTAATCAACTGCTCATCGTAAAAGAGTTGAACCAGACGCCTTGTTCCTCTGCCCCAGACCTCCTTACCGATCCAACGGGTGGGAAGGGAATAATAGGATTTATCAAAAACAATGTGATGATCCGGATGAACCGTACATTTTTTCCACTCAGGGCACTCAAAGGGCTCAGAAGGCAAAGCTCTAAGGCAAGGGGCCTCTTCCTTCTGGAAGACCTCAAAAGGCTTCTTCTTTGTCGTCCCATGGACCTCCATGCCAATCTCTTCTCTACACCACCTGAGAGCTCTTTGATTGGCATCGTCAATGTCCTGGAAGTTGCGGCCTGCAAGAAGATGCTTTCGAACGACTGGCACGCCTCTCTCCACTTTCCCCTTATGTTTGGGCTTTCCTGCTTTGGCCGGGTCTGCAACAAATCCATAGTGCCGCTCCAGCTCCGAATAGGCCCGGTTCAAGGTCGGATCATAAATATCCGCTTTTATCACCCCGGCCCTAAGATTATCCAGAACCACGGAAGCGGGAACTCCCCCAAAGAATTCAAAAGCCCGAATATGACAATCAATCCAGCTCTGGATATCCTGACGGAAGATGAATCGGACAAACCGGTGCCGACTGTAAGAAAGGGTCATGATAAAGGCCCAGGCTCTCCGAAGCTTCCCGCTCAAAGGATCCACCATCATCCCCGCATACCCAAAATCAACCTGGGCCTGGCTTCCGGGATCGACTTCTATACGAACCGTGACCAAAGGAACCCC
>CALIUJ010000168.1 GCA_938048785.1 uncultured Archaeoglobaceae archaeon | reverse complement strand
AAAGTTCTTGATTTCAAAAAAATTCCATTTTAAACTTAAGACTTGCAGTAGTTGAGTTCTTAGCTGGAAAATTTCCGGAAAAGATACGAGATTGGCGATCGTGGCTCTTTTTCTCCAAAAAGCGATGAATGGCAATTTTTTAAAATAATTAGTAGGTATATAATATACATGTTTAAGATGAAAAGGTTTATATAGTTGCAATAAATCGGATTTGATGATGAGACTTGAAGAAGTGTTTGAGAATTTTCCGATCGCAATTTTAATTATCGGAGAGGGCTTTGTTTATGAAAACAAGATGTCAAAGGAAATAAAGCTCAAAGAAAACGTCGATAAAGATATAATAAAAATTAATAATAAAATTTTTAAAATAATAAAAAAGAAAATCTTCAACTTTGAAGTCTTCATAGGATTAGAATACACCGAAGAGCAAAGGAACATCGAAGCACTGAGAATCTACCAAAGATTCTTCAAAGAAGCCAAAGATTTCTTCTTTATACTCGACGAGCGTGGAAGATTTCTTGAAGTTAACCCAAGCTACGAAATCCTTGGTTTCAGAAGAGAGGACATAATTGGAAAAACTTCTCGCGTAATTGCATTTGAGGATCAAATAGGCATCCTAAGAGAGAACTTTGAGAGGGTTTTAAAGGGAGAAACCGTGAGATTTATCTTCAAAGCCAAAACTGCGAACGGCGAAACGAGGTTTCTTGACGTTTTAGAGTGGCCAAGGTTTTCCAATGGGGAAACAATTGGTAGCGAAGGGGTGGCGAGAGACGTTACGGACAGTAAAAAACTCGAGATTGAGCTCGAGAAAACAACCAGGGCTTTGAAAATCCTAAACAAGATAAATCAGCAGATTTTCAGAGAGTTGGACGAGTACTCTCTGTTGCTAAAAATTCAAATGATCTTTAAGGAGTTCGGAATCAATGCATACGCATGGCTTTTTGAGTCTGGAAAACTCGTTGAAGCTGTTCCAAACGCCTCCGAATGTCCACTGAGAGGTAAAATAGAGTTCAAGTTCGAAAATTGCTCGTGTCCGAATGCGAAAGGAAAATCACTCGTAATTCCGGTTACTTTCGAGGATAAGATCTTGGGTGTTCTCGCACTATGTTCGGTTGGAGAACTAACGGAAAACGAGATCCAAATCTTTTCACAGCTCAGCGAAGATCTTGGATTTGCGATAAACCACTACAAGGCAGAGAGGCAAAGGAGAATATTTTCCCATCTACTCGCTGAAAACCTCCGCCAATTCGAAGACCTCGCAGATAAGCTCAGAAATCCGCTCGCAATCGCAATAGGTTACGTGGAAATAAGAAGAGAGGTCGGTTGCGAAAGAGCAATTGAAGAAATAGAGAAACAGCTGAAGAGAATCTTAGAAACCGTCGACGAGCTGAGGTTCCAAGAAACTTTGGGCTACCTTTTAACGAGAAAATGAGTATGAAATACTTGATCTTCACAGAAAAAGAGCTCGAAAAGATACTAAATGAGCTTAAGGGAATTGCTAAACCTACTTTCAAAAGATCAAAAAACGTAGAGGTCTTCGCTGAAGGCGCTGGAGTGCTCTTGGGAAAATATAAATCCAACCTCTTTCTAATCTCAAACTTCAAGACTTCTTCAGCTCCTATTGCGGAGTTTGAAGTCGAATTGAAGACGGTTGAAAAAGGAGAGAAGTTCTCTTATGGGAAATACAGAGTTGGGGAAGCTATCGAGATCGAGGCAGAGTTCGATGAGGAGCTATTCAACGATCTCTTACCAGCCCTATTTTCAGAGATTGCAATTGCGAGGGTTGCACTCAGAGATTGCTTTCTCAATCGAAACCAAATTGCAGAAAAAGTCTCGAAAGTAAGAGAGTTGTTGAAAAGAGAAGAAAAAGATCTCGAAAAATATGCTGTAGAACTCGCGAAGGAGAGAGACTCCTTTTTTAGAATTTATTCAAACTTTGTTGCTAAGTTGGATGAAGCTGAAACCTCGATTGCAACCGCGAAGTTTCTTGTCGAGAAACTCGGTGGTTTCATCAAGGAAGAAGTGGCAAAAATAAACGATGCGGCAAATTTTGCCAAGAAAATCGCCGGAGAGTGTGAAAGAACTCTAAGAGAGATTGAAAACAAGTTCAACATGATCTACCTGCAGATAGAGATGGAGCGAAGAAGGGAAGAGTTTGAGATTGGGAAGAAAACATCTGCGATTACAGCTGCAGCAGTCGTGATCGAGTTTGTCGCTGTCGCTTACTACTCGCTGAAAATTTGGGAAAGCTATCTCCCAGTCGAAAAGTTGCCAAAGCCTTTGTCTTTCCTTTTGCTTATCACCTTCACTTTTTCCGTGGTATTCCTCACGGAGGCTATCGGTATCTATTTGAAGGAGAAAAAAACCAGAAAATTGTTTTTTAGCTCTGCAATTCTCGCATTCGTGCTTCTTCTTATGATCATCCTTCCTCTTTACTACTGAGCAACAGCAAAACCTTTAACCTGTCGCTTATTATTCTAATGTGCTCCCTTTCTTGAGCTATTAGGTATTCGAGAACATCCAAAGTCTCGGCGGTGGCTTTTTCTTTCATCTCGCTGTATATTTTTATCGCTTCCTTCTCGAGCTCCAGCGCCTTTTTTAAGATCTCTTCAGGGGTCATTCTAAGTAGACAGTGGCAGTCTTTGGGGCCTTTCCTTTCTTAACGTAATGGTAGTAGTCGTAGGTCATGACGTCTGCTTCGCTGATGATCTCTGCGTCAACTAACTTACCAACGAAGATCGTGTGCGTCCCAACGTCAAATTCGTTTTCCACTTCTGCTTCTAAAAACGCCACCGCGTGATCGAGAACGATTGGAGCTCCAGTTTTTCCGAGCTTAAAGTTTACCCCTTCGAATTTGTTGAACTCCCTGCTATTTCTAAAACCAAATCTCCCTATGAACTGCAAAGGTGTATCTTTTTCAAGAACGGATACAGAAAAAACTCTCGAGTTATTAACAAACTCGTGAGTCGTGTTCTTCTTGTTCAGACAAACCGCTATCTTTGGTGGTTCAGATGTTACTTGGAACACGGTGTTCGCTATCTGCGCAGATAGTTTTCCCTCTTTTACTGAAGCGACAATGTAAAGGCCGTAGCTAATCTTGAACAGCGCCTTCGGATTCATCTTCTACACCGAATCTCCTTTTACCAAGCTCTGAGTCGAGGAAAAGCAAAGCCCTTGTGTCGTTTCCAGCAAGCTTCAGCTTCGCAGTTATCTCACCAAAGCTCTGCTCCTCCTCCACTTGCTCGTTTACAAACCACTGGAGCATGGTAAAGGTTGCATGATCTTTTTCTTCGATTGCCAAGTTAACAAGGTCAGAAATTCGCTTAGTAACGGATTTTTCGTGTTCCAAAGCGAACTCAAACGCTCCTAATGGCGATCTCCATTCTTTTGGAGGTGCTTCGATTTCGTAAAGCTCTACTCTACCACCACGATTTGCAATGTAGTCGAAGAACTTCATCGCATGCACGAGTTCTTCTTGCCACTGCACCTTCATCCAGTTTGCAAATCCTTTCAAGCCCAAAGAGTCGAAGTAGGCGGACATCGAAAGATATAGATACGCCGAGTATATCTCCCTATTTAGCTGTGCATTCAAAGCCTTCACAACCCTTTCGCTGAGGGACATACAATCACCGTTTAATTTTCTAACGCAAAAATTTATAAATCTTTCTGAGCTTTTCAAGACTTCTTCACACCTG
>CALIUJ010000167.1 GCA_938048785.1 uncultured Archaeoglobaceae archaeon | reverse complement strand
GGGTATTCAAGAACGCACTTGAGAATCAGAACCGCAACTGGGTTTAGATCGCTTGCATACGTTTCACAACCCAAGCGAAGGGCTTCGAGCGGAATTGCACCGCCACCAGCGAAAGGATCGAGAACTTTCGGAGCGCAATCGTTTGCCTTCAAGATCTCGTTTCTCGCCCTCTCGATGAGTGCTTTGTTCAAAGAATTCTCCCACTTCGAGAGATTTGCTATGAACTGCGCCTTCTTAAGCCTTTCCTCCTCATCTCTTGGCTCTGGTGTGAGCGCTGCGTAGATCGAAGCACGAGAAGCAGCCAAAGGGCGACGAGCCCACCATACGTGCAAAGTGGAGATATGCCCAGAACGAATTTTCCTATCCCTCTCGGACTCCTCGCTAACCTCTTTTATGGGGAAATCGAATTCTATAAATCTCCTCATCTTTCCACCAAAACTCTTGCTTTTATCTTAATTAAAAAGACTTCGCTTTTTTATCCACACTACTTATTTTCCAATCTCCATGCAATACTTCTCAACCAAGTTTTTCCACTTCGCGTAGTCATTTGGGCTGAGGATATTGTTGTTCCTCTCCGCAACCTCCTTGAGCCTTTGCCACTCCTTTGCGTCGTTGTATTCGATCCAAACTGAGTCAAAGGACAAACCATCGCTCACCGGAATTATCTTCGGGTAAGATCTGAGAACCCCAACTCCTACGTATTCGCCCTTGTCGTAGGTTACTATCGTCGATATCGTCGATTCGATGAAGCAGTAACCACTTCCGTTGTAGCGGTAGTTCGCGTATTCTTCAAGACCTTCAAAGCATTTTATTCCAACCGCCATGTGTCTTTCATCTTCAAATAGAAGCAAAACAACACCAAATCCGAGTTCCTTCAACAGAAGCGCGAGAAGCCGAGATTTCTCGTTGCAAACTCCCTTTTTGTCGTATAGAACTTGGTAAGGATACCTTGGAGGTTCTCCAGCGACGAGGTATCCGTTTCTGCATAGGTATGTTTCCCTTGAGCCATACAATTTCTCGTAGTCGTATTCGAGCTTTTGCACGAGGGATATCGCTATCCTCGCTTGCTCGTCCTTGTTGTTCGACAACATTTGGATTTTCTGAACAAGCTCTTTGATCGCTTCTCTTTGATCAACGTCGTTTATAGTTTTTATGTAATAGTTCTCCTCGCAGAAAACCCTTTTAGACTTCTTGGAAAGGTATTCGTTTAAGCCACCGTAAACTGTGATCTGAAGCGTTCTCTCTCTTCCAGAGAAGCAATACTTGAGTTCCCTCGTTTCGGGGTGTAGTGTTAAGGCGTAAACACAAGAGTTGCCATCCGGAACGTATTTCTCAGGGCAACCGCAAACGCTTGCCTTCGCAACTAAGCTACCATTTTCGCAAAAAAGTGGCTTTTTTGCTGAGCAAAAGCCCTCTAAGGTTCCATCTTCACACATTTTAACGATCTTCCCCAACGATCTTTGAAAATCAGATGTGGATCCACGTATTGTATCTCTCAGGTTGCTCACGAGTCCACTCGTATCTCCAGCGAAAAGATAGGAAAAGGAGTAAAAGATTGCAAGTGCAAGCACGATTAAAGGGATTAGGAGCGAAGCCTTCAAAAATCTCTTCCTTCTTGGCTTGTATTTCAGTTTTCTATAGATGTAAACGTTTGGTTTGTCGAACTCGGATGGAGTAAAATCTACCCGGTATAAGAACGTTCTTCCCCTAAAGTAGTGGCTTCCGTATCCGTAAACCGCGCGACTGAGATTGTTTAGAATCCAACTTGGCACGTTCTCTAGATTAGCCTCTACTCCTTTGGATCTATGCTCTATGTATCCAATGAGCTCCCAGTCGTCGCTCACAACTTTTATTTTTCAAAAATCACATTTAAAGATTTTCCATCCTTGGGCTCATCGAGTTTTTTAAGGAAACGCAGGATTCGAATGATCTCTGCTTCTATCTCGCCAATTCCGCTTTTTCTTTCCAATCCTTCACAATGTATCTTACGATGTCCACAACTTCGTTTGGCTTGAGCTTCTCTGCTGGATTCTGAACGATGTATAGCTTGGGTTCGCTCTTAGCGTTGGCAACCACGTAAAGCCAATACTCGTCCTTCAACCTCTGCGCCATCAACCACTCGTTCTTCGTCAACGCGATCGCGCCTTCTTCAGCCCTCGCCTTCACCTCTATGTAGCGATAGTTCCCTTTTTCATCCACAGAACGGATGTCGTAGCCCAAGTTGAGGGCTGAGACGTCTTCTGGAACCCTAAGGTTCCTTCTCTCGTATTCCATCGCGATCTCCATCCCAATTCGTTCGATCTCTTCATCGCTCACCATCTCGTCTTTGGTTTCCGGAACAACTCTAACGACGCTCAGGATCTTTGGCTCCGTTGGATATAGATGCACCTCTTCTTCGATCGTCTTCAGCAGTCTTTCTCTCTTTTTTTCCAGCTCTTCCCTCCTTCGCATCTCGTTCTGGATTGTCACATCTGGTATGTTTTCTCCCTTCGACCTTCTCGTCTCGTAGTCTGCAAGCTTGGCTTCAGATTCCAAGATCTGAGAGTTGATGGACCGAATCCCGTATTTTCTCTTTATCTCTGCGTATCTCTTTCTTGTCTCTAAAAGCTCTCTCTTGTACCTCTCAAGCCCCTCGCTTATGACAAATGAGAGAACCCTTTCTTCATCGAGCTGTATCTTCGACTCTCCCGATTTTTCTATGGGTTTTAGATCCCACAGAATTGCCGGGTTTACGAAAGATAGCCCTCCGTCTACGCTCTGGTAGACCGCAAAGATCCTCTTACCCGCTGTGCTCCCGCTACCGTCTTTTATCTCCGCCTCCAAGAACCAGATGAGACCATCTCTCTTACCTTCGGGATCCACAAAGGTTGCCCCTTCCATGGCGATCTCGCCGTATTTTGCTAAGATCGTTTCAATCACAGCCTCCAAAAGTGGATGTCCCATCGCAACGAACTCCGCCTGTAAGTCGAAAGCCCTCTTTTTATCAAAAGAGACTCTCGTGTATTCCCTATGGACTTCCCCAAACTTTGTCTTGAACTCGTAGCCCCTGTTTCGAACTTCAGTGGGCACTGTGATGCGCCAGAGCCCGTCTTTCCTCTTCTCCATGCTGATGCCCAGCCTCTCTGCAGACCTCTTGAAGAACTCCTCGATATACTCCGGAACAAGCCTCTTCTCCTTCGCCTCCCTCTGCTCGCCTAAGATCCGGGTCAAGTTGATGTGCCTCGTCGCCAAAGCTTCGAAACTCACTTCTCTCACTATTTTAATAGCCTCCTCGTCTGGGATGCCCTCGATGTCCTTGAGGATGTCGTCCATCGTTCTGCGATTTGCGATTGCATCCATTATCAGATCCTTTAGGCTTTTTCCAACTATTACGTCTCCAATTACATCGAAAACCTTGTCCGAGCCTAAGTGTTCCTTGATCCGGGAGAGCTTTTCGAAGAGCTTCTCCAGTATTATACCTTCCCTCGTGTCCGTGGCGACTAAGTTGTAGACTCGGACTTCGTGCTTTTGTCCGTAGCGATGAACTCGCCCCATCCTCTGCTCCAGACGGTTGGGATTCCAGGGGATGTCATAGTTGACCATCAGCCAGCAGAACTGCAAGTTTATACCTTCCCCACCCGCCTCTGTCGACACCATTATCTGCGCTTGATTTCTAAACTCGTTTTCAGCTCTCAGCCTTGCGTCGAGATCCATTCCGCCATGGATAAATGCAACACTATACCCCCAGCTTCTCAGCTTTTTGACCAAGTATTCCAACGTGTCCTTGAACTCCGTGAAGATCAGCATTTTTGTTCCGTTCTGTTGCAGATTCTCGATCTCCATCACTTTTTTGAGCTCGTTCAGTTTTCTTTCAACCTCCTTTTTCTCCACTTCTCTCGCAAGGGCTAAGAGTTCTTCAACTCTGTCTATCTCCTCCTTCAGCTCTTCAAGCGTCTCAGCAGAAGTTAGCTTCTCCAGCTCCTCCTCCTTCTTCCATCGCTCACTCTCTTCCAAGTCCTCGAGGTATTCTTCGTCAATCTCTTCCCCCTCTTGGAGGATAACTCCTTTTTCGTATAGATCCTTTAAACGCTTGTGTCTCCTCTCGAGCGATTTTCTTATCGCACAAACGCTCGACGCAAGGCGACGTTGCAAAATCGTAAGGGCAAAGGTGACGTTGCGCTTTCCCTTTTCCAAGGCTTTGTTGAAGTACTCTTTCACGTATTCAGTTACTGCGTTGTAGAGCCTTATTTCGTCCTCCGAAAGACGATACTTAACGGTCTCAACCTTTCTCGGCGGAAAGATCGGATTTCCATAGAAGTCCTTGAGGTCTTCCTTTAACCTTCTCAGAATCAAGGGGTTCTCCTTTTTCTCGATCGATTCAGAGAGAATCGCTGTGTTGGCGAAGAAGTCCGGCTCCAAGAGACCAAGTAGTAGGCGGAAGTTCTCTGGATCACCGCGATGAGGTGTTGCGGTCAGGAAGAGGAGATGCATGGATATCTCCGAGAGAACTTCTCCGAGGTTGTAGCGCTGGGTTTTATCTACTTTGTCCCCATACTTGTAAGCGGAGAGCTTGTGGGCTTCATCCACTATACAGAGATCCCACCTGGACTCCCTCAAAGCTGAGAGCACGTCTTTTTGCTTTGCGAAGTCCATCGAGACGATTACCTGGTTCTTATCTGTGAAAACGTTTTTTCCCCACTCAGCTCTTAAAACGTTTCTGTCCACGATTGCAAAGTTCTCTTGGAACTTCTCCTTCATCTCCCTCAGCCACTGGTCCTTTAGATGCCCGGGAACGACGATGAGCGTTCTCTCTACTAAACCTCGATACTTCAGCTCCTTTAGGAGAAGACCAGCCATTATCGTCTTTCCAGCCCCGGGATCGTCTGCGAGTAGAAATCTGATACGGGGCTTCGGCAACAAGTGGTGATAAACAGCGTCGATCTGGTGGGGCAACGGCTCGATTTGAGAGACGTTCACCGCATATAGAGGGTCGAACTGGAAGGCATTTCTAATTCTACAAGCCTCTAAATAGAGAAAAAGGGCTTCTCCGTCGGCAGAAAACGAAAACTTCTTTTCTTCCATTATTTCAACGCTCTTTAGCTCATCCTGAGAGAGGATCGAGGTGTAGAACTGATTTCTTTCGAGTCCAACTGCTTCGATCTTTACTTTGCTATCGCCTATGGTCTTTACGGAAATGACCCTCACCTTCTCTGGCCAAAAAGGGCTCTTCAAAATGTTGCCTTCCCTGATCTGCATGGATCGAATTAGACTTTTTAATCTTTTAAGTTTTTCTCTTTCTCAGTGCTTAGAGGGACAAAAGATTACGTAAACAATCCCCCTCCACCTCCTTCGCGAAATGCGCTCTTTGCCTGAAAACGACCGCTTCCAACTTCATAAAAAATCTCGCAGTAGCCTCGGTAGTCCTTGCATCCCTCACCCACCGCTCCCCAGTTACCATCTGCGGTTACCCAGATGAAGTATAGCGTCGCACCTCTAATTACTGCGTATTTGAACTGCGTCCCGTTTTTGTCAACGTTAACTGGTGTGGGTCGCTTTGAACGTAGTAACCGGAGCTCATAAGCGTGTATTCCGCTTTGAAGTCTCTATAGTATAGATTGGGATAGTTAGGATCCCTTTTCCAGGAGTTTCCGATAAGTCCATTCGCTTTTGGATCTCCAGCGTAGCCTTCGAAATCGAGGTAAACCCTATAACCCCAAACGAGTTGTGTAACGGGAATATACAAGAACTGCAATCCTCCAGCATGCCCTTCAGAAAATCCGAGGTTTGTGTTTATGTCTACTGGATTGAAAGGCGAAAAACTTAGGGTCGCAGAGCCAGGGACTGCTTTCACAGTAATTTTGCTCCCAGTTTTCTTCCATTCAACACTCCCCTGCCACTTTCTCTCGGAGCCATCGTTTAAGTAGAAGGTTATTACTGCGAAGTAGCTTTTCCCGAACTCTGGAACGTTGTCGGGGTAGCTTCTTGCGATGAACTCCTTAATCTGGAACTCTTGGCAAGAGTTCAACGGCTTGCAACTCTCGTTCTTGCAAGGTTCATCCCTACCGACTTCTATGGGTCCGATTCCCTGCGAAGTGCCTTGCTGAGGAGGAAAATGGATAACGTATTTGTAAAATCCGCTTTGCCCCACGGTTCCGTTTATCGTGAGCATAACGTGGTTCGGGTCTTTTGTTTCGTTGAAGTAAACTTCCCTTATCTCGAACTCGCACCTCTTCAACTCTGAAACCGAGCTCTTTTCTGCAACGCAAAAGAGAACACCAAATGCTGAAAAGACGACGAGTGCAATCAAAAGACGAGGTCTTTTTGGCATACTCCTTACCTCCTCCCGTTGGAATAGTTCCACCTTTGGTGAAACTATTTTCATTAGTTGTGTAAAAAGGTTTAAAAATTTTGTCCTATGCGTTTTTAACGAAAAGCTTATACATAAACTCCCACGAATAAAGATAGGTGAAAGCATGGCATATTGGCTCTGCATAACAACAGAGGAGAACTGGGAAGTCATAAAAAGTAAAAGGGTTTGGGGCGTTGCAAAAAGGCATGAGGGAA
>CALIUJ010000166.1 GCA_938048785.1 uncultured Archaeoglobaceae archaeon | reverse complement strand
ATCACGGTTTTTAGAAACCCTGCAAGCACCGGAAGATACTCTGAGAAAGAAGTTGGCAGAGTGGAGAGGTATGAACTGTGCTTTTCGGATCTCGACCTTGAAGAGATTTGTCCAATTGCAAAGATTGGCGAACGCTACACGAACATCCGAAACAGCATTGGGAAGGCATTAGAGATTGTGAAGAGCAAAAAGAGCATTTTTTCACCTGAAGATGTTTTAAAAGAATTGCAAAACGCGGATTCGTGGGCTGAAGATAAGAGTGAAAAAATGGGGGCTCGTTTGGCGCAGAAATACATTAGGAGAATAACTGGGATGAAGGTTTTCACGGATGTGACCACTCCCATCGATAAAATGCTCAGACCGATGCATCTGTCGGTTGTAGACCTTTCTGGATTAGAAGAAGAGGTCGCAGATTACATCGCATACAGAATTCTCTCGGATATTTACGACAAAGTATTGAGTGGGGCGTTCAAGTATCCCGTGTTCATTTTTGTGGAGGAAGCTCACCGTTTTATCCCTCCAAATACGAGAACTTATTCGAGCGAAGTTATCAGAAAAATCGCTGCCGAAGGTAGAAAGTTTGGTGTTTTTCTAATCCTCATAACCCAGCGCCCTTCTAAGGTTCACTCAGACGCCCTAAGCCAATGCAACACCCAGATAATAATGCGTATCACAAATCCAGAAGATCAAAGAGCCATTTCTGTGAGTTCCGAACGCATAAGTCGTGATCTCTTGGAAGATTTACCCGGACTCAACGTGGGGGAAGCGGTGATCGTTGGCGAGATGGTAAGGGCTCCGGTCATGGTGAAGGTTAAAAAGCGCAGAACAAAAGAGGGCGGGGCTGACATAGACATCTTGGAAAAACTAAGGGAAGCCTTGGCAACGAGGCAGAGAGGAGAAGACGTCCAGAGACTAAGAGAAGAGTTGAAGGGATTATACACTTGAGCTCGAAAGATTTAAAAAAGTAAAATAAAAATATTACCATGGTTCGAATTGCTCATTTTGCGGACACGCATCTTGGGTTTCGCCAATACAATCTCGAAGAGCGAGAACAGGATTTTTATGATGTCATGGATGAAATAGCGGAGAAGATAGTTGAAGAGCGAGCAGAGATTGTTATACACAGCGGTGATCTCTTTGATTCACCAAAACCTCCAGCTCAGGCTTATTACGCTTTTAAGAAATTTCTTAACAAGCTCGAAGGCAAGGCAAAAGTCTTCGCCGTATTGGGTGATCACGACACCCCTAAGCGCAGAGGAATGCCCCCGCACAAGGTTTTCGACGACAGAATACGTATTTTAGGTCTTGCAAGCGGGGAACATCAAACGCTGAATTTGAAAGGGGAAGAAGTCTTTATCGCAGGCATATCTCACTTCGGGCGTCGATATAGAGATTTGCTGATCGAAGAACTGAAAAAACTAGAGACGCTTGTCTCTAAGAACTCTATCTCCATCTTGGCTCTTCATCAAGCTATCGACAAGTTCTTTTCCATTGAAGATGTCTACGAGCTTAGAGTGGACGAAATACCAAGGAATTTCAAATACTACGCAATGGGACGTCTGCACAGCAGGATGTTGGCATCTTTTGGAAACGGAACGCTCGCGTATTCTGGTTCGACCGAGATAATCAAAAGCGATGAAATCGCAGACTGGGAAAAAAGCGGAAAAGGGTTCTACATCGTGGACATAGGCAAAGAGGACGTGCACGTCGAAAAAGTGAACCTTGAAAGAATTAGACCTCAGCTCAGAGTTAGATGGGACTATAAAAACTTTGAGGAGGAGCTCGAGAAGTTCTTGAATACTATTGAGGATTACAAAAAGCTCCCAATTGTGCACGCAACTGTTGAGGGGAGAGAGGTTGATAGACAAAAGGTTCAACAAGTTTTGAATCAGTTTTTGGCTAAGAGAGTTCTGCATTTTCGCTCTAAGATCATTGAAGAGACTGAAAGAGAGTTTTTCGAGATGAAAACTGGAGAGATGAACATTCGAGCACTTTTAAGAGAGTATTTTGAGAATGAGAAAATATCTGAGTTTGCTTATGAGCTATTTAAGGCTCTAAGAATTGGAGATATTGAGGAAGCAAAAAAGATTGCTGAAGATTACTTGAGGGGGTTGAGGCAGAATGATGTTGAAAAAAGTTCGCCTTGAGGACTTTATTTCACACAAGTACACTGAAGTTGAGTTCGAGTATGGGATCAACGTCGTCATCGGACCAAATGGAGCCGGTAAAACCTCGATCCTGGATGCGATCAGCTTTGGGCTTTTCAACACTCACAGTAGGGGAAAAATGAGAACCTCATACGAAAAGGCGCTGAAAAAGCGAAAGTTACGGTTGAATTCAGCGAAGGTGGTGTAGACTACGTCGTTGAAGTGGATGTAGACCAAAAAAAGAAACAGGTCAGAGGAATCCTTTTCAGGATGCAGAATGGCGAGAGAATAATCCTCGCAAGAGGTGGAAGTAAGGTGATAACGTCTGAAATCGAGAAAATTGTTGGTATGGATGGATTTCTTTTCCAACAGTCTATCTATGTTCAGCAAGGAGAGATCGAGAGCCTTATTACAACAAGACCAGCTGAGAGGAAAGAAATAATCTCGAGATTACTCGGAAGAGACGACCTTGAAAAAGCCTACTTTAACATGAAGGAACTCTTGAGTGATTATGAAAAAGTTGCATCAACGCTAAGGGGTGAGCTGAAGAGAAAGGAAGAGGTTGAAAACAAGCTCCGAATATTGAATTCGGACATCGAGAATCTGAGAACCCAAATGAATTCGAGTAGAGATAAGCTGGTTGAGATAAATTCTGTGCTGGAGAGATTGAAATCGGAGTTGGAAGAGTTTGATCGGAAACTTGATAGGTTCAACGAGCTGAATCCCCAGAAAGCTGCTTTGGAGGCAAGAGTTGCAAGCTTGAAAGAGAACTTGGAAAAAAAGAGGGAAGAGTTAAGGGAAGCTGAGATCGCGCATTCAAAAATAGAGCAGATGAAAGAAGCAGTAGCCAAGCTTCCAATTTTAGAGAGTTATTTGGAGCTATATAAAAAAATAGGCGAGAAGGAAAGAGAAAGAAGTTTAGAAAGCAGAGATCTTGAGAACATCAGAGAACTAGAGGAAACGATAAAGAGAAATGAAATACTTTATAGGGCTTATCTTGAAAAAAGTGAGCTCTTGAAACAAAAAATGGAGGAGAGGAAAAAATACGAGGGTGTAGAAGGAAAAATCACAACCTTAGAATCAGAGTTTGAGAAGGAAAAGAAGAAATTGGGTAAAAAGTCAGAAGAATTGTCAAAAAAGTTGGAAGAATGCTCGAAAATCTTGGGAAGAGACGTGAATCTTGATGATCTCGAATTTGTTTTAGCGAATAAAAAAGAAGAGCTCGATCGGCTGAAGAACGAACTGGATACGAAAACGGACCTTATAAATAAAGAACTTGGTGCAATCCAAAAGCACATTGAGGAGGTTCAATTTAAGCTGTCTAAGCTATCCGAGGCAAAAGTTTGCCCACTCTGCGGTCGAGAGCTAACGAGTGAGCATAGGAAAAAGCTTCAAGAGGAGTTCTCGGATTTAATGCGGGAAAGCAATGAAAAAAGAGAGAGCCTCGAGGAAGAGCTCAAAAGAGTATCTGCAGAAAGAAAAGATTGTGATAGAATTCTTAAAAAATTGGCTTCGATCGATGCGGAGGGAATTAAGGAGATCGGAAAAGAGATCTCGGACTTGAACGTCTCCATCGCTCAGAAGTCAAGGGAGATAGAGAAGCTGAGAGAGGACGTGGTGAAATTAAAGAGGATCGATGAAGAAATAATCGTGCTTGAAAAGGAATTGAAGAAACTTGAAAAGGCATACAGGGATTATGAGGTGGCAAAGCAAGGAATTACTAAATGGCCACCTTTGGATGAAGTTGAGGCTAAGCTCAGAAGAATTTGCGAGGAGATCGATGCGATGCAGAGAGAAATGGAAGATTTGACGAGAAAACTTGGATACAAGCCCGAGGATCCAAAAAGAGAACTTAGTGAACTTCGAAGAAAGAAAGAGGAGTTCGACAAAAACGAGCCAATAGCAAAGAAGAGAGACTTCATACTTTCTGACGTTCAAAACCTGGAAAAGGAGTTGTCTAAGATTATGGAAGACCTCAGAAAGATTTTAAATGAGATAGAGGAACTCAAATACGATGAAAAAGCTCATAGGACGATTAGAGAAGATCTTGAGAGAAAAATGAAGGAGAGAAGCGAATTGGAGAAGGAGATCGTTAGATTAAGTACACAAATCCGGAGCAAGGAGGAAGAGAGAAGTAGATGCGAGATCGAATTAAAACAGCTTGCAGAGAAGGAAAAAGAGTTGAAGGTAGTTGAAGACTTCATTGAAATCTTGGAGAAAGTTAGAGGCGCCTTTCACAAAGACGGGATCCAGCGAATAATTAGGGCTCGAGCAAAGCCTTTGTTGGAGAAATACACGCGAGAATTTTTTGAGAGGTTCAACTTGGAGTTCTCAGACGTGCAAATGGACGACGACTACAACATTTCCGTACTTGGCCCAATCGGCACACAAACGATAGATCAGATAAGCGGTGGTGAAAGGGTTGCACTTGCAATAGCTCTAAGATTGGCTATAGCCAGAGTTTTATCGGAGAGAGTGGAAACGATAATCATGGATGAGCCAACAACACACTTGGATGAAGAAAGACGTAGAGAACTCGTGAACATATTGAACTCCTTCTTCAGAGAGGGTAGCAGAATATTCCCGCAGATGATCGTAATAACACATCACACCGAAATAGAAGATGTTGCGGACATCGTCTACAGCGTTAAAAAGAAAGAGGGATGTTCCGTAGTTGAGTCAAAACTATAAAACAATGCGGGGGGAGGGATTCGAACCCTCGAACCCCTACGGGAGTGGATCTTGAGTCCACCGCCTTTGGCCACTCGGCAACCCCCGCTTCTTTGGCAGTGAGTAGAATTGAAGATATATTTTGCGGTCTCAATCTTCGAGCTTTTTAAGAAATCTAACCATGTTAACCCAGTGACTTCCCATCCAGTAAAGCTTTTTGCACTTCTCGCAATACCAAAGTTCGTATTTCTCAAGCAAGTCTTCGCCGAAATTTTGCTCCCTTATCACAGCCAAAGCCTCTTCTATGCTTGGCTTTCTGAGCAATTCGTTGCACACGCTACACCTGTCCATGACTATCTGAAACTTCACACCAATGTCCAACAGCTCCCTCATCTGATCCGCGACGTCATTTGAAGTTATAAGATGGACCAATCTACCAACCTTCTTCGATTTTGAAAATAGGGTTCGGTCTTTCGTGAGCAAAATTCTGTCTGTATGGTTTTTTAGCAGAAATTCGTCTTCATTTTCGGTCTCAAAGTCTCCAACGTAAAGAGTATCGTAACCAGAAATTCTAAGCCAAACGGCGAGTTTTCCAAGCATCCTGTCGCATATGAACTTCATCTCCACCATCTTGGATCTCTTCTTTCCATCAGTTCCCTATAAATTTTTCTTGCAACCTCGGTTTTGAACTCCAAATTTTCCGCGAACTCTAAAGCGTGCTTGTTCATACTCGAGTATTCCACCGCTTGAAACGCCAACTCGAGTTTATCTGCGTCGTGAACAAGAGTTTCAACGTCTGAGAAATCGATTTCTAAGTTGAACTCATTTTTTAACTTCTCTTCATCCACCTTCACGTATCTCTTCGCTATTTTGTGCAAATCAGTCGTTTTTGACTCGTGGATATCGTGGAACAAGGCGCATAAGGCAGATTTGAAAGCTTTCTCTTTTTCTCCGCTCTCAATTGCAAGCAAAAATGCTATTATTGCGGTTCTGAAACTGTGCTCTGCAACGCTCTCTGGACATTTGATACCAATCTTTAGCCATCCAGAACGTGGCAACAGCTTGAGAGAGCCAACTTCGTGGATGAACTTCACGAGATCCATAAACAACTTAATACCTGCGTTGAATAAATCTTATGAAAAAGTGGAGAATCGCTGGAATCGACGACAGCTTCTCTGGAGACTTCTGCTGTCTTGTATGTTGTGTTATGAGTGGAAGAAACATCGAAGGATTCATGTATGAAGAAATAACGATCGACGGGCTTGATTCAACGGAAAAAATCATAAAAATGCTCCGAAAATCGAAGTTTTACAATCAGCTGAGAGTCGTTTTTCTCAACGGGATAACTTTTGGTGGTTTCAACATCGTTGACATCTGCGAAATCCATCAGAAAACTGGAATTCCTGTTGTCGTTGTTATGAATAGGATGCCAAAGCTTGAGGAGTTCTACGAGGCGTTGAAGAATTTCGAGGATTGCCATAGAAGACTTGAAATCGTTAAACGTGCTGGAGAAATAAAGAACTTGGGCGACTTTTACGTTCAACTCAGTGGAATAAGTTGTGAGGAAGCTTTAAAGATGATTCAAATGAATTCTTTTAGCGGAAAGATCCCAGAAACGCTGAGAATTGCACACCTCGTAGCGTCGGCGATAGTTCATGGAGAGTCGAGAAACCGATGATCTTTAGATACGAAAAACTTAAAATAGCCGAGGGAAATGGAAGGGAGCCGATGAATGATGATGCGAGGAGGTGGAAGAATGTACGTGAGATTTGAAGTTCCACAAGATATGCAGAATGAGGCTCTCGCTTTGTTGGAAAAAGCAAGAGAGACTGGAAAAGTGAAAAAAGGAACTAACGAGACAACAAAAGCCGTTGAGAGGGGGATTGCTAAGCTCGTTTACATCGCAACAGACGTAGACCCACCAGAGGTTGTAGCCCACTTGCCATTGCTCTGCGAGGAGAAAAACATTCCATACATTTACATCAAGAGCAAGGCTGAGATCGGAAAAGCCATAAAACTCGATGTGAACTGCGCTTCTGCAGCAATTCTCGACGAGGGAAATGCGAAAAAGGAGCTCTCTTCTCTTCTCGAGAAACTTAGGGGGCTCAAGAAGTGATGAGGTATGGAGGAAGACGTTCAACCGGCGGAGGTCGTTGAAGTAATCGGTCGCACCGGGATGCATGGGGAAGTTACGCAGGTCAAAGTTAAGGTTTTGGCAGGGGAAAACCAAGGAAGGATAATAACGAGGAACGTTTTTGGTCCGGTAAAGCTTGGTGACATCTTGATGATAAAAGAAACCGCGAGAGAAGCAAGAAAGCTGACGGTGAAGTAGCATGGAAGCAAAGATCTGCTCTTTTTGCGGATACGAAATCGAACCCGGAACTGGGAAAAGCTTGGTAAGAAAGGATGGCAAAGTAATGCACTTTTGCAGTGGAAAGTGTGAGAAGAACTACAAACTTGGCAGAAATCCAAGAAAGCTCAAGTGGACAAAGTTCTACGAAAAAGGGAAGTAGTAGCAAAAAGGTGGTCACGTGGAGAGAACCTTTGTGATGGTAAAACCCGATGGAGTCCAGAGAGGGCTCGTTGGAGAAATAATCTCGAGGCTTGAAAGAAAGGGCTTGAAGATAGTAGCCATAAAAATGCTCAAAATCACTGAGGAGATGGCTAAAAGGCATTACGAGGAGCACAAATCAAAGCAGTTCTTTTCATCGCTTGTTTCCTACATAACAAGCGGTCCTGTGGTTGCAATGGTCGTTGAAGGTAACAACGCGGTAAAAGTAGTCAGAAAGCTCGTCGGTGCAACGAATCCGAGTGAAGCAGAACCGGGAACGATCAGAGGAGACTTTGGACTTGACGTCGGGAGAAACGTTGTTCATGCATCCGATTCATTGGCTTCCGCGGAGAGAGAAATTGGGTTATTCTTCACACCTGATGAAATCCTCAGCTACGAGAGAGAAGTGGATCGCTGGATTTACGAGAGATGAAGGATGTAAGAACCCCAATCGTCGCAGTTCTTGGTCACGTAGACCATGGAAAGACCACGATACTGGATAGAATAAGAAATTCGAGAGTCGCTGCGAAAGAGGCTGGTGGAATAACCCAGCACATTGGAGCGACAGAGATTCCGATAAAGCTTATCGAGGAGATTTGCAAAGAGATATGGAGACCGAACATAAATCTTCCCGGTCTACTCTTTATAGATACCCCCGGACACAAGGCGTTCACGAATCTAAGGAAAAGGGGTGGAGCCTTAGCAGACATCGCGATCCTCGTTGTAGACATAAACGAGGGAATAATGCCACAAACGGAGGAAGCTTTGTCTATTTTGAGAACTTTTAAAACCCCTTTTGTAATAGCTGCGAATAAGATAGATAAAATTCCGGGTTGGCAAAGCAGAGAAGGATCTTTTTTAAAGAATCTCCCTCTTCAAGATGATTTTGCGAAGATAAACTTGGACACGAAGATCTACGAGCTCGTTGCGAACATGCACAAGTTTGGCTTCAACTGCGAGAGATTTGATAGGATAAAAGATTTTACGAAAACCGTGGCGATAATTCCGGTTTCAGCTTTGACTGGTGAGGGAATTCCAGAGCTCTTGATGGTTCTCTTGGGTCTTGCTCAGCGTTACTTGGTTGGTAGCCTAAAGCTTCAAGTAGAGGGAAAGGCGAGGGGAACTATCTTGGAGATAAAGGAGGAGCGTGGCGTTGGAGTCGCGTGTGACGCAATAATCTACGATGGCACCCTCAAAGTAGGGGACAAGATTGCGATCAACGGAAAAGATGGTGTAATCGTGACAAATGTGAAGGCAATTCTCAAACCACCACCAGCGAGAGAGATGAGGGTGGAGAGCAAGTTCAAACGTGTTGAAAAAGTCACCGCTGCAGCTGGGATAAAGATAGTAGCTTCTAACCTCGAGAAAGCAATCGCTGGTAGTGAGTTCGAAGCTTTGGAAACCGAAGAAGACTTGGAGAGATTCAAAGAGAGAGTTAAGAAGGAATACGAGGAGATTGCGATAAAAACCGAAGGCGAGGGGATAGTGATAAAAACCGACACGATTGGTTCGCTCGAGGCAATAATCAACGAAATAAAATCGTTGCAGATACCGATAAAGAAAGCGGAAGTTGGCGAAGTGGATAAAAGGGACGTTGTTGAAGTTTCGACAAACAAAGATGAGATCAACAAAGCAATTCTCGCCTTCAACGTGAAAATTCTCGATGAGGCGATCGATGAGGCAAAGAAATACGAGGTCAAGATCTTCGAGGGAGACATAATTTACACGATAATAGACCAGTTTAGGAAGTGGAGGGAAGAGCTGAAGTTGGCGAGAGAGAGACAAAAGATCGAAGCTTTGATCAAGCCGGGAAAGATAAAGCTGTTAAAGGAATTTGTGTTCAGGAGGTCTAAGCCTGCGATAATCGGAGCAAAAATTCTCGCGGGGGAGCTTAGAAGGGGGAGCGTTTTGATAAAACCAGACGGTAGCAAGATCGGCGAAGTGAGGAGTATGCAAAAGGAAGGGAAGAACGTTGCGATCGCGAAAATCGGTGAAGAACTTGCGATTGCAATAGAAGACGTTACCATAGGAAGACAACTCGAGGGGGATGAAGTGCTTTACGTAGACGTGCCGGAAAAGCATGCGAAGGTGATAGAAAGAGGTCTCTTGGACTCGTTTGACGAGGAAACGAGAAAGGCTTTTTTGGAGTTCATCGAGATAAAGAGAAGGGAGAACCCGTTTTGGGCTAAGTAAAAAAGGAAAAATTTTTAATTTTAAATCCAAAGTCTTCTCATGAAACTCGAGGACATTAAGGTTGTAGGGGTCATTGGCTCCGGTGTTATGGGCCACGGGATTGCGCAGGTTGCTGCGAGAAGTGGTTATGAGGTTGTGATGGTAGACATAAGCGAAGAAATTCTAAAGAAAGCGCTTGAGAACATAAAAAGCGGTCCTTACGGGCTTCAGAGGTTGGTGGAAAAAGGTAAGATGAGCAAGGAAGAGATGGAAAAATGCATGGAGAGGATAAAAACTTCAACGAGTTACGAAAGCCTTAAGGGCGTCGACTTCGTGATTGAAGCTGTTCCAGAGAACCTCGAACTGAAGAGGAAGATCTTTGCACAGCTCGATAAGATCTGCAAACCCGAGGCGATATTCGCTACCAACACATCTGGAATCATGGTTACGAGCATCGCAACCGCTGTGGAAAGGAAAGAGAAGTTCATCGGAATGCACTGGTTCAATCCCGCTCCAGTGATGAGATTGATAGAAGTAGTTCGTGGCGCTTTGACTTCTGACGAAACCTTTGAAGTGACAGTCCAGCTTTCAAAGAAGTTTGGAAAAGTCCCAATTCCTGCAAACGATGCTCCAGGGTTCTTTACAACGAGGTTCATAAATTCTTGGCTCGTGGAAGCGATAAGACTCTACGAGTTGGGAATCGCTGGAATAAAGGAAATCGACGAGATGTGCAAGCTCGCATTTGGCTTCCCAATGGGTCCCTTTGAGCTAATGGATCTAATAGGTCTCGATACCGTTTACCACATCGCAGAATACCTTTACAACGAAACAAAGGAAATACACTACGCTCCACCGAACGTGCTGAAGAAGCTCGTTCTCTCGGGCTATATTGGAGATAAGAAGCTAAAGTTTGGAAGCAAAGGCGGGTGGTATGATTTTTATGGGATTAAAAAATGATTTTTAGTTCTTTCCATTTTAAGAGTGGGAAGCATCGATTAATTTTTCCCTTGTTAATTCTTTCCCTGTCTTCCGCCCTCGCTTCTCTATCTAACAGCTCCTGTTTCAGCCAACATCTTGCCACAGTATAGAGGAATGTCAACTCTATGCTCATCCATTGTTCTCTTCTTAGATGTTATGTTCATTCCACAGAGTGAGCATGCAAAAAGTAGCTTTAACACGAAAAAATTATAAGGTCTTGTGCATCCATGATTATGCAGGTCTCTAAGCGAAGGATCTTAGCGCTTAGCATTCTTTTTTCCACATCCCTACTTGCACTCTATGCGTGGATGGGTTGGGTTGATGTTTCCAAGGTGGAAAAAGCTCCAATGACAGTTGGAAGCGGGAGTAGTCGTTACTTTCCCTGCGAGACCATCAATGCCTTCTTGGGATGAAGACCTCCACAACGAATGGGTTCCATCTTTTCAGTGCACCGTTATTTGGGGATATCGCGTTTATGTCAACCACAATTTTTTACGGTGATTTTTCCGCAGTTTACAGCCCTGTTGACCCTAATTTGGTTACAATTGATGGTAAACGCTATGCATTTAAGAAAACAGGACCGAACACTTCTTTTGGACTTGGGTAGACAACAATGGGAATCCTACGAGTCCATGGGAACCACTTTCCGAAATTCCCAAAAGTTACGGTCATATCAATTGGCCTGGTTATTACTTCATCAATAGAGCGGTTTTTTTCTGGTTAGGTTCAGGTGAAAAAAGTAGGTGGAGGGGTGGTGGAGGTTTGATCCAGTGAATTCCCACTCTAAAAAAATTCTCTAAACAAACGAAAGATTTTAAAAGGAAAATAACGGACCCGGCGGGATTTGAACCCGCGATCTACGGCTTAGAAGGCCGTCGCTTTGTCCTGGCTAAGCCACGGGCCCATGCGGTGTTGTTGTTAAGACATTTGAGGGCTCGGTAGATATATGAATATTGCGTTTTATCATCTTCTCTTATTAAGGCGCATTTTGGATTGGCGCTGGTTGAAACGATTTGAACTTTAACAATCTCTTTAACCTGATTTTTCACGAATGATTTAGCAATGGAAAGTTGACAAATAGAAAGAGTATTCGGTTCCTTGGTTGCACACGTAAGAGTGTGGAGAGTTCAGTCGTTGATGCAGAGAAAATGACCCATCCTGTCCTTCTTAGCCTTCAAGTATAGGAGATTGATTTCCGTCGGTTCAACCTCTATTGCCTCCCTCTTAACCATGAAACCGTATTTTGCAAGCTCTTCAATCTTTAGCGGGTTGTTTGTGAGCAACCTTACACTTTTAACCCCGAGGTCCATGAGTATCTGTGCCGCAACACCGTAGCTTCGCATGTCCGCGGGAAATCCAAGTTTTATGTTCGCATCCACAGTGTCGATGCCATTCTCTTGCAGTTTGTAAGCCATTAGCTTGTTTATCAGCCCTATACCTCTGCCCTCGTGTCCGCGCATGTAGATGAGAATCCCCTTGCCCTCTCTGTCTATCATCTTCAACGCGCTTTCGAGCTGTTCTCCGCAGTCGCAACGCAAAGAATGAATGACGTCGCCTGTCAAGCATTCTGAGTGGATTCGGACCAATACCTCGCCATCGCTCACTTCTCCCTTTACAAGGGCTAAGATCTCGCCCAAAGGTGTCTTGTAGCCAAGGGCTTTAAAAGTTCCGTAAAACTTAGTTGGCAAAGTCGCTTCCACGACTCTTTCAACGATCTTCTCTGTTTTGAGTCGAAACTCGATGAGATCTCTTATTTTCACGACTTGCATCGAGTTCTCCTTTGCAAAGTTCTCAGCGTAGCTTTTATCCGCAAATCTCCCCTCTTTGGTCATTAGAGGTGCGTAGACTGCGTAAGGGCTATAACCCAGGAGTTTTGCGAGATCGGAACAAGCTTCAGCAATTCCTGGTCTCTCTAAAACGCCCCTCTCCTTCGTTTCCTCGATGAAAATTCTACCGGGAAACTTAACTTCGGATAGTTGGAGATTAGAATTTACGATCTTCTTGATAAATTCAGCTCTATCTTCAGCTGAAATCGCCCACTTTGGATCGACCGCGATTAGATTTCCGTTGAGATAGTAGAGCTTGTTTAATCCCAAGGAAAATATCTTGCTCCATGGCAATGATAGGCGAATCTCGTCGCAATTCCTCATGAGAAAATTTATCTTTTCCGCAGTTATCGTCTCAGCGGGGGTGAAGAGAAAGGATTTGTCATCTTCACATACGATAACGAACTCCCCCCTTCTGAGCTGGGAGACGAGATCTCGCATAAGTTTTGGAGTCGTCTTGCGATATAAATGTTCTTATACTCAGTCGCTTATCGCTTAAGGGATGCGAATAGCGGTGATCGATAAAGACAAATGCCAGCCGAAGAAATGCGGTCAGGAGTGCTTAAAATACTGCCCAAAGGTGAGAACTGGTGACGAAACGGTTGTGATTGCAGAGAAGGCAATAATATCAGAGGAACTCTGCGTCGGCTGTGGCATATGCGTCAAAAAGTGTCCAATGAAGGCTATAAGTATCGTTGGTCTTCCTGAGAGACTTGAGGGTAGAGAAGTTCACCGCTACGGCGTAAATGGCTTCGTTCTCTACAATTTGCCAGTGCTGAGAAAAGGCTACGTCGTTGGAATCCTTGGAGCAAACGGGACTGGAAAGAGCACCGCGGTGAAAATACTTTCTGGACAGTTGAAACCAAATCTTGGAAAAGACAGCGCAGATTGGAACGAGGTGATCGACAGGTTCTCTGGCTCTGAGCTCGTTGACTACCTGAAGAAGCTTCGAGATGGAAAGATAAGGGCGAGCATAAAACCACAGTATATAGAGACCATACCGAAGGTATTCAAGGGTAAGACGAAGGATTTGCTCGAGAAGTTCGATGAGAGAAACGTCTTAGATCTTGTGATTGAAAAACTAAATCTAAAAAACGCCTTGCATAGAAATCTATCCGACCTAAGCGGTGGGGAATTACAAAGGGTTGCGATAGCAGTTTGTTACATGAGGGATGCGGAGTTCTACTTTTTCGATGAGATAACGCCGTATCTCGACATATACCAGAGAACGTTGGTTGCTAATACGATAAAAGAGCTTTCGAAGGATAGAACGGTGATGATCGTCGAACACGACTTGGCGATCTTAGACATGCTCGCAGACTTTGTCCACGTAACCTATGGTGTCCCCGGAGTATATGGAGTTTTCACGAATCCAAAGTCTGCGAGGGTTGGGATAAACCAGTATCTATCCGGGTATCTCGCGGAGGAGAACATCCGCATAAGGGAGAAGAGCATTGAGTTCGAAGTTCTGCAACCAAGAGAAAGTGTTTCGGATAAAATCCTCTTGGAGTATCCAAGGTTTTCTAAGACGCTTGATGGTTTTAAACTCGTAGCTGAAGGCGGTGATCTGAGAATCGGTGAAGTCCTTGGTGTTGTAGGAGCAAACGCAACTGGAAAATCAACCTTCGTTAAAGTTCTTGCGGGTGTCCTCGAGGATGACGAAAAGAGGATCAAGTTGGACATGAAGGTGAGCTACAAACCGCAATACGTAAAAGGAGACGTCGAAGAAAACGTCGAGGTCTTTTTAAGGAAGATAAATCCAATGGTATACTCTTCTTACGTCAAAACCGAGTTTTTGAAACCGCTCTCGATCGATGAGATAATGGATAGAAACATCTCTGAGTTGAGCGGTGGGGAACTGCAAAGGGTCGCGATAGTTGCATGTCTTTTGAGAGACGCGGATCTCTACTTGCTCGATGAACCAACTGCGCACTTGGATGTTGAGCAGAGGAGCGAGGCTGCGAGGATGATAAGGAGATTTGCATTGAACAACTCGAAAAGCGTTCTCGTGGTGGACCACGACATATACTTCATCGACATGGTGAGCGATAGGATTCTGCTCTTCGATGGTGAACCAGGAAAAACTGGGTTTGCAAGGCGACCGATGAGAATGAGGGAAGGAATGAACGCCTTTCTTTCGAAGCTTGGGATCACTTTTAGGAGAGATGAAGAAACGAAGAGACCAAGGGTGAACAAGCTCGATTCAAAGCTGGACAGAGAGCAGAAGGCAATGGGCGAGTATTACTATAGGTTCTGAGTCCTTGAATAAAAAATTAGATTTGTTTTCCAAGCTCTTTTGCGATGTTTACAAGCATTCCAATCGTCTTCTTCACCTCTGGGTCTCTAAGGGCTTTTATTAAACCAAGAAGCCCTATTGGCTGTGGTTCCTTTTCGCAACGACATATTGCGTCGCCTATTGCGTTTAAAAGCGCTAAAGTTCGATCGTTCGTAAATTTGGCAGAGAGAAGCCCAAGATTGGAAGCGATCTCGCTTGTTTTATCCACAACCGTGTCGCTGATCGAGTCTTGGAATATCTTTATTAGAGATGCGAAGCCAATTATTGCGTCGAGGTTTCCGCTTTTTTCAAGCCAAACGAGCTTTTCGATTGCGTTGAGTATAGCTTCTTTGTTCTCCTCGATCTTCTTCGCAACCTCTTCGCTCATAGCACTCCCCTTGCGGTTAGCCAAAACATCCTGTTGTAGGCGATCTTCATCCAATGCGTAAACTTGTTCGGTTTTACGAACTTCGGTTGCGTTTCGTAGTCAAACCAAATGTAAGTGGCTTCGTTAAAGCTTGTTTCGATGAAACACATGGCTTTTCCGAAGTATCTCGCAGTAGGAGGCAAACCTTTGATCTCCGCGGAAATGTTTTCTGCGACCACCTCCGCTTGGAAATGAGCAACGCTACCGGCTTTGCTAACTGGTAGATCCGTTGTGTCGCCGATTGCGAAAGCGTTGTCGTGTCCCTTCACCTTCAGCGTGTATCTATCGGTTGGAACCCATCCGTCGTCGCTTATCCCGGAGTCTATTATAACCTTCGAGCCCTTGTGCGGTGGTATTGAGATTAGGAGATCGAATCTCTCTCTTTCGCCTTCGAGGGTCAAGACTTCTCTCTTCTCCGCATCCACTTCAATTGGGTTGAAGAAAGTCCTCGTTTCGATTCCCTTTTCCGTGAAAAGATTCTGAACGAGTTCAGATACGCTTTCCATCAAGAAAACACGGTTTATTGGATACGTGTAGATGATTTCGGAGCTTTTTCGAATACCGTGGATTTTTAGGAAGTCATGGAGCAAAAATGTGACTTCTATTGGCGCTACTGGGCATTTGTGTGGAACTCCCATGACACTCACGACAATTTTACCGCCTTTGAACTTTGCAATTTCATCTCTCAACCTTACAGCTCCATCCAGGTTGTAGAACCAATGTCCAGTCTTCGTAAGTCCCGGAATCTCTTCTGGCACTATCCTCGAGCCCGTGGCTATTACGAGATAGTCGTAGCTCAACTTCTCATCGCCGAGTCTGATTTCTCTGTTCTCCAAGTCTATCTTATCTGCTCTTTTGAAAACAAACTTTACCCCAGGGTCGAGGAGGATCTTTAGATCTCTGAGTATGTCTTTTTCCTCAAGTCTGTTGAAGATCAAGTATAGAAGCCCGGGTTCGTAGAGCAACTTGTCTCTGTCCGAGATCAGTGTTATCTCAATCTCCTTTCTTCTTACTTCATCTCTTAAACGTGTTGCAAGGTAGTTGGCAGTCAAAGTCCCTGCGACTCCTCCGCCCACTATTGTGACGTTCATAGTTTACTTCGTTTTTTTAACAACGATTCTCCAGTAATCTTCCTCTTTCTTTATCTCAACCAACTCATGCCCAGCCCTTTTTACCCATTCTGGCACATCCTTCGCCGAGCTTGCATCGCTTGACAACAGCTCTATCTTTTCCCCCAATGGCACCTTCTTTATCGTCTTTATTAGTTCCATCAATGGTCCCGGGCAATAGCTACCTCTCGCATCGATCACAACCATCTTTATCCCCTTCAGATAAACAGAACCTTCGCATCCTCGATCATCCTCAAGAACCCAGTAACCCCGATCACGTCGTCGAATATGTCTACGAAGTCCTCTTTCTTAAGCCCAAGCATGTCCATGATCATCCCACAGGCGTAAATCTTTAGATTGCCGACCTCCTTTGCCTGTCTCAGAACCTCGGGGAACAATGGAACATTCGCGGAAAGCATACTTTTCCCAAGTTCCCCGCATTTCCAGGCTCTTGATTTGACAACGTCCTTTTTGAAAGCCATTAGCCCGTCCATTGTCGCAAATATCGCTACTTCTCCAAAACTCGACGCCACACTCGCTATTATGCTTGCAGCCTGCAATTTTTCAAGTTCTCCGCTTACCAGAACCAGTGCCAACTTCATGTTCTCACCCGATGAATCCTTAGTTTCTAAACTTAATAATCTTTCTCGGTTTGGACAAAACTGGTAAAAATCTAAAAAATCGAGAAAACTTTAAATACCTCTTTGGTGAGTTTATTTGATGCCAGCTAAACCAACAGCAAAGCTCCTCGAATCTTTCGGTTTTAGGTTTAGCTGGTATTATTTTGAGTTTTAAGCATTAGGAGGTGTTCTGCAATGGCTTCGGTGTTTGCAAAATCTCTATGCCCTGTATATATCGGGGGTGTTTTATATGATAGGTAAAAAAAGAAGAATGAGACGTATTTTTGAAAATGGGCGAACTTTGATAATGCCTGTGGACCATGGAGTAACAAAAGTTGAGGATGGACTGCAAAACATCGATGAATTGCTCAGATTAGTTGCGGATTACATCGATGCTGTCGTGATGCACAAGGGAGTGGTAAAGAACTCAAAAGTGATCGCAGATCTCGAAGTTGGCTTGATCGTTCATTTAAGCGCGTCGACGTATTTAAGCAAGGATCCGAACGACAAGAGAATAATCTCCAACGTTGAGAGCGCTTTAAAGCTTGGTGCAGATGCTGTGAGTGTTCACGTCAACGTTGGAAGTGAAACGGAGGCGAGACAACTCGAAGAACTCGGAATGGTCTGCGATGAAGCTGACAGCTTTGGAGTTCCTGTGCTTGCGATGATGTATCCAAGGGGGAAAGTGGAGGTGAACGTTGAAACTGTGAAACAATGCGCGAGGATTGGCTACGAGCTTGGTGCGGACATCGTAAAGGTTCCATACATAGATGGCTTTGCAGAAGTCGTGAAGTTCTGCAAGATTCCAGTTGTCATCGCGGGTGGTAGCAAAGAAGGCGAGATAGAATTGCTTAGGAAAGTTGAGATCGCGATGAAAAGCGGAGCCTCCGGGGTTGCGGTGGGAAGAAACATTTTTAACAGTCCATCGCCAAGGGACATTGCTAAGGCTTTGCATCACATAATCCACGAGCAGATGAGCGTAGAGGAAGTGATGGAAAATGAAGGAGATCTGGCTATTAGCAGATGGAGATGATTGGGAAGGTGTAAAAGAGGCGCTCAAAGATGCAATAGAGCTTGGATTTGATGGAGCGGTCGTAAAAGAGGAGTTTTTGGAGAAAGCGAAGAAGCTTGGAAGAATCTCTTTATTGTCGCTGGGGGAGATCTTGGATATTAGATCTGCGTTGGATCAGCAGAAGGCGCTTTCAAAGGAGATAGCGTTGTTGAAGTTCTCAGACTGGAAGGTTATACCGCTCGAGAACATCGTTGCGATGAAGAAGGGGAAGGCGATCGTGATCGTTGACAACTTCGAGGATGCAAATCTCGCCTTAACTACGTTGGAAAAAGGCGCAGATGGGATTGCTGTGAAAGGTAGCAGAGAGGAGTTAAGAAGATACTCAGAACTCGTAAAGGCTCGGAAGAAGAAGTTGGAATTGGTTAAGGCAAAGATAAAAGAGATTCGCCCCCTTGGGCTGGGGGAAAGGGTTTGCGTAGACACGGTTTCTTTGATGAGCGTTGGCGAAGGTATGCTTGTCGGGAACAAAGCATCTTTTATGTTCTTGGTTGCAAGCGAGAGCGAAGAAAGCGAATACGTTGCATCTCGTCCTTTCAGGGTAAATGCGGGAAGTGTGAGCGCGTATCTGAAGGTTGGGGAGAAAACGAAGTATCTTAGCGAACTTAAAGCAGGCGACGAAGTCGAGATCGTAAGGTTCGATGGAGAGACGAGAAAGAGCTACGTCGGGAGAGTTAAGATAGAGAGAAGACCCATGATCTTGATAGTTGCGGAGTGTAACGGCATAGAAGGTTCAGTAATTCTCCAGAACGCTGAAACTATCAAGCTTGTAAGTCCAGAAGGAAAACACGTTTCTGTTTCAGAGCTAAGAGAGGGAGAAGAAGTTCTGGTTTGGCTGGGAGAGAAAGGGAGGCATTTTGGTGTAAGCGTTGATGAGTTCGTGGTAGAGAAATGATGCTCGTGGCGACAGTTTCAAGTCAGGAAGAAATCCCGCTCGCAGATAAGGCGGATTTGATCGAGCTGAGACTTGACCTCGGAAAATTTGAACGCTTGCGAAGCGGAAGATACATCGTTACACTTAGGAGAAAGGTAGATGGTGGGAGATACGAGGGAAACGAGGAGGAAAGGATCGAACAGCTTAAGAGTTTTGCAAAAAAAGTTTATGCGGAATTTGTAGATCTTGAGCAAAGTTTGGGAGATGAAATCTTCAAGCTCTTCGATTGCAAGATCATTGAGTCGTATCACAACTTCAAGGAGACCCCAAGATACGAAGTTCTGAAAGACCTCGTGGAATCCAAGAGGGGGGATTACTTTAAGATAGCGACGATGGGCAACTCCATGGAAGACTGGAGGAAACTCGCAAAGCTTCTCCTTGAATACGAAAATCTTATAGCATTTTTGATGGGTGAAGAATTCAAGTTCACGAGGCTCGCATCTCTGTTGCTTGGAGCCCCGATGGTGTATTGCTATGTGGGTAACAAAAAAGCTCCCGGGCAATTCGAGCTCGGGGAGATGATCGAAACTCTGAGACTTTTAGGGCTGAGACCATGAACATCCTAATCTATGGCGTAGGCGATCTTGGAAGTCTTTTGAAAGAGTTCTTCTACCTCAGGGGATACTACGTTAAGGGTTACGACGTCGAAGAATCGAAGAGGGAAGTGAACGACTTGTCAAACTTTGACGTGATCTTTGTATGCGTTCCAATGGGAGAAATAAAGAGCGCAATTGCGCATTTAAGTGCAGAGGCGAAGAAAAACGCTTTACTTGTTGACGTCGCATCGGTAAAATCGATTTCTTTGCCCATCTTTGAGAGAAGCGGTTTCGACTACCTGAGCATACACCCGATGTTTGGTAGAGACAGCGAGATCGCGCTTTCCAACGTCATCGTTGTGCACGAGTGTGGGAGAGAGGAAGAAAGAATGATATTGAACGAGTTCATCAAAAGTGGAGCTATTTTAACGAGAATGGACGCGGAAACGCACGACAAAGCAATGGCGAAGATCCAAGGCTTAACGCATTTCCTTCTCTTCTCCTTTGCAGATCTTTACGAAGCTCTGCCATTTGGGACGCAGATATACAACGTGTTTAAAAAGCTGTCTTCGAGATTCCTGAGCCAAAACTGGGAGATGTGCTATTTGATCCAGAAGAACGCTGAGAGAGAAAGAGAGAACTTCGTTGCCAGGATCAATGCGTTGAACGAGATTTTAAAAGACAAAGAGAACTTTAGACGTCTTTTCTTTAGCTTAAGGGAAAAAATGGGAGATAGCTGGAACAGCGAGCTAATCCTTGAAACTTGCAAAGTCACCGAAGATTTTAGAGAGCTTGAAAAGATGCGTGGAGCGATTGCGGTTATTGATACCTTGATCTTAAAGCTTATAGAAAAAAGAGTTGAGATTGCGAAGAAGATAGCGGAAGAGAAGAGGGCTAAGGGTGAACCGATCGAAGTTAGGGAAGTCGAGGAGGAAAAGATTAGAACGATTCTCAGAAAAACAAAGTTGAGCCCGCTACATCTCGAGGAGATCTTCTTGAGAATAATGAAGCTCACAAAGGAGGAGGAGTATAGCACCATAGGGGTAAAGAAAACGGTTGCAGTCCTTGGACCGAAGGGAAGCTTTAGCGAGGAAGTCGCTCTAAAGCTCGTGGGCTCAAGGTTACCACTCCGCTACTGCTCAACGACAGATGAAGTGATAAAGCTCGTTGAAAGTGGTGAAGTCGACTACGGAATAGTTCCAATCGAAAACTCCGTGAATGGAACAGTTTTACCAGTTTTAGATGCGTTGTTAAGCCATGAAGTCGAAGTCTTTGGTGAGACGAAGCTCGAAGTCAACAACTGTCTTGTTGCAAAAAGAGATCTGAAGTTCAACGAGGTGAGAATAGTTTACTCCCATCCCCAGGCGATAGCGCAGTGCATGGGTTTCATAAACAATTACCTGCCGAACGCTGAGATCAGATACACTTCATCCACGAGCGATGCCGTGAGACTGCTCGACGACTTTTCCGCTGCAATCGTTTCCGAAAACGCTGCAAAACTTTACAAACTCTGCATTCTGAGGAAGGGAATACAAGATTTGAAGGAAAGAAACGTCACGAGGTTTTATGCGATAAGAAAAAAGACTGGAAAGTTCAAGGGCAGAATAACTTCGCTGTTCTTCGCAGTCGAGGATAAACCTGGAGCTCTGAAAAATGTGCTCGAAGTCTTCTACAAGAATGGGATAAACTTGAGAAAACTCGAATCGAGACCCGCTCGAACCGGGCTTGGGGATTACATATTCTTCGTTGAAGTCGAAGCTCCGCTGACAGAAGAAGACGTTAGAGAGCTAAAAGAGGTTACTACGTTTTACAAGATCATAGGCGTCTTCGATGAGCTCGAAAAATTGGAGGTGTACTGAGCATTCAACGAAACCTTGAAATTTTTTGAATCGCACTTTTGCTATGCTTCCCGATATCCAGTTCTTGAAACCAGATTTTCCGATCGAGCTCAGCAGAGTAGGTGCGACAGGTATAAGAAAGCTCGTCCAAGTTTTGAGGAAAGGAAAAAGACCGATTATATTGATTTCGGTCTTTGACGTGTTCGTTGATCTCCCCTCTCACCTAAAGGGGGTTAGTTTGAGTAGAAACTTTGAGGTCATCGATGAAGTGATCGAAACGCTCACAGCTCAGCCGATCGAAAACGTGGAAGAGCTAACGCTAAGGATAGCCGAGAACTTGCTCGAAAAGCACGAATACGCTACGAAGTCTGAAGTATCCATGGTTGCAGACCTAATAATGAGAAAAAGAACGCCTAAGAGTGCACAAAGAACGCAAGAAGTCGTTAAGATCTTTAGCGATGCCTACGTGGCGAGAAGTGGGAAAAGAATTGCCTTCATCGGTGCAGAGGTGAGTGGGATCACCGCTTGCCCCTGTGCGCAAGAACTCGTGAAGGCAAGAGCCCTCGAGAGGCTTATGGGATTGGGATACAGCGAAGAAGAGAGTCAGGAGATTTTAAGAGTCATTCCAGTGGCTTCACACAACCAGCGAGGAAAAGCGAGGATAAAGATACAGGTGAAGGACGAGTTTAGGGTTTCAATCTTAGAGCTGATCGACATTGCAAAGGCAAGCATGAGCTTTGAAACCTTTGAAATCCTAAAGCGGGAAGACGAACTTGAAGTTGTGGATAGAGTCCATCAGAATCCCATGTTCGTCGAGGATAGCGTGAGAAAGATGGCTTTTGAATTGTTAAGAGCTTTTCCAAATGCTCCTGACGAAATTTTGGTTTTTTTCAGACAAGAGAACGAGGAAAGTATTCACCAACACAACGTGGTTGCAGAGAAAATCGCAACGATTGGCGATCTAAGGAAAGAGCTCGGAAACACATCTATATGAGCTTTGCCACCAAAGTTTAAAGTTGAAAATGGAAAAATAGTTAAAGGTGAAGGCAAATTTTTCTTCATGAAGTTCGAGCTCACACAGGAGCAGGAGGATGTTAGAAGAGCAGCGAGAGAATTTGCGACGAAGGAGTTTCTAAAGGAAAAAGCCGAGGAATACGACAAAAAGGAAGAATTTCCATTCGAGCTCTGGAAGAAAGCTTGTGAACTCGGCTTCATGGGAATTCACTTCCCCGAAGAATACGGCGGTGCTGGAATGGGATGTTTGGAGAACACGATCGTCGCAGAAGAGTTTTGCAGAGCGGATAGCACAATAGGTAGCGCAATAATCTTGGCAGACTTCTCATCTGAGTTCATTTTGCTCTTTGGGAGTGAAGAGCAGAAGAGAGAAGTTTTGCCGAAGGTTGCAAAGGGCAAAGCGATTACCGCTGGTTGCTACACGGAGCCAGAAGCGGGTAGCGATCTCACAGCTATAAGGACGAGAGCAGTTAAAGATGGCGATGGATGGGTTATAAATGGCTCTAAGACCTTCATAACGAATGCTCCGATCGCAGATTACTTCGTTGTGCTCGCTGTAACCGAGGAGACTCAGCCAAGGTATCGTGGTTTCACAACTTTCCTCTTGAACAAGAAGATGGACGGAATAAAAATAACGCCAATAAAGGGAAAACTTGGAATTCGTGCGTCTCCCACAGGCGAGGTAGCGTTTAAAGATGTTAGAGTTGACGAATCCGCTGTTATTGGGCAAATAAATCGTGGCTTTTATCAAGTGTTGGAGTTCTTCAACGAGAGCAGAATTGAAATCGCTGCGCAAGCGTTGGGGATCGCACAAGGAGCTTTTGACAGAACAGTGAACTACTTAAAGCAGAGAAAGCAGTTTGGACAACCGATTGGAGCTTTTCAAGCTTTGCAACACAGAGTTGCAGACTTAAGGGCGCAAATTGAAGCGGTCCGCCTTCTCGTTTATCGAGCAGCTTGGAATTGGGACAACAAGAAGGTGGATCCAGCGATCACATCGATGGCAAAGTATCTCGCTGGAAAGCTCGCAGTAAAGGTTTGCGACGAAGCTGTGCAGATGCACGGTGGCTATGGATACATCGCGGAATACGAGGTGGAGAGATTTCTGAGGGATTCGAAGATAACCGAGATCTACGAGGGAACGAAGGAGGTTCAACTCAACACGATTTCGAGGGAAATTTTTGGAAAGATGAGGTAGCCTAAAAACTTATATATTTTTCTCCAAATTTGTTTTGTGGCGAAGAAAGTCGTAATAGCGATTGACAGAGACGACGATCTTGGCGTGAAAACCGGAATAGCTTCACCTGTCGTAGGCAGAGAAAACGTTCTCGAATCTGCAACCCGCTTAATCCTCGCAGATCCAGAGGACTCGGATGCCAATGCGATGTTTTCGGCGATAAAAATCTACGACGAGCTCGTTGAAAGAGGTGAAGATTGCGAAATCGTCGTCGTCACGGGAGACAAAAACGTCGGAAAGGTTTCGGATAACAAGATAGCGGAACAGCTTGACATCGTTCAAATGAAGCTAAACCCAGAGAGCGTGATCATCGTGACCGATGGTTCCGAAGACGAGTTTGTTCTTCCCCTCGTTTACTCACGCTTCAAGGTCAACGCATTGCATAGGGTCGTGATAAAGCAGAGCAAAACGCTTGAGAGCACTTATTTTCTGCTTAAGAGAATGTTCAATGAGCCAAAGATCGCAAGGGCGACTTTAGCTCCTATAGGATTCATTTTTCTCGTTTACTCGGTCTTCCTACTTTTACAACATCCCGAGTGGGGCGTGGGCGGGATAATACTTTTCCTTGGTTTATACTTCGTTTTAAAAGCCTACGGCGTGGACAAAGTCTTGGAAGATCTGATGGGTGCGGTGAAGAAAAGCGTGAGCGAGGGGAGAATTTCGTTCATATTCTACCTTGGTTCGGGAATTCTTCTCTTGGTCGGCATATCCCTTGGTTTCAACGCTTCTATCCTACAAACTCAGCCCTATTTGGCGATTGCGAACTTCGTTTTTTACAGCATAGGGTGGATAACGCTTTCAGCGATCGCAGTTGTGATCGCAAGGGCGATCGACGCCTTTAGCGAAGGTAGAAAGGTAGGCAAATACTTCACGTTCGCTTTCATCGCAGTTTCCATCGGACTTATAATCTGGGGAACGTCGGGCTACATGATAAACCCAGAGTTGAGGGATGCGGTTTACAGATTCGCCGCTGTTGTCTTCGCTGCACTCTTCGTTTCCGCAATTGGATTACTCTTCACGAGGAAGAGGTAAGTTAGAGGTCAACGTTTGCATCAAAAAATGTTTTATCTTTCTGTGGACATTGGATTAGATGGATGAAAGATTGCGAAAAGCACTGGAATCACTCGGCATTCAAGAGCTGACGGAATTGCAGAAGAGAGCTTTCGACACCATAATTTCAGGAGAAGACACCTTGATCGTTGCCCCTACGGGTAGTGGGAAAACGGAAGCTGCGATGGTCCCAATATTTCAAAAGATGCTCGAAAAGCGAAGTTCTGGAATTTCCACGATTTACATCACACCCTTGAGGGCTTTGAACAGAGACATGCTTCGAAGGCTAAGGGGAATTGCAGAATTTCTCGGAATCACCATCGACGTTCGTCATGGGGACACAAAGGATTCAGAGAGGGTTAAGCAGAGCAAAAAACCACCGGAGATTCTTATAACAACACCAGAGACATTTCAAATTCTTTTTCTCGGAAAAAAGCTGAGGAACGCTCTCAAGAACGTTAGATTTCTGGTAATCGACGAAATCCACGAGCTTATAGACAACGAAAGAGGGGTTCAGCTTTTTGTTGCGATCGAAAGGCTAAGGGAGCTCGCTGATTTCCAGCTCGTCGCATTGTCTGCTACGATCAGCGATCCAGAGAAGGTGGCGAAGATCGTTAAATGTTCCTCGATCGTTTTTGGTGGGATCGAGAAGGAATACGAGTTCAAGATCCTGCGTGCAGAGGACGAGGTTGCGTTGATAAAGGAGATAGCTTCAAATCACAACTCCGTTCTCATATTTGTTAATACGAGGCAAACTGCAGAGGCGTTGGGCTTAGCTTTGAAGAAGCATTTGGCAGTCGAAGTCCACCATGGGAGCCTTTCGAGGGAGGCGAGGATATCTGCGGAGGACAGATTTGCAAGAGCTCTGCTTAAGGCGCTGATCTGCACTTCTTCGATGGAACTTGGAATAGACATTGGTCACGTGGATGCGGTGATCCAGTACAGCAGTCCGAGACAGGCGATTAGGCTGATCCAGAGAGTTGGGAGAAGTGGTCATGGGCTTGGAGAAAAATCCGTTGGCTATATAGTAGCAAACTCTTTCGACGACATCCTTGAAGCGTATGCGATCGTTGAAAGGGCTAAGAAGGGACTGCTCGAAGACCCAGAGCTTCACGAGAAAAGTCTCGACGTTCTTGCGAACCAGATATGCGCAATCGCCATCGAGTATGGGAGAATAGATGCGAGAAAGGCTTACGAGATAATAAAGCGTTCTTATTTCTTCAGAGAGCTGAAGTTCGAAGAGTTCGATGAGATCTGCAGGTATTTGGCGGATCTTTGGAGAATATCATACGATGGAAACGAGATCGCATCAAGAAGGAGGACGAGGAGGTATTTCTACGACAACATATCTATGATACCCGATGAAAAAAGCTACAAAGTCGTAGACGTCACGAATGGAAAAGTTATTGGTGTCCTCGACGAGAGCTTCCTATCTACCTTCAGCGGAGAAGTGTTTGCGATGAAGGGGGAGCTATGGAGAGTTTTAAGCGTTGATGAAATCGTTAAAGTAGAGCCAGCAACCCTTGAAGGAGAGATACCATCCTGGATGGGTGAAGAGATTCCCGTTCCCTTTGAAGTCGCTCAAGAGGTCGGGAAGCTCAGGAAAATGGTAGCGAATGGATTGGATTTGGAGATATGTGATGAGAGGAGTAGAAGAGAAGTTCGGGAGAAGATATTGGAGCACGCAAAATCCTTCGAAATTCCAACGCACGATCATGTTATAATTGAAGGCTCAGATAAAAATGTTTTGATCAACGTTTGCTTTGGACACAAAGCCAATGAGGCGATCGGAAGAATAATAGCATTGCTTCTCTCGCTCAAAAAGGGGACAAATGTCTCCGTTGAGATAGATCCGTATAGGATAAAGCTGTATCCTGCAAATCCAGAAGAGGTAAGGAACTTGATTTTGAACGTCAAAGAAGTGGAGAAATTGGCTGAGATCGCCGTTTTAGATACAAAGCTAATGCAGTGGAAAATAGTCAAAGTGGCGAGGAAATTCGGGTTTTTCGACAAAGAAGATGACCTGAGCAGGATAAATCTGAGAAATCTAATAGTCAAGCTCCGTGGAAC
The DNA here is from genome assembly GCA_938048785.1 of uncultured Archaeoglobaceae archaeon. Classification (GTDB taxonomy): domain Archaea; phylum Halobacteriota; class Archaeoglobi; order Archaeoglobales; family Archaeoglobaceae; genus WYZ-LMO2. The sequence goes on along the minus strand of CALIUJ010000166.1, from coordinate 5,938 downwards.
CCCGATTTACAGCGAAGCTTTGCGAGAGATATTTGTCGAAAAGCTGGACGTTGAAAAAGCGAAGATGTTTTTCGAAAAAATAGGCAAGGAGATAAGGCTGACAGTCTACAATAGGTTTACACCGATTGGAGTTGAAACGAGGGAAAAGATTCCAGACATCTTGATTACAAAGTCTCCAGAGATTGTTTTAAAAGCTTTTAAAGATCGAATCATGTCCGAAGTTTGCTTGGTGCGTTGTGCAAATTGTGGAGCGAGTTATAGGGAGAGTTTGAAGGATTTGAAGCTCAGGTGCATCAAGTGCGGGAGTAGTTTGATCGCAGTTGTCAGTGAAAAAAAGAAGGATTTGAGCAAAGAGGAGGTAATCAGGGTTGCGAACTTGATCGCAAGCTATGGTATCCGCGCAGTTTATGCGATGCTCACCTACGGCATCGGTTTTGAAACAGCGAAACGAATCCTATCGAGGTTCTTCGAAAACGAAGACGATTTCTTCAAAGCACTACTCGAAGCGGAGAGAAACTACATACGGACGAGGAAATTCTGGGATTAAATCTTCAGTTCATTTCTTAGCTTCTCTATTTCTGTCTCAAGCTGGGAAAGCTCTACGAAAGCAAATTCTTTCTCATTCACGCCTGCAAGCCTCCACAAGAGTCTTGCGATGATTGGCATGAGCTTCCCAGCGTAACCCGGGCTGTGCGGAAGTAGCTTTGCCGCGAGATCTCCAAGTCTCTCCAAATCTTCCTTGCTCAGCTTTTCAAAGTTTAAGCTCGCCTCTCCGATTAGAGAGATAGCAGACCCGATAACCTTCTCCCTGAGCGCATAATACTTTGCAGCCTCGCTCGAGATCCTGTGCACACCCATATTATCCCCTACTACGCTTCTCTCAAAAAAATTTAAAGCTTGCCATGGGCTCGCCCGGATTCGAACCGGGGATCTCCGCCTCGTAAGGGCGACGTCATAACCGCTAGACCACGAGCCCCTTAAGAAGTTTGGAATAGAAATTTAAGATTTTTGTTTCATCTCTTTCACGATTTTTGAGATCTGCGGTAATATCTCGCCAGCCTTTCCATAGAGTTTCACATCGAATATGTGATCTGCGACCGTCGGTTCTGAGTTTACGAGGATCATCTTCGCTCCACAGCTCTTCGCAATGTAAGGTAGCTCCGCAGCTGGATAAACGACGAGACTCGATCCCACAACGACGAAAACATCCGCCATCCTCGACTCTTCTATCGCCTGCTCTAAGACGTCTCTTGGTAAAGGTTCACCGAAGAGGACAACTCTTGGCTTAACAAACCAGCTTCCACAAACCTTACACCTCGGCACCTCTTCTCTGTTGAACTCCTCGATGTAGTCGCCCCAGTCGTATTCTTTCTTGCACTCGAGGCAATCCAACTTGCTCATACTACCGTGTAGTTCGAGAACTTTTTTGCTTCCAGCTCTCTGATGAAGCATGTCGATGTTCTGCGTTATCACAGCCTTTACGATCCCCATTTCTTCGAGTTCAGCAATCGCATAGTGCGCAGGATTCGGTTCCGCAAAAAGCTTGTTTCGCAAAGCGAAGGAGAATTCCCAGAATGCTCTTGGGTTTCTCCTAAATCCCCAGATCGAAGCAACTTCTTCTGGGTCGTATTTCTTCCAAAGCCCATCCTCACCTCTGAACGTCGGGATTCCGCTCTCTGCCGAGATCCCAGCACCCGTAAAAAAGACCGCGTGTTTTGCGTTCGCAATCATTCTGCCCGCAATCTCAACGCTACTCCTTTCGATCATGGAAGTAGTTCGATCGAAAACTCATAAATTTTTCCTTAAATTCTACGCATTTCAACGCTCATCGACTTAAGGTCGAGAATCGCGTAAAGACCCCAAGTCGCTGGACCTGGGTTGACAACTAAACCTCTCTCTCTTTGAATTCCGTATCTTTCGTGCACGTGCCCAGTTACTGCGATATCGAACTTTGAAATCCTCTTCGCAATCTCCTCGCTCCCTATGCTCATTCCATGCTTGGTTTTGTCGAGTATCCCCTTTGCTGGAGAGTGGGATATGAGAACGTTGAAATCCGAAAGCTTGAAATTTTCCAAGAGAGTTGCGAAATACTTCTCTGGGTATTCCGACGGCGTCTCGAATGGAGTTGGCAGAGAGCCTCCCAAGCCGTGGATGGAGATTTCATCGATTTTTACACTTTTCCCATGGATGAATCGAATGCTTTGAAGATCGTAGTTCAGGATTTCTTCGTAGTCGCAGTTTCCATGAACTGCATAGCATTCAGCACCGAGTTTCGAGAGAACTTCGTCGATGGCAAAGACGTCGCTTTTTTTGAAGTTCGTCAAGTCTCCAGATATGAAGATTACGTCGAAACTCTCCTTTTCCACGATTTCCCTGAATCTCTGAACATTCGAATGGATGTCTGATGTTAATAAGATCTTCATATCACGAAAACGTCGCCGTTCTTTGGAGCGTAGGCTTCAACGCCCAAGTTCTCCTTGATCCAATTTGCAAACTCTGAGCACTTTTCGCCGTGCATTGTGAATACAACTTCCGCTCCCTTGTTCACAACGATTTTAACAAACTCTTTTAGCTGAGAGTCCCCAGAATGGGCTGAGAAATCGTATTGTTCAACCGCCATCTTCAGCTTCACGATTTTGTTTCCCAGGTTTATCATCCCATGCTTCAGCGCCAGATCTCCGTTAGTCCCCTCGACTTGGTAGCCCGTTATCAGTAGCTTCGACTTTGGATCGTTGTAAAGCTTTGCGATGTAAAACAACGCAGGTCCGCCGTTCAGCATTCCCGCGGTCGTGACTATTGCGGAAGGTTCTCTCAGAACGTCTTCACGCTTTTTCCACTCAACCCATATCGCGTTTTTGAACGCCCTCCGCAAAGCCTTTGGGTCTTTTATGTAATCCGGGTGCCTTTCCAGTATTTTGAAGATCTCTTTTCCCATACCATCTACGTAGGGCGTTATTCCGTAATTTTCCAAGATCATCAGGACCTCTTGAGTCCTTCCAACCGCAAAGGCTGGAATTATCGCATGACCCTTGTTGTCAATCGCATCTAAGACGCTTTCAACAAACTTCTTTTCGAGCTCTCTTCTGTCTGGGTGCTCGACTCCAAAATATGTGCTCTCAACGATCAGAATATCCGTTTCTGGAACCTTCAAATCCGCTCCTTCGAGGAGTCTTGTTTCCTCGAGCTTTAGGTCACCGGAATACAAAACGCTCACGTCGTTCTCAAGACTTATCATCGCACTACCTGGAACATGTCCTGCGTTCAAGAACTCTGCTTTGTAATCTTCGATTTCAAACCTTTCGTTGTATTCCACTTCTACGCAATTGCTTTCGAACTGCCTAACCTCTTTTTTAGAAAAAGGCGGTGGGTTCATCACGTTCAAACTATCGTAGAGCAGTACTCTTCCTATGTCCACGGAAGGTGGTGTTAAGTAGATTTTGGGATCGAAGTCCATTAGGCTCGGTGTGAAACCAACGTGATCGAGGTGCGCGTGCGATATCAGGACAGCCTTTGGTGAGAAATCTAAAGGAAATTCCGGCGGAGAAGATGGCTTGATTCCATAGTCGAGGGATATAGAGTCAATTGCTATCGCAGACCTACCGACTTCTCCGCATCCTCCGAGGAACTTTATCACTGTCACTTGTGGTGTTTTCGACTCCTCGAAATATATTTCTTTCCCCCGAACGATGATTTGCATGGAATTGGAGAGAAAGCTTGAAAACTTGAGGAAATTTCTTTCCAGCTTTAAAAACGCGGTAGTGGCGTTTAGCGGTGGTGTTGACAGCGCAACACTTTCTGCGATCTGCAGAGAAGTCATTGGCGACGTTCTCGCTGTCACTGTTAGATCCGCAAAGAGTCCGAGTAGGGAGATAGAGAATGCGAAGAGGGTTGCGGAGGAAATAGGAGTTGAGCACGAGTTCATCGACGCAGACATCTTTTTCAAAGATTTTGTGGAAAACTCAGAATTGCGATGCTACTACTGTAAGAAGTTTATCTTAAAGGTTATTTCAGAGTTTGCGATCGAGAGAGGTTACGAAGTTATTTTTGAAGGCACAAACGCAAGCGACTTGCAAGGGCATAGACCTGGATACAAGGCGGTCGTTGAATGTGAAATCGCTTTCTCCCCTTGGGCTGACTTCGGGATAACTAAGGAGGAGATAAGGGAAATTGCCAGGTCAATGGGGTTCTCGTTTTACAAAGCGCCACCTTTGGCTTGTCTGGCATCGAGAATACCGTATGGTGTTAAGATAACACCGGAAATTCTTAGCATGGTCGACAAGGCTGAGAACCTTGTCTTAGAGATTGCGAAAGTTGAAAACGTAAGGGTAAGATACCTCAACGGATTTGCAGTTGTTGAGGTGGAAAAAGACGAGATTCCGAGGGTTCTCGAAAAGAGATGGGAGATAAAGGATGCTCTACTGGGAATAGGATTTGAAGCGGTCTTTATAAATCCAAATGGATACAGAACTGGTGTTTTTGTTAAAAAACTGGAGAACTTGATTGAAATCTGAGTCAAGCTCGAAGGAAGAAAATGATAGAAGAGAAGCTCAGACAAAGGAGCAAGATCAGAACGAAAACGATCTTCGCGAATCTCATCAAGCTTCTCTTTCTTTCTCTTTCTGTTACCTCGAAGCTCAACGATTTGTAACTCGCTTCATATCCCTCAGCCTTGAACTTTAAGTCGATTCTGTGCTTGCCAATCGATGGAGACGGAAAGTTGAAGGAGAACTGACCAAGTTTTGCATTCGTAGAGCCAATTTTTACTCCATTTAAGTAAACGGAAACTTCTCCATCGAGGGGTTTCCAGCTCTTATCTTTTTCATCGTAGTAGGTCAGCCAACCTTCTAAAGTAACGATCTCTCCTTCTGCAATGTAAGCATCGACGAAGTGCGCTGAAAGCTTAGTCTTAAACAAAGAATTTGAAGAAGACATAGCTTATCACCACGAGCAGAAATATATGCTTAAGTCCCGCTTCTATTCTACCTTCGCCCATTGTTCCTGCTGCGAGTCCGGAAAAAATCGCAACGAGAAAAGAGGTTTCCATGAAAATGTTCTCAACAGCTCCAACGTCAACGCTCGCGAGGTTGCTCGGGACATTTGCCAAAACCGCGAGCATGTTCTTTATAAGCACAAATGCGGTGTATAGAAAAACTCCGAATGCCAAGTAAATTATCAGGATATAAGTCGCCATCGCGCTTCGAACCCGTTCTCTCATCTCAATTTCGAGTTCTGAGAAAATCGATGCGGTGTAAAGGGCTTCTTTAATACTTGGGGAAGCTTCAATTGCCTTCACAAGCATTGATATGGCTTTTTGAAAAACACCGCTTCTAATCCTTGTCTCAAGCTTTATGAAAGCAGTCGTCACGAGTTCTCCCCATTCAAGGCTACGTTTTATCAAACTGATCTCCCTGTTTATTACACCGATTTCGCTTTCGCTTATGTTTTTAAGCGCCTCAACAACGTTTAAACCTGCCTCGTTTAATGAAGCAAGCTGTTTTAGAAAATCCGGAAGCTCTCTCTCCGCCTTTTTTATCAATCTTTCTCGATACTCAACGAAGATGATAGCCGGCAAGCCAATCGCGAGAAAGGTTGAAAATAGCAAGTAGTCAAACTCCATTTTTCCATAGAAAATCGCAAAGAACAAGATTGCGGGTGTTAGGAAGTAGAACGCAACGTGTTTAACTTCGATCGCGTATGGCATCTCAAAAATTGGTTGCAGTAAAAAGCTTTTTAATTTGTTGTAAGCTCTTCTGAGCTTTTTTAACTTGAACTCCGGTTTTTTATCGGAAATGTTTACTGCAAGAATTTCTGTTTCAATTGTCACCTTTCTAAACTTTCTGCTCTCCCCCATGGCAGAGGAATACACGAGGAACAAAACGATCAGAGCCCCTAAGGGCAAGATCGTGTAGATTAGGATCCGATATAGGTTAAGAGAACC
>CALIUJ010000165.1 GCA_938048785.1 uncultured Archaeoglobaceae archaeon | reverse complement strand
GTTGAAAAGCTTTTCGCAAGAAACTACGTTGTCGAAAAGAACAGCAAGCTGATCCCAACAAGAGATGGGATTGAAGTCTATAAGTATCTTTTTGCGAACTACGAGCACTTCATCTCAGAAAACAGGACTAAAGCGCTTGAGGAAAAGATGGACGCAATTGAAAGAGGGGAGCTGGACTATCTTGAAGCGTTGAAGGAACTCTACGAGGAAATAAGGATCATAAGGTGATCAAAGCCCAAGATCCCTTTTTATCTGCTCAGCAACTTCTTTTCCAGCAGTAAGGCTTCCGTTCATACTTCTCTCTGGGTAATTTGGCTTTGACGTCATACCAGCGACGTAAAATCCATCGGAGACTTTATAGGGTGTTATCTTTTTCAAAAAGCCCTTTTCATAAATCGGAGAGCTAAACTTTGCCTTGAAAATCCTGATCCAGTTTACGTCTTCGCTTTTAACTCCAAACTTTTCCAAGTCTTTGAGAAAGAGCCTTTCGATCTCCTCGTCTCTTAACCTGAAGAAATTGCTTTCCGGCGTTGTGTAGCTTGCGAGGTAAACGAGGTTCTCGCCGTAGTCTTCGAAAGGCATGAAGTTCGTGTGCTCGATTATTGCGCCAAAATTGGCTTTGTCAACGTTGATCCAGTATACATCGGATAAGCTTTTTTTAAGCGATAGAAGCGCACACACAGAGCTTTGGTATCGGATCTCTGGAAAGTTGAACTTATTCAAAAGTTCTCCGAGCTCTGGCAGTGGGGCTGTGAACACTACCGCATCAAAATCTTCACCGTTAACGTTCCATTTTCCGTTTCTTTTTATTTTAGCTCCCTCCCTCACGATCTCAACTTCATCGCACATTCTTTCGACCATCTGGTGGAACCCGTGCCTAAGGTAGCCGATTTCTTCGCCCTTTAGCTTTCTATTGCTTCTGATCGCGACCCTCGCAAGTAGCCATGCGTAACTCACTTGCTTCGAATTCTCACCAAACTTCGCGTTTAACATTGGAATGAAGAAGTTCTCGAGAAGTTTTTCTCCAAGCTCCTCCTTTAAAGCTTTCAAAGCCTCGATGTCGTCGAATTCTTCGAATTTCTTTTTTCTGCTCCTTATCGTGAACATCGCAAGCTTGAACTTGTCAAAGATGCTCATGTAAGGGTAGCGTAAAATCTCAAGGGGCGTGCTTAACGAGTATATCTTCCCATCTTTTGCGAAACCGACCTTTACAGTTTTCCAAACGAGCTTTGAGCCAAGACCAAGTTTCTTTATTAAATTCAAAAGCTCTTCGTCTGTTCTGAATGCATGATGGTAGAATTTCTCGATGCAATAGCCATTGCAAAAACTTGAAACAAGCCCACCTACGGAGTTTTTTTCAAAAACCTTCAGCTTTACAAACTCTTTAAGCTCCATCGCACATCTCAGCCCAGTTAATCCAGCGCCAACGATTGCGATTTTCATTCCGAAACTCCTGCAAATCTTTTTAAATAGTTTGCCGTAACGAATTTCGTGAAGGTCACGATCTTGTCCGACAACAAAGTGCTCGTTCCAAGGAGCTACAAAGCAGAGTGGGGTTTTTCAGTTCTCATCGAAAGCAATGAGAGCATTTTGCTCGACGCTGGACAAAGCGTAGCCTTTGAGAATCTTTTGGCAATGAATAAACCGCTTCCATCAAAAATAGTTCTCAGCCATGGTCATTACGACCACACAACTGGATTAAAGCCTTTTCTGGGTAGAGTAAAGATCTACGCGCACCCCGACGTTTTTCTGCCGAGGTATTTTGAGGGAAGATACATAGGTATTCACTATCAGAGAGATTTGATCACCCACGGAAATGAGTTGATCGAGCACAGAGAGCCAATTGAGGTCTCGAAGAACATTTTTGCACTTGGCGAAATCCCAAGAAGTCACGAGACTGCTTTGTTAAAAGACTCCTTCCTCCTTCGCGGAAACAAAAGGGAGAGGGATGAAATAAAGGACGATCAAGCAATTGCGATTAAAACGGAGAAAGGAGTTGCGTTAGTCCTCGGTTGTTGCCATTCTGGGCTTAGAAACACAGTCAAATGGGCTGAAGAAGTTGTAGGTGACAAAGTTTTTGCGATAATCGGTGGGACTCATCTGATCGCTTACGATGAGTCAAAGATCGTCGAAATTCTGCGTAGCCTTGATCTCGACTTCATCGCCCCAACGCACTGCACAGGCTTAAAGGCTGAGATGATAATTGCAAGAGAGCTTGGTGAAAAATACAAAGCAGTAGGAGTTGGCAGTGAATTCGAGCTTTGAACGAGTTCATCAGCAATATTTATAAGCTCTAATCTGCTCATAGCTTCATGTATGAGAGCTTGGTTAGCATGATTTCGCCACCGGTTGCGGTAGCACTGATGATAGTGGTTGGTCTTACACTTTGCTTCGCTGGCTACAAGTTGTTCAAATTCTACACCGCAGCGATTGGCTTCATCATCGGTTTCATTCTTGGCTCTTATCTCTGGCATTTCTCTTGGATCCCTCCTTTATTGGGCATCGTTTTTGCAATCGTTTTCTGGCTGATATACAAGATAGGTCTCTTTGTGACCGGAGCAATCGTTGGTTACATCTTCGCAGACCTGATACTTCCGAGCAAGCTGATCTACAGCTACCCTATAGCGGTTCTCTTTGGACTAATGACCTTATTCCTTGAAAAAGCCATGCTCATACTAATAACTGCCTTCTTGGGCTCCTCAGCAGTAACTTTCGCGATATACACGGTTGCGAGTGGAGAACTATTCTCAACTTTTATAATTGATCCAAGATATTTGATTACATTGACCTTCGGGTCTCCGCTCTTCTTCCTTCTATGGCTCGTTCTCGGAATCATAGGCGTCGTTTCCCAGCTCGTTCTTGCGAAAGAAGAAAGAAAGCCAGGAGAATAAGATTTAGTAACACAATTTTTTAATTCTTTAACATAGAAAAAGCGAGCTGGGTTTATTAATAGCTTTGTCCAAATTTAACTCGGTGGGAACATGTTCGAGATAAGGAAGGGCGTTTTTGTTGATGAGCTGAGAAACGTGAGTATAAGGATTGGAGAAGTCGCTGAAGAGGAGGAGGAATGGGAAGCTCAAGGACCAACGCCAAAACCCGGGATCATAGAGCTCAGAAAATGGGATCACAAGTTGCTTGAACGCTACGAACCATTTTATGCGCCGGTTCAAGACTTCTGCAATCTCTGCACCATGGGTCCTTGCGATCTGTCTTTTAACAAAAAAGGCGCTTGCGGAATTGATTTAAGAACCGCAAAGGCAAGGCTTGTAACAATTGCTTGTAGCATAGGTTCTTCTGCGCACACCGCACATGCAAGACATCTTGTGGATCATCTGATCGAGGAGTTTGGTGAAGACGTTCCAATTGATCTCGGTGGCGATGTAAACGTCGAGGCTCCTTTGATAAGGACAGTAGTTGGAATAAAGCCAAAGACACTTGGAGATCTAAGAAAAGCACTTGAATGGGCTGAAAAAGAGATCGTAAAGGTCTTGCACTCAACGCACATCGGCAACGAGGAGAGCATTTTGGACTACGAGAGCAAGTCAATGCAGGTGAGCATGGCTGATCACGTGGGCATGGAAGTTGCGGACATTGCGCAGATCGTGGCATTCAACTTCCCCAAGGCAAAGCCGGACACGGATCTTGTTCCTACCGGCTTTGGAATCGTTGATGTCAAGAAACCAGTCATCGTTGTTGTAGGGCACAACGTGATGTATTCCCGTCCAATAATGGACTACCTCGAGAAATCTGGTAGAATCGATGATTTCGAGATCGCTGGACTTTGTTGCACAGCCCACGACATGACGAGATACAGAAGCAAGGCAAAGATCTTTGGACCGATAAGCTATCAACTTCGCGTAATAAGGGCAGGATTGCCAGACGTCGTTGTAAGCGACGAGCAATGCATAAGGGCTGATTTGCTCGACTTATGCAGTAAAATGGGGATTCCGTTGATAGCAACAAGCGATGCTGCTGTTCGTGGATTGCCAGATGTGAGCGATTGGGAAGTCGATGAGATAGTCGAAGCGCTTGTAAGTGGGAAGTTGAAAGGCGTTTTCTTGCCGGTGCCAGAAAAAGTTGGAGAAGTAGCTCCAAAGGTTGCAGAAGCAATTTTCAATAAATACAAAGACCGGAAATACAAGTTCTTTGCAAGCGATGAAGAATTGAAGGCTGAGATTGCAAAGTGCACGCAATGCATGAGCTGTGTTTTCACGTGTCCACACAACCTTAGAATCGACATTGGAATGGCTCATGCGCAGAAGACTGGAGACTTAAGCAAGCTGGCGATTCTTGAAGAGCAATGCCTTGCCTGTGGGAAGTGTGAGCAAGCCTGTCCAAAGGAAATAAAGATCGTGAATGTAATAATGAGGAGCAACTTTGACAAGCTCTACACGAAGACTGGGAAGACGAGAGTTGGTAGAGGACCGATTCAAGACACCGAGATAAGGAAAGTGGGACAACCTATAGTCTTTGGACAAATTCCCGGAGTAATAGCTGCGGTTGGTTGCATAAACTTCCCGGATGAGATGAAGTCCATTGTAGAGATCCTCGAGGAGTTCTTGAAGAGGAGATACATCGTAGTGACCTCAGGATGCCATGCGATGGACATTGGAATGATAAGAGACGAAGAGGGTAAAACGCTTTACGAGAAGTATCCAGGAAACTTTGATGCGGGTTGCATAGTGAACGTTGGAAGCTGTGTAAGCAACTCACACATCGCTGGAGCGGCGATAAAGATCGCGAACATCTTTGCAATGAGACCGTTGCGAGGAAATTACGCGGAGATAGCGGACTACATTCTGAACAGAGTTGGCGCAGTTGGTTTCAGCTGGGGTCCATACAGTCACAAGGCTGCGAGCATAGCGACTGGTTTCAATCGCCTTGGAGTTCCAGTCGTAGTTGGACCGCATGGAATGAAGTATCGCAGAGCTTACATTGGCAAGCCTTGGAAAAAGGAAAAGTGGTGGGTTTACGACATCAAAACTGGACAGAAGACATTCATAGAGCCTGCACCAGACTCGTTGCTTGTGGCGGTTGAAACAAAGGAAGAGGCGATTGTCCAGCTTGCAAGACTTTGCATTCGCCCCAACGACACTTCAATGGGTAGGCAAATCAAGCTCACGCATTACATCGAGCTCAGCAAGAAATACATGGGCGACTTGCCAGACGATTGGCACGTTTATGTCAGAACCGAGGCAGACTTGCCTTTGAAGATGCGAGAAGAACTGCTTAAGATTCTCGAAGAGCAACATGGATGGAAGATAGAATGGGGTAAGAAGAAGATAGTCGAAGGACCACTGCGAAGCTACGACGCTGGTTTCAATCCAACGGTAATGGAGGAGGTTTTCGCGAAGTACAGGAGGTGAAGACGATGATAAGCAAAGAAGAGAAGTTTCCAATTGCAAAGCGCTACAACGTCGCTGACGTTCAGGTTTCAAAAGAGGCGACAGCGGTTAAGCCAATGGTTGTTGCAAATCTGATAAAGAAAGCAAAGAACCCAGTGCTGATCACGGGCGGTGCTTTGCTCGAGGATTCGAAATTGGTTGAGATCGCGGTAAAGTTCTACGAGAAAGGGATTCCGATAATCGCCACTGGTGGTTCAAGCAAACCTTTGATTGAAAGAGGGATAAAGCCTTTGTTCAAAACCTACACTTTGCACCAGATAACGCAGTTCTTACTCGACGAAGAATTTAAGCCAAACGGCAAAAACTTCGACGTCGTCTTGTTCTTGGGCTTCCTGCCTTACTACCTTTCGAGAATGCTTTCAGCGTTGAAGCACTTCTCAAACATCACTACGATTGCGATCGACGAATTTTACCATCCGCATGCGAAGTTCAGCTTCACGAATCTCACCAAGGACAAAGAACTGCACTATGCGATGCTCGAGGAAGTGTTGAGCAAACTCTAATTTTTTAAACTTTTTTCTGCGAGAACTACGTTGTAGTTCGAAGCTTTCCTCAACCTGTTCATTATTGCAAGCCCTATTCCTTCTTCTGGAAACCCCTCCGCAATTATAACATCGACTTTTTCATCGTCGAGCTCTCTTAGAAGTTTGAATAGATTCTTAGCAACGATATCGAGATTTCTACGGCTTCCCAGAGACCTAAGGGTCCAGCTTTTAGAATAGCAAACCAGCGTTTCATCGGTTGCAAGGATTCCAACTTTTTTTCCTCGATTGCTAAAATCCTTTGCAAGCTCATTTATTTTCTCGACCATCGCTTCTATCTCACCTTCTACGACGAACATCTCCGCATTTGGCGCGTAGTGTCTGTGCTTTACACCCGGAGATTTTACCTCTTCAACCTCAA
>CALIUJ010000164.1 GCA_938048785.1 uncultured Archaeoglobaceae archaeon | reverse complement strand
GAGCTTCGAGGTTCTGCAGACTTTGCGATCAATCTTCTTTCCAATCCAATATCCTCACTTTGATATTCAACGTCGATCTGTCGAAACCATCGTTTGACTCAGCCACCTTTCTCTTCCCTTAATTGCTCCGGTCTTCTTTCTTCTCTCTTTGTCTCTACTTCTTCCTTCTTCTCCTCTACTTCCTTTTCTATCTTTTCCTCAACTTCCGTTCTCTTCTCTGCCAAGATTTTTTTCCGCTATTTCTCCACGTAAAACGATTGAATCGCTCCTCAGTTCTACGTCTCGTCTGTAGTAGACCTCTTGAGCTTTCTTGATGCCCAAAATACCGCTTTTCACACCCTCTTTCACAGCATTGATCAAGACATGTTCGCTCTCCAGAATCGGCAATCCAGGAGTTTTTAGGAAGAGCTCGTGGATCTCTTGTAACGTCTTCTCTCCTTCGGTTCCAAGCACCTTTTCTACTATATACTTTGGAGTAATTCGAGATAGGACTTTTTCTTGGTCTTTAAGGTATCGCTTAACCCGTTCGGAAATCTTGACAGTCGCTTCAGGTACTATGATCCCCATGTCTTTCCATTTCAGCCCATCTACATCTAAAAAAGCCAAGTGTCTGTATGCGGTCAAAATATTGCTTGTAATCTCCCTCCTCGCTTCTTTCAACTTTTTCTTCAGCCCTTCTCGTGACTCTTTTGTGGTGATCTCTGCCAAGCTCTTATCGCTCTGCACATCTAAGATAGCGAGGTATCGCCTTATGGATGCGAACAAAGAACTGAGACGATCTTTATCCATCGCTACAACGAACAAAGAATTTCTATACGTTCTGAATTCGAAGAACTCTTCCAAGAGCTTCATGGTTTTATCGAAGTTATGTGGAAAATCTGGAGAAAGGATTGCAAGTTTGAGATTTTTGTTATCTGGAATATCCGATGCGTTCTCTGACCATACGTATACTTCGAAGTCTTTTCCAGCGTTTGTTTGCAGATCGCTTCACAATGCAACGCCGAGGGAACTGGAAACCATTGGGCTATGATTTTTAAACCTCTCGTGCTTCGTTTCATGATGAAAACGAAGATCATCGCATCCCTTGGACCATCTTCGAGCTCAGAAGAAGTCATAGCTTCGATGCTAAACGAAGGCGTTTCTGGCTTCAGGATAAATTTAGTTCACGGAAATCCTGAGTATTGGCTCAATTTAATTGAAAAAATCAGAGAAGCTGAATTGAAACTCGGCAAACTGGCGACGATTTTGATTGACATTAAAGGTCCCTCTCTAAGGCTTGGAGATTTTCCGGAAACGCTTAGAGTTTCAGTTGGATCGATCGTCGAGTTCTCTTCGGATTACTCTCCGAAAAAGTTGATGGTTCCGTTTCCTCATTTTGAGATCTTCGGGAAGGTATCTTTGGGGGACACGATGATCTTAGACGACGGAAGATCGAGGTTTAGAGTCGTGGAAGTATCCAACGATCGCATCAAGGCGGAAGCTTTGACAAACTGCGAGCTAAGATCGAGAAAAAGCGTGGTCTTTCAGGGAAAATCGTTTGATCTACCTTATATAAGTTCAGAAGACGCTGAAAACCTCAAAGCACTTCGAAAATTCGCAGATTACATTGGAGCAAGCTTGGTTAAGAGCCCGAGGGAGATTGAAACACTTAAAGAATTCTTAAAGGACATAGGATGCAATGCGATGGTTATGAGCAAGATAGAAACGAGAGAGGCGATCGAAAATCTAAATGGGATAATCGAGGCATCAGATGCGGTTTTGGTAGCCAGAGGCGATCTTGGAATGAACTTTGGATTAGAAGAAGTTCCGAGGTTGCAGAGAACCATAGTTGAGAACTCTCTCAGAATTGGAAAACCAGTCGTGGTTGCGACGCAAATACTTGAGTCTATGATAAGCAATCCGACACCCACGAGAGCGGAAGTCTCAGACATCGCCAACGCAGTTTTTGAGGGTGTCGATGCATTAATGCTGACTGGAGAGACTGCGATAGGCAAATACCCTGTCGAGGCGGTTAGATGGCTGAGGAGAATACTGGAGAGGGCGGAGAGTTACCATGTTCCAGTTGTTGACAGAGAAAAGATGGCGAAATCCCTGAAGAAGAGATATGCAAAGGGTGTCGTTGAGTTGGCAGAAGATCTAAACGCGATTTTGGCGATCTACTCGATGAAAGGAACGACGGTTTTTTCCATCTCATCTCTGCGCCCAAGAGTAGAGTGCTACGTCGCTGTACCGACTGAAGAAGTTGCGAGGAAGCTCTTGATACTTTGGGGAATAAATCCAAAGGTTTTAAATGCAGAAGATTACATGGAAGGAATGGAAAAACTTTACTCGTTTATTTTGAGATCGATTGGTTTAACAAAAGGAGAGATCGTGGTTTTGACCTACGGGCTGAGGGATAGGGAGCAAATCGTGAAGATTAAAGTCGTAGAGGATTTGAACGCCTGATTTGCCATAGGCTAACCAAAACTTTGATAAATCCAAGCTCGTATTTTTCTCGAAGCCCCGTGGGGTAGCGGTCAATCCTGCGGGACTCTGGATTCCGCGACGCCGGTTCGAATCCGGCCGGGGCTACTTTTATTTTTCTAAGCTTCATGAAAACTGCAAAACTTTTAAAAAATGGGGCCGCCGAGATTTGAACTCGGGTCTCCGGCTCCCAAAGCCGAAAGGATATACCAGGCTACCCCACGGCCCCGCGAAATCGCGAGATTTCGCCAATCAAAGATTTGTGGGATATGAACATTCTCCTACAGCAGTATCTTTGAATCCCCAAGGAATCCAACGCCTCCTTGGGTGACTTTCCGCTTTTGATCATTTCCAAGTATTTCGCGTAGAGATGTCCAATAACCGCACCGCAAGAAAAACAACGGATTGGAAAATCTGCGATCTCGTGCAAAATATATCACCTATAAGACGTTTGCCTCCTCTTCCTCGCTCCTCTCCCACCCTGAAGCTTTGGAAGCTTTCTCCTCACATCGTTAACCAAAAGAGTTCTGTCGTATTCCAAAAAGGCTTTCTTTAGCTCTTCGTCTCCGAAAAACTCAACCAACGCCCTTGCAATCGCAGTTCTTGAAGCCTCAGCCTGCCCCATCACACCGCCACCGGAAACTTTGACGTCTATGTCCACCTTCTTTGCAAGTTCTCCCGCGATTTTTAGAGGTTCGAGCATTATTCTCCTTGGTAGCTCCATTGGGAATATTTCAATCGGTATCTTGTTGATCCTAACTCTCCCAATTCCCTCCTTAGCTACTGCCCTCGCCACCGCGGTCTTTCTTTTTCCGCTTGTAACCACGACCCTCACTTCGCCCACCCCAGGTGTGTGCTCACGTCTTCCAACATCACGAACTTCTCTGTTTTTGAAACTTTCTCAAACAACGCATCTTCGATTTTCTCAAACTCTTTTCCCTTCAACTCTTCGGGCACGCCTATGAAGACCCTCAGCCTTCTATAGGCTTCCCTCCCTCTTCTACTGTCCCAGGGGAGCATACCTCTTACGGTTCTCTTGAAAATCCTCTCTGGATGTCTTGGGAAATACGGACCCTTTTCCTTGCTACCCCTGTCGTATTTGTCCTTGTATCTCTGAAAGACGTTTGTCTTGCTACCCGTTACTATCGCCTTCTCAGCGTTCACAACTACGATTTTTTCCCCACTCAAGAGTCGCTTTGCGATAACGCTACAAAGCCTTCCGAGGATGTGTCCCTCCGCATCTATTACCTTGTAATCGCCCAAAGAGGAAAGAACCCTCTTTACATTTACGCTCATCCGAATCACCCTCAAACGAGTATCCTAACCCCGCTCCCCTTCGGGTTTACCTTCACGAGATCTTCGATCCTCATCCATTGTCCGCCAGTGGCGATTATTTTTTCCTTTGCAGACTCTGAGAAGTTGAACGCAGCAACCTTCACAGCCTTTGTCAGATTTCCACCGAGCACTTTTCCTGGGACTACGATGACTTCGTTTTCCCTTGCATACCTCTCTATCTTAGAAAGGCTGACCTCAGCCCATCTCCTCGTTGGAGATGCGAGCCTTTCAGCGACGACTTTCCAGAGATTGGACTCGTTTTTTGCACCCTCTTCGAGGAGCAGATCGATTAGCTTTACCAGTCTTGGATTCGTCTTTCTCCTCTGGAGTTTTCTTATCTTCCCCATGTTACGCACCTCAAAGTAATAAAGCGGTTACCATTCTGAATTTAAATTTTTGTGCCCTTGAATGGTCTCTCATCCCAACGTCGATTTTTTGCCATCGGATTCTAAGCAACTTTTTGCCACGACTTGGAGCGTTGAGCAATGGAGTATCGAGAAAGTGGAGCGAAAGTAAAGATTGGTCCAATTCGAAAGCTGAAACTAACGATAAAAAATAAATAATGGCTATGACATTTTGCATGGAGTGGAACGAGAAAGCCTTGAAAATTGTCGACGTGCTGAAGCTGAAGACACCGCCAGTAGGGGTTAAATTTTTTGAGGAAAAAGTAGAGATAGAGAATGCCTTCAAACCATCGAAACACGGCTTAAAGTTTGCTGTTTGCCAAGCAATCGCCTTTGCAAGGTATAGTGGGAGAAGCGTGGTGCTTGAAGCACAAGACTTCGCATGTCCACCGGCGATGCTGATCTACGGCGTTGCGGTTTATGACAGCATTAAGTCCGTTCTTTTGTCTGCAAATTGGCTGAAGGATGCATCGTGCGATTATGAGGAGAAGAAACTCCCCGCTGGGAAGTTCAAGACCTTTTTATTCGGAGATCTGACAAATATGAAGGAGAAACCAGATGCGATCCTAATCTTCGCAAACCCCGAGCAAGTTGGGAGGCTGATACAAGCTAAGACGTTCTTTGGTGGAACTGTGAACGCTTCGCTCACGGCAAAGACTGCGAGCTGTGCAGAAGCTTTGCTTCCAGCTCTTGAAGGCGAAGTGACGATCGCAATCCCCGGAGCGGGTGACAGAGTTTTCGCTGGTATAGATGAGAACGAGCTCATCTTTGCTATGCCATACGATTGGCTTGATAGGATAATAGAGGGACTTGAAAACGCTGGGAAAGGTGCAAATGTAAAATATCCAGTGCAGAGATTTCTCTTCTTCACACCAAGATTTCCAAAATCGTATAGAGAGATTGCGGAGAAGTTCAAGAGGATAGATTCCTAATTTTTTCCACAAATTTGTTCAAGTCTTCAGCGATCGCCTCTCCTTCCCCAGATGAGTGCCAAACGCATTCTACTCTTTCAGCATCGACACCAAACGCTTTCAATGCGATCTTGAGCAACTCTACACGATCCTTTGCTTTGTAATTCCCGTATTTGAAATGGCACTCTCCAAGTCTGCAACCCGCAACGACTACGCCGTCAACGCCGTTTTCCAAAGCCCTCAGTATCCATGAGGGATCAATTCTTCCAGTGCAGAGAACCCTTATCGTGCGTATATTTGGCTCATACTGCACCTTCAGCGTTCCTGCTAAGTCAAGGGCACCGTAGGCGCAATACCAGCATGCAAAGACCAAGATCAACGGCTCCGCGTTCTTCTCCTCGGTAAGTGCATCGATCATAGCTTCAATCCCATCGTTGCTGAAGAAGCCCATGTCGATCGCGTCACTTGGACACGCGGAAACGCAGATTCCGCACATTACGCAAGCCTTTGGATTGATCTCTGCCTTCTTGTTCACTGTAACCGCTTTAAATTTGCAGACGTTTTCGCAAATTCTACAGCCTATGCACTTTTCTTTATCAACAAACGCAAAAAATGGCTCCACCTCTTCGAACTCGCTGAGTATGAATTTTCCAGCCTTCGCGGATGCAAGTCCAGCGGTTGCTATGCTGTCGTGTATGTCCTTTGGACCACTCGCACAACCTGCGATGTATATTCCACGGACGTTTGTCTCAACAGGTCGAAGCTTTGGATGTGCAATCTCAAAAAAGCCGTCTTCGCCAACACCGATTCCGAGCTTTTTCGCAATCTCAACATCACCTTCGATTCCAACTGCAAGAACTACGAGGTCGAAGTCTTCTTCAAAAAGCTCGCCAGTAAGCGTGTTCTCATAACTAAGCGTTAAGCCCCCATCTTCTTTCTCCATCACTTCCCCAACTTTCCCACGAATAAAGCGAATACCAGAACTCTGAACTTTCTTGTAGAACTCTTCAAATCCTCGTCCAAAGGCGCGGATGTCGATGTAGAAAATTGCAACATCCATTTCCGGGTATCGTTCCTTTATAGCGTATGCACTCTTCATGCTCGCCATACAGCAAACTCTACTGCAGTATTTGTTCGTGTTCTCATCTCTACTGCCAACGCAAAGAATGAAGGCTACCTTTTTAGGTTGCGAAGAATCCGAGGGACGCAGAAGTTTTCCCCTCGTTGGTCCACTTGCAGAAAGAATTCTTTCGAGCTCCATCGTTGTAATAACGTTCTTAAACCTTCCATACCCGTATTCAGGCTTCTTCCTCGCGTCGAATAACTTATATCCTGTTGCCACGATGATAGCTCCGACTTCGAGCTCGAGCTTTTTCGGTTGCTGGTTGAAATCCAAGGCTTTGGGTTTGCAAGCCTTCTCGCAAAGTCTACAACCTATGCATCTCTGCCAGTCGACTGCTGCGTAAAGCGGTGTTGACTGTGGGAACGGGATGTAAATGGCTTTTCTCACCCCAACGCCAAAGTCGAACTCGTTCGCAACTTCAACTGGACAAACGCTACTGCAGTCGTCGATGCAACCCTTGCACTTAGATGTGTCGACGAACCTTGGGTGCTCAATCACCTTCAGCTTAAAGTTCCCAGCACTGCCTTCGACCTCTTCAACCTCGGCGTTCGTTATAACCACGATGTTTTCATGGTTCCAAACTTCGCTCATCTTTGGCGCTAAGATGCAGATCGAGCAGTCGTTCGTTGGAAACACTTCGTTCAGCAAAGCCATGTGTCCGCCAATGCTTGGGTTTCGTTCGATGAGGTAAACCTTTATCCCCATGTCCGCAATGTTCAACGCAGCCTCGATTCCCGCAACTCCACCGCCGATGACTGCGACACTTCTCTTTATTTCGAGCTTCAATTTCTCAAGTGGTTTCGCTTTTTTCAGCTTCGCAACGTGCATTCGAATCAAATCTCTTGCCTTTAGCGTTGCAGATCTTGGTTTTTGCTGATGAACCCAAGAAGATTGCTCTCGAATGTTCGCGATCTCAACCATGTATGGATTGATTCCAGCTCTCTGCGCAACTCTACGAAAAGTGGTTTCGTGCAGCTTTGGGCTACAGGCTGCGACTACAATACCATCGAGGCTTTTTTCTTTTATTGCACTTACGATTCTTTCTTGGAAATAATCCGAGCATGCGTATTCGAGATTTTCCGCATGAACGACTTCTGGGAGTGACCTTGAATAATTAACGAGGTCTTCAACATCCAAAATCCTTGCGATGTTCAGTCCGCAGTGGCAAACGAATACGCCAATTCTCATTCAAAGTTGTTTTACAAGACTCGGTTATAATCTTTTCTAAAAAAACCTAAAAAATTATATGTTGAGAGCCAATTCGAAAGCCTCCGCTGTTGCGTCGATGGCTTTCCTCGGCTTGACACAATCGCCGATCTTGTAGAGTTCCTTCACTTTCCCACTTAGCTCATCAAACAACCCATCGTTTGGTTTGGTTCCAACTGCCAATACCGCGGTATCGCATTCGAGCTCTCTTATGCCGTTTGGCGTCTCTACAACCACTGCGTTGCTTTTTATCTCTATTGCCTTCGTTTCGGTGAGCATTTCCACTTTTTTCTCTCTCAGATATAGCAAGACAGTCCACCTCGTGCTCACACCTATGTCTGCGCCAATCTTTGGCAACATGTCGATCAGGGTGACCTTGCGATTCTCTGCAAGCATCGCTGCGACGTCGCAACCAACTCCTCCACCGCCGATCACGACCACTTTGCTTCCAACCTTCGCAGTTCCCTTCAGAACTTCGAAGGCAGTGACAGCGTTCTCAACGCCCGGGATCTTTGGAATCAACGGACTCGCTCCAACCGCGATGATCACAGCATCTGGCTTTTCCGCAAGCACTTTTTCAGCGGTTGCGACGGTGTTGTAGTAAATCTTAACACCAAGTTTGGGTAGGACGTTCATGAAGTATTTTCCAACCTCCGCAAATTCATAGGCAAGCGGAGAATTTGCTGCGACGTTGAACTGCCCACCAAGTTTGGAATCTTTTTCGAAGAGCACGACTTCATGCCCTTTTTTCGCCAAGAACTCTGCCGCCATGCAACCTCCGGGTCCACCGCCAACGATCACGACTTTCTTCTTCTCCTTCGCTTTCAACCTTCTAAGCTCCGCTTCTCTTCCCACCGCGGGATTTACGAGGCAAGTGATCGGCAACCCCTGCATCACGTTGTCCATACAACCTTGGTTGCAAGCTATGCAAATCCTGATCTCATCAAATCTCCCCTCCTTAGCCTTCTTTGGAAGCTCTGGATCCGCGATCAAAGCACGAAACATCGCCACCATATCCGCTTTGCCCTCTTGTAGTATCTTCTCCGCAATCATCGGATCGTTTATTCTGTGCGATGCAATAACGGGGACGCTTACGCTCTTCTTTATCTCCTCCGCGAGATATGCAAAACCGCCCCTTGGCACGAGCATCGTCGTCAACGGCTTTCTCGACTCGTGCCATCCAGCCATGACGTTTATCGCACAAATTCCCGCGTTTTCGAGTATCTTTGCAATCAACTTCATCTCTCTAACGGTGTTTCCACCCTCGACGAACTCGTCTCCGGGGATCCTTATCATGATTGGGAAATTTCCACACTTTTCCCTTATCCTTTCAATGATCTCCACCGCAAATCTCGCTCTGTTCTCTATGCTACCTCCGTATTCATCAGTTCTCTTATTCGTCGCTGGGCTGAAGAACTGCGAAATCAAGTATCCTGCAGAGCCAATCAACTCAACCGCATCAAAACCAGCTTTCTTAGCTCTTAGAGC
Source organism: uncultured Archaeoglobaceae archaeon (assembly GCA_938048785.1). Taxonomy (GTDB): domain Archaea; phylum Halobacteriota; class Archaeoglobi; order Archaeoglobales; family Archaeoglobaceae; genus WYZ-LMO2. The sequence goes on along the minus strand of CALIUJ010000164.1, from coordinate 20,345 downwards.
AGCTTCTGCAAACTCTTCTTCGATTTTTAAGATCTCTTCTTTTGTAAGCTCCTTTGGAGTCCTTCTTGAAAATATCGGTGGTGGAATCGGCGAAGGAGCAACTGGGACTCGCTCTGGATCGAAGGAGATCTCGTATCTCCCGGGATGCCAGAGTTGAACAGCACAGCGAACGTCGTATTCATGAAAAACCTCTGCAATCTTTGCAAGATCAGGTATGAAGCGGTCATCGTAGATAGAAAGACCACCAAAGAAATGTGGCTCGATTTTGGCAATTCCAACGACTGCAAAACCTATTCCCCCTTTTGCCCTCTCTCTGTAGAACTCAAGGAGCTTTTCTGTAACACCCCCCTCTGGGGAATGGTAGTTCGTTTCACCAGCGGGGAGAACGATGCGGTTCTTTATCCTCATCCCCTCGATCTCGATCGGTTCGAAAAGTTTCATGTCCATCGTTGGTCTCTTGCATAAATAGTTTCCCAAACAACCATATTATAGTATAGCTTCAAACCTATTGCAGAGCTTCGAAGAGCAAAACTTAAATTGCAAGAGTGGAAGAGGGGAAGAATGTATGGAATTCGACGTCATAATCGTTGGTGCCGGTCCTGGTGGGATGTTTTCCGCTTATAAACTCGCTGGAAAGAAGAAAGTGGCGATTTTTGAAATGGGAAGGGACATATCGAAGAGAAAATGCCCAAGCGATTTGTCTCAGAGTTATTGTAAAAAATGCGACCCCTGCAACATAACCTCTGGTGTTGGTGGCGCTGGTGGACTTTCAGATGGGAAGCTGAACTACGTTAACCCAAACTTTCCATCGAGCTTCACCGTCGGCGGTGATTTTGATTTCCTAAGGGCGGAGTACTTGATAGAAAAGATGAACGAGGTCGACGAGATATTCAGGAAACACGGGGTAACTGGAAAGGTTTATGGAGAAGAGGAGGAGAGGATAAACAAGTTCCTCAAAGATGCAAACGCCGCCGGAATCGAGTTTGTTCCGCTGAAGCAAAGGCACGTGGGTAGCGATGAACTGCCAAGGGTTATAAGGAGCATCGAGGATGAGCTGAAAAAGCGGGGAGTTCTTATAAAAACAGAGACGACGGTTGTGGACATAGATCCTGATAGAAGGGTTGTTAAGACTGCTGATGGTAGCGAGTTCGCTTACAAAAGCCTTGTAATCGCTGTTGGAAGAGGAGGGGCGAATTGGCTTGAAGAATGGGTTAAAAAGTATCGAATATCGGTTGCGGAGAACTCGAAAGCCATAGACGTTGGCGTTCGCGTTGAAGTTCCCGCATCGATAATGGACGACATAACCTCGACTATATACGATCCAAAGCTACGAGTTATAACACGAAGACACGACGACTACATGAGAACATTTTGCACTTGTCCCAGGGGTTGGGTGATAAGGGAAGATTACGGCGACTTTTGCCTCGTGAATGGGCATAGCAAGGCTAAGGAAAAGAGTAGCAACACGAACTTCGCACTCCTTGGGCACTACGAGTTCACAGAGCCATTTGAAGAGCCAAACGAGTGGGGTAGAGATCTTGCAAGGATCACAACGAAGCTTGGCGGTGGAAATCCAATAGTTCAAAGGCTAAAGGATCTTCGCCTTGGAAGGAGGAGCACGGAAAATAGAATTAAGAACAATAGGCTCGTGCAACCAACGCTCAAAACCGCGATTCCCGGTGACATAAGCTTGGCTTATCCGGGGAGAGTTATAGACGACATTCTTGATGCCTTGGAAAGACTCGATAGGGTAATTCCCGGAGTTGCCGACGATTCGACGCTTCTATATGCTCCGGAGGTGAAATTTTACTCTTTGAAGCTCAAGGTCGATGAAAAAATGAGGACGAGCATCCCATTTATCTACGCAATCGGCGATGGTGCTGGGATCAGCAGAGGAATCGTTGGCGCAGCAGTAACGGGTTTGATCGCAGCCGAGAGCATCTTGGAGTCGTGAGCTATGTTCTACGACATAAGGGAAGTTGAAGTTGAGAGCCTCACGATAACGCTCGAAAATGATTCGATCGAGAAGCCAAAAAAAGCGATATTTAGAGCAAAGTGTTTTAGAGTTTTAAAGGATGGTTTCTGGGGCATCTTCGAAGGTAACTTGAGCGATTCTGAGGGAATAGAAGAGGCGAGGAGAAACATCGTGGGCAAAGGAGACGTTGAGATTGAGAAAGTCGTTTCCAAGGGTAGCTACGAGTTGAAGGCGAAGATACCACCGCAAGACGTGGACATCGAGGAGAAGATAGCTCTCCTGAAAGACCTTAGGAAGGGTTTAAAAGCGAAGAACTCGAGAATCGGCTACATCGAATCCCTTAAAAGGTTTTCCTACAGAGACTCTGAGGGAAGCGAAGTTCACTACTTTGTTCCAAGGATTGGCGTAGCCGTTTTAGCGGTTGAAAAAGGCGATACACTTCAATTCCTTTCGAAAAGACTTATGAAAGTTGGCGGGTTCGAAGAGCTTGAAGATGCTTACGAGCTCATCGAAGAGATAAACGAGGTCTTACCAAAGCTCGTGAACGCAAAAACACCACCTTCTGGAGAGATGAACGTTCTCATGGACCCTCAACTTGCAGGCGTTTTCATCCATGAAGCCTTTGGGCATGCAGTTGAAGCGGATCACGTTCTTCAAGGCTCAAGCGTTCTCAGCAATAGGATAGGGGAGAAGATAGCGGGAGAAAACGTTACGATCGTGGACGATCCGACGATCAGAGAATTTGGATTCTTCCCATTCGACGATGAAGGTGTGAAAGCTGGTAGAAAGATCTTGATCGAAAACGGCGTTCTCAAGAGTTACCTTCACAGCAGAGAGACCGCTAAGAAGCTCAACGGAATTCCTGGGAATGCGAGGGCTGAGGGAGTCGCGGTTCCGATAGTCAGAATGAGCAACACAATCCTTGAACCAGGGGAGCACGAGTTTGAGGAACTCTTAGAGCTATGCAAGCACGGGGTTTACCTCATCGGCTCTCGGGGCGGGGAAACGAATCCCGCAACTGGCTATTTCCACTTCAGCGCTCAATATGGTTATTTGATTCGCAACGGAGAAATAGGGGAGATGATCCGGGACGTTGGTATCATGGGCAACTTGGACTTGCTGAGAGATCTTAAGCTTGGAAAAAAGGTTCATTTCGATCCCGGTTTTTGTGGAAAAGCATCTCAAACAGTTCCCATAGCAGATGGCGCTCCAGAAGTGCTTTGCAGAACAAAAGTAGGTGGGGCTTGATGGAGTGGGAGATATTCAGAGAGAAGATCGTTGAAGTCTCAGCAGAAATCGAGGCTGGAAAGTTGAAAATTCTGAGGAGAGCGGAAGATGAGTCTTTCGCTGTCAGAGTCATAGAAAATGGTAGAGTCGGTTTTTCAGCGGGGAAAGATTTGGAAAGGTTGATGGAGGAAGCGAAGAAGATGGCTAAGATTTCTGAAGAAAGGCTAAGGAGTTTTCCTGTAGAAAAGCCTGCGAAAGTTGAAGGGATCTACGACAAAAGGTTCGAAGAACTTGGCGGAGACTTCATACGGGAGGAATACGAAATCCTAATGAGTTCCGTTGAGAAGGCGAAGGTTGCGAACGCGGTTGTGACCCATGCAATAGCGGAGGTTAGCATAAGAAACTCCCTTGGCGCGGATCTCTTCGAAAAGAGCACATTTTCTTTCTTCTCTCTGGAAACTGTTTACGGCGAGGGCAGTGGATATGCACAAACTGCGAGCAGAAAACTAAGGCTCGACATCGAAGAGACTTCTCGTTACGCAGAGGAGCTCGCGCTTCTTTCTTCAAAGGCGGAGAAGTTGGATCCGGGTTATTACGACATAGTTCTCACGCCCTATGCGATTCACCAACTTTTCTCTCACACACTTTATCCGTCTCTTTCAGCGGAAAACGTTGTCCGTGGAAGAAGTAGACTTTCGAAGGGCATGTCTTTGGGGGAGATAAGGATAATCGACGACGCAACGCTCAGCGGTGGACTCTCAAGTTACTCCTTCGACGACGAGGGTGTGATGGCGAGGAGAAAAGTCCTCGTCGACAAGGAGGTGCTCTGCTTTTACTCAGATTGGAAGAACTCCGAGGAGTTCGGAATTACGGGCAATGGGTTGCGAATGAGCATCGACTCCTATCCCTTGCCTTTACCGAGCAACGTGGTAATCGAGGTAGAAGAAAAAGCGAGCGAAGATTCAGCGATCTTAGTTCACAGCTTCATCGGTGCCCACACCGCGAATGCAATCAACGGAGATTTCAGCGTCGAATGTTTGAACGCCGAGATCGATGGGAAGGGTGTAAAGGGCGCAATGATCTACGGAAACGTATTTGAGCTTTTGAAGAAAATTTCGGGAGCTTCCGGAGAGAAGTTGCAGGTCGAGAACACTGTAGCGCCGAGGATAAGGTTTGAAAGTGTGAAGATCGTTTGAAGCCAATGAGGAAAAATTTTTAAATTCTTTGCTGAGCTGTGAGCATGGACATCGAGACGAGAACTTCCATATTAATGGATGCTTTTGAAGAGCTGAAAAAGAGATGGGAGCTCGACGAAGACAAGCTGATGGTGAGGGAAGAGAAGGCAGACGTTCTGCCAGAGTCGAAGGTAAGCGAGCTCATGGAGTTGAAAGAAAAATACAAGCTCGACGACATCGAGTTTCTGTTCCTCGTAGGAGCTGCGGTTGGCTTCTACCAAGGGCAGATGAACGTTAAGAGCCTTGTAATCAGAAAGTTGAACACGGTAAACCAGTTTGTCAATGCACTTCTTAAAAAATGAAGTATGCGTTTAAAATCGCATACTTCGGTGAAAATTTTTTTGGTAGTCAATTCCAGCCCGGATTAAGGACTGTAGAAGGCGAGATAAGGAAGGCTTTGCAAGATCTCGGCATAGAATCGAAGCCAAGGCTTGCTGGAAGGACCGACACTGGAGTAAGCGCCTTGGGACAAGTTTTTGCAGTCGAGAGCGATAGGAAGCTTTTGCCAAGAATCTTAAACTCTTCCCTTCCATCGGACATCACCGCTTGGGCTTTTAAAGAAGTAAGCGAGGATTTCAACCCGAGAAAGGCGAGGAGCAGAGTTTACGTTTACGTTTTTTTGGATGAAGGTTACGACTTGGAGAAGATGAGAGAAGCGGTCGAACTGCTCAGGGGAACCCATGATTTTTCCAACTTCACCCGTGGCTGGAGAGGCGGAAGAAGAAGTGTTTTCAACGCAACCCTTAGTAGGGAAGGAGACTTCTTGATCTTCGAGATCGAGGCGAACGCTTTCACTTACAACATGGTCAGATGCATCGCAACTGCACTGCGTTTCATAGGAATGGGTAAGAGCGTTGAATGGTTCAAAAAGATGCTTGATCCCCAAAGTTATAGGGAAAGAGTCCCTCCAGCTCCACCTCAAGGTCTGATGCTGAAGGATGTGAAATACGACTTCGAGTTTGAAGTCGACGAAGTTGCGAAGAAACTGCTGGAGCTGAGGCTAAAGAAGAGGCTAAACCACCATGGAGTTGCCTACAAGCTTTTAACTTTAAAACTTAATAGCCTTAACTCCTGAGAAGAGTAGCACGAGAGAAACCTTTTTACTTTGAATCGGGCAATCGCCGTATCTGATCTCGATTCCGCTGTTTATCCTTTCCACCTTGCTGATCACTTCGAATAGACCCTCCATCGTGATCTCCTCCTTTGGACCTGTGAAGAGTATCAGCGCAGACTTCGCATCATCGATCTTTGCTTGGATGCTCAAGTTCTCCAAGGCTTTGTCGAATAGCTCTATCATCCTCTTCGTTCTCAGAGCCTTTAATTCGCTCTTTTTTCTTAGAATTTCGAAGGGGATCTTTTGCTCAGCAAAACCGAGAATCGAAAAACCCTGTGATTTAAGCGCGTTGAAGACATCGGAAGTGTCAACAACAACTTCTCCCGCAACTTTTCGCTTTAAATCCACTTCTCCCGCGAGTGCGAGTAAGTTCATCGATTGCAGTATTTTCTCGTCCACTCCTACGTTGCCTTCGTAGAGTAGCAAAACGTCCGATCTCTTTCTCAGCTCCAAGAGCTTTTTCTTCAGCTCGAGAACATCGACTTCGCCGAGCGTTGGGATCAATGGTAGCGTTATTATCGGATCTTCAAAGATCTCTTTCATCCTTTCCTCTACTTCGAGAGCGATCTCAAATGCGTAATCGTCTTCAAGCGAGAAAACAACGAGCATACCTTCCCAGATCTCGTAAATCTTCGTTATCGAATTTAAAAAGCCGAGAACGCCTTTCTTGCTGTGGATGTAGAACTTCCTGTCGTCTTTTATTGCAACACCTTTCATTTGCGCCTCGTCGCCGAGAATGGCAAAGCACTTGAAAAGCGGAACTCTGTTGACCTTTACTCCTCTTTTGAAAAAGTTCTCCGCTATCTTCGCACCTCTGAGACCGATGCCGATTGTTAGGAGTCTCATTTTTTTATGGATTTGTCAGGAGATTTTAAAAATTTTGCTGATGTAAAATTTCGAATTGGACTGCTTTAAAAATCGAAACGAAGTGACTTCATGGTGCTCTTTAGATCTGTTGGCTTGAGCGCTGAAAGGGTTGCGGAGATGATCGCTGAGATCGTGGAGATGATAGCACTGAGGCTTAAAGATGATGAGATGTTAAGGAGACTCAACGAAAAGTTTTCTGGGATAGATTTGGCGTTCTCCGCTTTTTTGCTTGGGAGAATAGTTGGAATGAGCTATGCGATAAAGAACGAGAACGCAAAAGCAATAATTGCAGACTTTGGCAGATACATCGAAATACTGCGTACCTATGGGAGAGGGGAGTTGAAGAAGGTCGTGGAAAAAGAGATCCTCGAGGAGACGTATAAAAAAATCGAGACGTTTAGAGACGTGATTTAGATTTCTCCGAGTTTCTTAACAACTTCCCTCGTAAACTCCGAAGTCTTCAGTTTTCCACCGAGGTCCGGGGTTGTTTTTCCACTCGCAATCGTATCTTCGACCGCGATCTCTACCTTCTTCGCTTCTTCGCTGAAGCCAAGGTGTCTTAGCATCATCGCGGTTGTGAGAAGCATCGCAGTTGGGTTTGCGATTCCCTTTCCAGCGATGTCGAAAGCGGCACCGTGCACGGGTTCGAAGATCGCATGCTTCTCGCCAACGTTCGCAGAAGGCGCAATTCCAAGACCGCCAACGAGTCCAGCAACGAGGTCGCTGACTATGTCGCCGAACATGTTCGTGGTAACGATCACGTCGAACCTAAATGGATCCATGACCAAGAACATGCAACCCGCGTCGATGTAGTATTCGTTGAAAGCGATGTCCTTGTATTCCCTCGCCACTCTCCTGCACACATCCCTAAATGTTCCGCACGTCAGCTTCATCACGTTCGCTTTGTGCAACGCAGTAACCTTTTTTCTTCCCTCTTTCCTTGCAAATTCGAAAGCAAACCTCGCTATTCTCTCTGAAGCGGTTTCCGTTATCAATCTGATCGCAAACGCTGAACCCTTTTCCTTGAACTCCCATCCCTTGTAAAGACACTCCGTGTTTTCTCGGATCACGACTACGTCGAGCCCCGGGTAAAGGCACTTCACACCCCTCATCGCCCTCGCAGGGCGAACGTTTGCAAAGGTTTCGAGCTCTTGTCGCAGTCTAACTATTACATCCGCAGCAGTCTCACCAGCTGCGCCGAAAAGAACTGCGTCGCTCTTCTTGCAAGCTTCAAGCGTTTCGTCTGGTAAAGCTTTCCCATACTTTTGCAACGCCTCATCGCCTGCTTCATAGAACTCGAGTTTTAGATCTACAAGCTCGTTTAGAACTTCTACCGCAGAGCTCATGACCTCTTTTCCAATCCCGTCCCCCGGAATTACTGCGATCTTCATTTCAACATCCTCCTACAATACGCAATCAACCCCTCGTTTGCGATCTCGAGCAAGAACTCTGGGATGGGGTCCATCCTATACTTTTCACCTTTCGTGACATTCCTTATCTCTCCAGAGTTGTAGTCTATCTCGATCTCGTCACCGTCGTCGATTTTGTCTGTATCTGCGCATTCCACAACCATGAGCCCGGTGTTTATCGCGTTTCTGAAGAAGATCCTTGCAAAGGATTTTGCAATTACTGCAGAGATTCCAGCTCCTTTCAAAGCTAAGACCGCATGCTCTCTGCTACTACCACAGCCAAAGTTTCTGCCAGCAACGATAAAATCGCCTTTTTTAACGTTTTTTGCAAAATCGCTCCTTACGTTCTCGAACGCATGCTTTGCAAGTTCTTCTGGTTCGTTGTAAACGAGATACTTTCCCGGGATTATTGCGTCGGTGTCAACGTTATCTCCGAATTTCCAAGCTCTACCCATGGAGCTCGTTCGCAGAGGGTTTAAAAATCATATCACATGCCCGGGGTTTATGAGTAGAACGAGAAGCATTACGATTACTCCGAAGACCAGCATCCTTATTCCGTTGAGAATCACGTTTTCTTCAGCCATTTTACCCATCACAACTCCGAGGATTACGAAACTAAGGCAGCAAATTGCAATCGAAGCTTCAAAAGCTTCCAAGGGAGAAAGGAACGCGTAGGGGGCTATCAGTATAAGCGCTCCGAGTATTGGTGCAACTCCGTGCACAAACGACGTGAAAAGAGTCGCAAACCGATGCGCTTCTTCTATGATACTGTCTTCGAGCTTTGATAGCATATATTTCTCTCTTTTCTTCTTTTCAACCTTTTGTTCTATTCTCTCAATCTCGAAGGCGCCCCACATGCTTGAAATCCCAAGTGCAAGCGCGGTTGCGAAGCCGATGGTGAGAATAAGCTTCGGATCATTCTCTCCTGATATGAAAGCGCCGATTATGAGCCCAGCTATTGTTAGGAGACCGTCAAAAAATCCAATGACAAAGTATCTGCGGGAAACAGCAGAAACTTCGGAGATCTCGAAGTACGTCTTTAACTTTTTTGGACTCATTTCAAAATTGCTAGGACCTCTTCAAGGGATATCTTCATGTCGTTTAACTTTCTCTTCGCCCTCGAAAGGTCCACGGGTTTGTAAACCTTATCCCTCGCCTTCGCGATAAGAGCTTCGATTTCCAAATCGGTCAAGTAATTTTTTAGAAACTCCACAATCGCGTTCTTTTCGATCACATGCACGTTCTCCTTTCGAAGAAATTTAGTGGAGTTGAAAAAATAGGCGCTGTGATTCCAGCACTTTTCGCATTCGGATATCATTATCCTCGTGTTCTCAACGTTGACCCAGAGCTTCTGAAACATCTTTCCCCCGCATTCGCAGAAGCCACCAAAGCGTTTTTGAGTAACCTCTTCTCCAGAGTAGCTCAGATCTTCGATAACGACTTTTTTCAGAGATTCCAGCAGGAATATCATACTGGAATTACTTTCTTTACCTCCGGTATCCTGCTTCTAAGCACTCGTTCGACGAAAGCTGTTAACGTGATCATCGACATTGGACAAGTTCCGCAAGCGCCGAGGAGCTTGACTTGAACAGTACCAGTTTTTTCATCGACGTTGACAACTTCTATGCTTCCACCTTCTGCCATAAGCATCGGCTTTATCTCCTTTTCAACGACCTCCATCACTCTCTCCTTTGAAACCATGCGCAGAGTTGCTTTTCGACTTAATAAGGTTTTGCCCAAAGTTTAAAGCTTGGCGATCAGTATAGTTTCAAGCTCTTCTCTCAGCTTTGTAACCTTTTTCTGAATTTCTTCAAGCTCGAGCTTCAATTTTTTCAGTTCTGTTAATCTCTTCTCGGCTCAAGCTTCTCTGCTTTCAACTTCTCGGGGAACTTTCCAAGCTCTCACCTCAGTCTAAGAGTTTGAAGTGAAAATACTTCGATCCCGTTCTGCGTTATTATGAACGGATGTCTCTTCATCGAATGAGCTGTTCCTCTCATCTTCCACACAACTATGGACCTCTTCAGCTCTCCATCGATTTCATCCAAGTCAAGCCTTATTATTCCATCGACACCATGTTCAACACCTGGACCACCGAATCCATGCTCTCCAGCGCTGATCTGGCTAATGAAAATGGATGTGCAACCCATTCCAGCCAAGAATCTCTTCAATTGTAGTATTATTCCTCTCGCCGCTGCTGGTTTGTTTATGTAAAGCGTCGTTACCGAGTCAACAACAACTCTTTTTGCATTTATATCCCTTATAGCCTGTCTTAAGACGTCGACAAGCTCCTTCACGTCCAACTCTTGCACGACGTATTTCTCGAACTCCTTCGATCTCCCTATCCCTGCTGTAAAAGTGTCCACGAGAATTTTCCTTGTTCTTCAAAGATTTTAACATTCCAACCAAAAGAAGCCATGTTTTGTCGAATTTGAACTGGATGCTCCTCTAAAGCTACGTATACCCCGGGTTCGTTGTTCTGGAGACCATACCATAGGAACTGTTGTCCGAATATCGTTTTTCCTGTGCCGGGACCACCGCTTAGTAGGACGACGTTTCTTTCCGGAATTCCACCATAGAGGATTTCATCCATCCCCGGTATCCCGGTTTTTAATCGCATGATTTTTTAATATTGGAGAAGAATATAAGCTTATTGGCTGAGTTTTCTCCTCAGCCAGCGTTCTGCGTTTCTTAGGTCTTCTAACTTCTCAAAGTAAAGCGTTTTCACACCAAAGCCACGCTTTTTCAGCCTTATCCTCAAGTTCTCTTCTTCGATTTCAAAGCCCTCTACTTCGCTAAGCTTCGTTTTGAAGGGCTTGTAGATGATCATTTCCTCGTCCATAAGGTAAAACCTTGGCTTTCCAAGTGAGATTATTGCGTAGAGGAAGATAAAGAGCGAGAAAAGCGCGAAGATTAGTAAAACTTTGATCACGTTTTCCCCAAGGAGAATGCGGTAGACCGAGTAAACAAAACCTATTGCCACGAGTATGAAAACGAGAGAAAGCCATTTTTTCCTTGCGACTGGATTTTTAATCGCTCTATAGCTCCACATCATGTCCCACATCTCCAGTCGCTGAGGTAGCGAATCTGAGCTTCTGTAAGCTTGTCGATCTCAACTCCAAGGGTTTCGAGTTTGAGCTTAGCGACTTTTCTGTCAAGCTCTTCTGGCATTCTGTATACTTTGTTCTCGAGCTTCTGCCAATTTTCAGCGATGTAGCGAACTGCGAGCGCTTGATTCGAGAAGCTCATGTCCATCACCTCTATTGGATGCCCATCTCCAGCGACGAGGTTTACGAGTCTTCCTTCTGCGAGCAAGTAAAGCCTTTTATCCCCGAGGTCGAATTCTTTCACACTCCTTCTTATTTCACGAACGCTCTTCGCAATTCTCTCCAAAGCCGAGACGTCGATTTCCACGTTGAAGTGTCCAGCGTTGGCTAAGATTGCCCCATCCTTCATCTTTCTCATGTGCTCCTCCCGTATCACGTCTCTGTTTCCAGTTGCGGTTATGAAGATGTCGCCGATTTCGCAAGCTTTTCTCATCGGCATGACTTCGAAGCCATCCATCATTGCTTCCAACGCACGGATTTCATCGACTTCCGTGACTATGACCTTTGCCCCCATTCCTCTGCAACGCATCGCAATTCCACGACCGCACCATCCGTAACCTGCAATGACAACTTTTTTCCCCGCGATAAGCATGTTCGTTGCTCTCATGATTCCATCTACCGTTGATTGCCCAGTTCCATAGCGGTTGTCGAACATGAACTTCGTCAAAGCGTCGTTCACAGCTATGACTGGGAAAGCCAGAACACCTTCTTTTTCCATTGCCTTCAGTCGAAGGACGCCAGTGGTTGTTTCCTCGCTCGCTCCCTTTACTTTTTGCTTTCTCCTATGCAGTTCGAAGATCAAATCAGCGCCATCGTCGATTACGATGTCTGGTTTGAAATCCGCAACCTTTTGAATCGCCTCGTAGTATTCGTCTACGCTCATTCCACGTTTTGCAAAGCAACTTATCCCGAGACTTCTCAACGCATCTGCGACATCGTCTTGGGTGCTCATTGGATTGCACGCAGTTATTGCAACTTCCGCACCAGCGCTGAGGAGTGTTTTAACTAAAACAGCAGTTTTCGCTTCTACATGCAGAGCCATTCCAACCCTCAGCCCTTCCAAAGGTCTATCTTTCTCCATCTCCTCCCTAATCTTTGCAAGCACCTTCATGTGCTTTTCAGCCCAGGCAATCTTGTTAAAGCCCTCCATACCTCGTCACTTCTTCGATTTTATCTTCGAGCTTGGAAATCCAATCCACTTTTCCGGGTTCGTAACCCTCTCGGAACTTGATAATTCTTTCTATCGCATCCGCAACTTCTTCAACCGTCATATCTGTTGCATCGATCTCGTAAACTTCTTCGCAATTTTCAAGAGCTTCTACAAGGATGAGATCTATGAGCTCCGCTTCAACGTTCTCCATCACTTTTTCGTAGCTCCAACCACGTTGCAAAAGCCTTTCTTTTATAACCAACGGATTGCAACGCAGAACTATCGCGAGCTCTGGTTTGAGCAGGTGCGAAAGATGCCCCTCTACGATGCCATCAAATCTGTGCCTTGAAAGCCTCTCAACGTCAACTATCACTTCTTCTCCCCTTTTATTCGCACATCCATGCATTTCTGCGAACTCTTTCACCGAGATGACCTTGTAACCCCTCCTCCTGAGTTCTTCTGCAACCGTCGTTTTTCCACAACCAGGGCTTCCGCTTAACGCGATCATAGAACTTCTTTAAGCTTCTCCAAGAAGAAATCGTCCTCTTCAGGTTTTCCGATCGTAACCCTATAGCCTTCTAAGCCAAAGCTCTTGCAATCCCGGATTATGACTCCCTTCTTCAGCAAGCTCTCCGCGAGACCTTTTCTCGATTCGAAGAATAAGAAGTTCGCCTGCGATGGATAAACTTTCACGATCTTTTTAAGCTCTTCATAAACCCTCTCCCTTTCTCTCCTTATCTTTTCCACGCAACTCCTCGTCCAATCTAAGTCCTCCAACGCAGATATCGCGCACTTCTCCGCAAGGCTCGAGATTGGGAAAGGAGTCGAAGCTGATTTGTAGTAGCTTATAAGCCACTTTGGAAGTTTTGCATATCCGATGCGGAGATTCGCCAATGCAAAGGCTTTGGACATCGTTCTTGCGACGATCAAGTTGTCCGCATCTATGTCGAGCTTTGAATCCGCGAATTCAACGTATGCTTCGTCGATGAAGACAATAGCTTTCGTAGAATTAACGATCTCTTCTACCAGCTTCTTTCTCTCCACGTTTCCAGTTGGATTGTTTGGAAAGGGAATTATCACAAGCTTCGTTCTCTCGTTCAGTTTTTCGAAGATCTTTTCGCTTATCTGAAAGTTCTCATCTCTTCCAACGATCACATCTCTTGCGCAGTGAAGCCTTGCGAGTATTCTGTAATACTGGAAAGTCGGCATCGGAATCACGACTTCATCTCCTTCATCTATAGCCACTTTGAATATGGTTTCAAGTATTCCGTCGATTCCAGCGCCGACAACGATTCTCTGCATCTCCCATCCAGTGTAATCGCTAAGTTTTTCCCTCAACTCCTTGTATTCTGGATTTGGGTATCTGTGCAAGTCGGAAAAATTTCTGAGCACTTCAAAAACTTTGGGACTTGGTCCATAAGGATTCTCGTTTGAAGCCAGCTTCACAACTTTTTCCAGACCAAGCTCCTCCTTTACTTCTTCTATGCTCTTCCCCGCAACGTATTCTTCAAAGATCGCACACCTTCTCATCGAACCACTTCTAATTCGATACGCTTCCAGTTCTCGTTTACACCTTTCAGCGAAGTTGCCATCGCTTCCACGACCTTTGCGAGTATCTTCGTTACAAAGGGATTAAGCTCCACTTCTACGCCATCCACCGCCAATCGAACCTCCATCATATCACCCTCTTAAGCTCGGCTATGAAGTTCTTAATAACCTCTTCCGTCACGTGTGGCATGACAACGAACCTGATCGCTTTCGGATTTCTTATCGTTGATATTACCCACCTTCTACGGTAGAGTTCAGCCTTTATCTCTTCCGCACTTTCAGTTTTAAATGCGACGACGTTCATGACTGGTTCGATCACGGGTTCAAAGCCAAGAGAAGACATCTCCTCCAAAAGAACTCTTGTGTTCCTCAAACACTCGTCTACGATTCTCTTCATGCCCCTGTAGCCAAGAGACTTTAAGACAGCGTAAGCAGACGCAACCCCCGTTCCCGGACGAGTTCCCGTGAGTGTAAACTGCATTTTCGAAGTCAGATACGGTGTCTCGACTTCCAAGGCTCTAAGAAATCTCTCCTCTCTAAAAACTAATCCGCCCGCTGGAATCGTTGCCATTCCCATTTTGTGCGGATCTATGGTTATCGAAGTCACCGCTTTGTTGATGAAATCGAAGGGGTAGGGATTGTCCATAAATGGAATAACGAGTCCACCAAAGGCTGCGTCGACATGCATCGGAATATCTTTTTCTTCTGCAAGCTTTGAAAGCTCAACTATTGGATCTATTTGCCCAAGCTCAGTGGTGCCAGCGATTCCAACGATCGCAACCGTGTTCTCATCGACGAGCTTTTCAACTTCGGAAACGTCGACCTTGTAGTTTTCGTCAACCCTTGCTCTTCTGACCTCTACTCTAAGGATGTCGCATATCTTTTCAAAGGAGAAATGCGCAGTCATCGGGATCACGATGTTCGGTTCCTTCCTGGCTTTCACGTTTCTTGCGCTCCTTATTCCTTGTATGTTTGCCTCGGTTCCACCTGAGCAGATGTAACCAAAGGGAGTTTTGCAGTGCAAAATGTCTCCAATTATTTCTATGAGCTTCTTCTCAAGCTCTACTGTGCCGGGAAATATCCCGGGATCGCCGAGGTTTGTGTTTATAAAGAGTTCGTGAGCCTTTACCGCGATCTCGTGCGGAGTTGTGCACATCGAACTTAGAACCCTCGAGTATGGGATGTCCATTTCTCTGTAGCGCTTGAGCTCCTCGATCACATCCATACGCGATGCACGGGAAAAAGGTAATAAATAGATAACTAATCCATCTGTGAAACTCGCAATACTGATCGGTGGCATTGGCAAAAGAATCGGCATGGAAAAGTCTGAACTTAGGATTTGCGGTAAAAGATTGATCGAGATCGCAGTCGAGAAGTTTTCGGAGTTTGATCCGATCTTAGTTTGCAGAGATGAAGCGCAGATGGAGAGATACGCAAAGGAGTTCAAGGTGAAATTTGTTTGCGATTTTTACAGAAACTTTGGAGCAATCGCAGGTGTGCACAGCGCGATCAAGCACAACGGCGACACGGTTGTTGTTGCAATAGACATGCCGTTCGTGAAGAAAAGGGTCTTGGAGTTTTTGTTTGAAAAGGGAAAAGAACTTGAATGTGACGCTTTAATTCCAAAGCACGAGTTCGCGGAAACTCTTTTGGCTTTTTATTCAAAAAGAGCGCTTTTTGAGATCGAAAAATCGATCCAAAGAGGAGAAAAGAGAATTCTGGATCCACTTTCAAGGCTAAGGGCTGTTTTCATTCCAGCGGAAGAGCTCAGAAAGTTTGATAAGCACCTCATATCTTTTTTCAACATAAACACCCGTGAGGACATCTTGAAGGCTGAGGAACTATGCTCGAAGATCTTTACGGAAGAGTTGTGACGAATCTCCGCATCGCTGTTACGCAGAGGTGCAATCTAAGATGCATATACTGCCATAGGGAAGGGGAAAAAGATTCTGGGAAAGAGATCGACGCGGAAAGGATTGCGGAGATTGCGAAGGTTTTTCACGAGCTTGGGGTGAAGAAGCTGAAGATCACGGGCGGAGAGCCTTTGCTTCGAAGGGACATCTGTG
The DNA here is from genome assembly GCA_938048785.1 of uncultured Archaeoglobaceae archaeon. GTDB lineage: Archaea > Halobacteriota > Archaeoglobi > Archaeoglobales > Archaeoglobaceae > WYZ-LMO2. Next base: position 4,650 of record CALIUJ010000164.1, on the reverse strand, counting down.
AAGTGATCTCCTCTCTGCCAGAATTTGAAGAGGTGTCCATGACAACAAATGGAACTCTTTTGAGCAATAGAGCCATGGATTTGAAAGAGAGCGGACTCGATAGGGTTAACGTTAGCCTTGACACTTTGAACGCGGAGAAGTATCGATACATCACGGAAAAAGGAGAGCTGAAAGCCGTGCTTGAAGGAATTGAAAGCGCAGTTGAAGCGAAGCTAACCCCTTTGAAGTTGAACATGGTTCTGATGAAAGGAATTAACGAGGACGAAGTCTTCGAGATGCTCGAATTTGCAAATTCATTCAACAAAAACGAGACAAATGTGATCCTACAGCTGATAGAGCTAATTCCAAACTCAAAAACCGCTCGTTATTATCTAAACCCAGAGATCTTTGAGGAAAAATTTGAGAAAATGGCTAAGGCGATTAAGATAAGGGATATGCACAGGAGAAAGCAGTTTTTAACTTCCCTTGGCGTGGTTGAAATCGTTAAACCATTGGACAACTCCGATTTCTGTAGGCATTGCAACAGAATCCGCGTAACCTCGGATGGAAAGATAAAGCTTTGTTTGATGAGCGAGAAAACTCTCGACTTGTCTGGGCTTCATGGGGAAGAGTTGAAGAGGGCGATCTTTGAAGCTGTGAAGCTAAGGAAACCTTTTTTCACTTAACTCTTTTCACGATGTCAACGATCCTCTTTACCCTTTCAGCGCTAACGATTCCTCGATCTTTTATGTAGCTTCCTACGATCACACCATCGCAATGCCTTGCGATTTTTTCGGCGTTCTCAGCGTTTACTCCACTACCGGCGAATATTGGTGCAATCCCACGAAGTCTCTTTAGATCCTCGATCGAGACTTCGATTCCAGTGGCTTTCCCAGTGACGATAAAAGCATCCGCAAGGCTTCGCTCTGCGTTCAAAAGGTAATCCTCGAGATCTGCGAAGTGAACAGCGTGCTTCACGTTTATGTCTGCGAAAACCATCGCTCTGCAATCGATTTGTCTTCGATAACGCAAAATTTTTCCAGCGTTCCCGAGTAAAAGTCCCTCTGGGGAAATAGATGGGAAAAAGAACTGGTTTACCCTTATGAAGTCCGCTTTAACAGCTTTTGCAATCGCAATTGAAGCAATCGCATCGTTTCTGAGAACATTTATCCCGATGCCAAGGTTCGTTTCTTTCCTAATCTCCCAGGCGATCACACTCATTGAAGCAATCGTTTCCTTGCCAACTTTTTGCAAAAAAGGTTTGTCTCCGAAGTTCTCAACTATGAGCGCATCCGCTCCACCCTCTTCGATTGCCCTCGCATCTTTCAACGCCTTATCAAGCGCTTCTTCGAAGCTTCTATACAAAGGCGCCCCCGGTAATGGCATGAGATGGACGACGCAAATCACTGTCTTTTCCATACCACTTCCCCCTTGTGGCGAATCTCAACTATCCGGTGCTGTGGTATCGTCTTTCCGTCTTTGAAGTAGAGGAACTTGTGTCCAATGCTCTCGATCTCTTCCGCTTTTATCTCAACCACTCCGCGAAATCTGTCAACGTAGGCAACGACCACTTCGGAGAAATCGTATCTCGGATCCCACTTCAGCTTGTTCAGCATCTCTCTCGCGTTAGATCTCCTCATTCTTCGCGATCTCTATTAGCTGTCCTTTTAAGTTCAGCTTCAGCGTTCTCTTAACTATGGCTCTGACGAACATGGGATCGTAGCTCAGCATCTTCGTTATATGTCCAACCGAGTTTCTCCCAAGCTCCACTTCTCGCATTATCTTTTCCACGTGCTTCTCAACTTCGTCGTCGGGCATGAAAACTATCTCGAGAATTTTGTTGAACTCCTTCAACGAAACGTAAAAATTCGCAGATATGTGCGTGTAGCTAACGTGATACTCCTTCTCAGGCTTTCCTCCGGGATCGGAGGGCATCCTCCACTTAACTTCCAGCATTCCCGCGTGCTTTAAGATCTTTAAAGTCTCCTCAAACCCGTCTCCAAATTTGCTTCGAAGCTCATCTATTGTTAACCAATCGTCAAGGAGTGCGGAGTAAACTTTTCTATGTGTTTCCGTTGATAATAGTTGGAATATGGGTATCAGCTCCACGATATCGTTTACGAGTTTTGCCCTTCTCACCATCCGATTTTATATTGAGCTCAGTGCAATTATACCTTACGCCCTAAGTGAGACCGAAAGAATTTAATTCTCGTTGCAAACCCTAAGCGATGTTCAAATGCCACGTATACGACTGGGAGGAGATCCATAGGCTTTGTAGAAAACTCGCAAAAGCTGTGAAGTCGAGCAATTTTCGTGTTGACGCAATAGTTGCTATCGCAAGAGGGGGCTGGGTTCCAGCGAGGATCTTGGCGGATCTCTTGGATGTGAAGGAGCTTTACAGCGTTAAAACTGAACACTGGGGGATAGTTGCAACGATAACTGGAAAAGCGACGATAACGCAACCTTTGACAGCGAACGTTGAAAACAAGAACGTTCTCGTAGTCGACGACGTCGCAGACACCGGAGAGACAATAAAGCTCGTTAAGGATCACGTTTCTTCGTTGGGAGCGAAAGAGGTAAGGACTGCGGTTGTTGACTACAAGAAAACATCTTCCTTTGTTCCAGACTACTTTGCAACCCGGATGGAAGATTGGAAGTGGATAGTTTATCCCTGGAGCTTTAGGGAAGACATTAAGGGCTTGTTTGCGAAGAAGGGCGTGAAGAGCTTTGAAGAGGCGGTGAAAACTCTTAGGGAATTTGGAGTTGAGCTCAGCGATGATATCATCAAAGAAGCCCTCGAAGACTGAGCTCAAGAGAATCATAAGGGTTGCGAGGGGAGAAGAGAAGGCGGATTTGGTAATAAAGAATGCAGAAGTCGTGAACGTTCTCACAGAGGAGATTTACAACGCGGACATCGCGATTTGCAAAGATTTAATAGCGGGAGTTGGAAAATACGATGGAATAAGGGAAATAGATGCGAAAGGTCTTTACGCAATTCCCGGATTGATAGATGCCCATACGCACGTTGAGATGTCTCTTCTTACGCTTTGCGAGTTTTCAAGGCTCGTAGTGCCAAGGGGAACCACTTGCGTTGTCGCGGATCCGCACGAGATAGCGAACGTTCTTGGCAAAAAAGGCATAAAATACCTTCTCGAAGAGGCAAAGGTTGCACCCATACGCTTCTACTGCATGGTCCCACCTTGCGTCCCATCTTCGCCTCTGGAAACCTCTGGAGCGGAGATAGTTGCAGAGGACATCGAGGAACTGTTGAACTACGAAGGAGTCCTTGGAGTAGCGGAGTTCATGAACTACCCAGCGATAGTTAACGCTGAAGATTCCGCGCTTGAGAAGTTGATCTCTCCTGTCGTCGATGGACATTGTCCAAGGCTTTCTGGGAAAGATCTAAACGCATACGTTTCCGCGGGGATTCTTTCCGATCACGAAAGCACGAGCGCTGAAGAAGCGAGGGAGAAGCTTAGGTTGGGCATGAGAATCATGATCCGCGAGGGCTCAGCTGGAAGAAATCTCAAGGCTTTGAAGCAAATAGCTGGGAACAGATACACGATGCTCGTTACGGATGGAGACAGAAGTGTTCGCGATCTGTTGAGAGAAGGCTACTTGGACAGCGTTTACAGAAAAGCGATCGCTGAGGGAATAGACGAGTTCAAGGCACTGCAGATGGTGACCTTGAATCCAGCGGAGTTCTTCGGAATAAACGCCGGAATCATAGCGCCTTCGAGATTCGCAGACATCGCTTTGGTCAAAGATCTAAGAAAGTTGGATGTAAAAAAGGTCTTCGTTGGAGGGAAAGAACCAGTGCCTTCTTCATACACTTATCCAGAAGATGCAAGGAGCACGGTGAAGGCTAAGAAGCTTAGAAAAGAGGACTTGGAGATTAAGAGGGGAAAAGCAAGGGTAATCGAGATCATAGACGGCGAAATCTTGACTTTGGAGCGAGTCGAATTTGTGGACGGAATCGATGTGTCGAGGGATATATTAAAAGCGGTCGTCGTGGAAAGACACAAGGGGACTGGAAGGATTGGAAAAGGCTATGTAAAGGGCTTTGGAATAAAAAAAGGGGCCTTGGCGCAAACCATCGCGCACGATGCGCACAACATCGTCGCAATAGGTGCGAGCGACGAAGAAATTTGCGAAGCGGTGAATCGAGTCATAGAGATAGGTGGTGGGATAGTTGTCTACGATGGGGAGTTCACAGAACTACCTTTGAGAGTTGCGGGACTCATGAGCGATGAAAGAGCCGAGATTGTTGCTGAAAAACTTGAGAAAATTGAAAACAAGCTCTTTGAACTCGGTTGCAATCTTAGGGCTCCGATAATAACTCTTTCCTTCATAGCTCTGCCCGTGATTCCAAAGCTCAAGATCACAGACCTCGGCGTCGTTGATGTGGAAGCCTTCAGAGTCGTGGACACAATCGTTGAAATTTGATCGAGATCGAAAGACCTGATGAGGGAGACTTGGTTTTAAAAGCATATTTCTAAGTGGTCAAACTTTGGAAAGGGAAAGAGGGGCTTTTGGAGATGGTGCCATCTACTCGGAGGCATCATGATGCGAAAAGGACTATACATCGACAAAGGCAAAGCTCCTTAAAGCCTTACTAAGAGCGTATACACCAACTGGAACGTCCTTATGGTTTCTGCGCTTTGCAACTAC
>CALIUJ010000163.1 GCA_938048785.1 uncultured Archaeoglobaceae archaeon | reverse complement strand
CAAAGTAGCTTTAAAACAGAACTACTACTACCAAAGCCAAAGCCGAGTTGAAAGCCATTGCAGGTTGTTGCAAATTCGACTTAAATATTTTTGCCTTTGACAACCCTCAGATTCCAAGCTTTCCTAAAAATCTGCTTATGAGCGAGAGGGAGTATTTCTTAGCTTCGAGATTTCCGATGATCTCTATATCTTCTGCCCTAAGCTTAAAAAAATCCATTGCAAGTCTTATGTGCTCAACCTCGTATGGATTTACTTTCATGAGCAAAGAAGCGACGAAATCACAAGCTACGACGTTGTCGCTTGCAACCATTACTCCGTGCTTCACCGGTTTCGGAAACATCTCGGATAGATTTCCCGCGATTACTCCGTCGATTATTGTTAACCTTGGAGTTGTAAACTGTAGCAAATCTACGAGCTTTTGCTCTATTTGGGTATGCATGTAAACCGCGGGCTTTTTTAAAAAGCCCATGTTGTTCTTTATGCCGAGCGTAACCTTGGTGAGGTGGTGAACCTTCATCTTCGGAACGCTTATGAATCGATTCCTCGCTAAAACTGCATTTTTTGCAATTTTGACACTTTTGAGAGCTTTACCATTTATATCAACTTCGAGAAACTCGTCTTCGTTTAGGTTGATGCATTTGGCAATTTTTTCGATTTCAAATGCTTTGAAGCACTCGCTTGCAGACTTTTTGAAGAAACCACCCTCTATAACTGTGAGCTCTACTCCATGCTCCTTTGCTATCTTTAAAATAGACTTTATGACCTCTGGGTGGGTTATGCACCCGTTTTCGGGGTTGTCAAACTTCAAAAAGTTTGGTTTCAAGAACTCACAGTTCTCAAAGGAAAAGATGTCGAAAACCTTTTCCAAAAAACTCTCGACACCGCGGTAACTTTCGATTTTTTCAACAAAGACCGTCGCCATACCTATCGAGCTGTGTTGATACGCATCAGGTCGTGTTTCGTTATTATCCCGAGAATTTTACCGCCCTCTACTACTACGACCGCAGGGTTTTCGAGCAAAAGCTTTGAAAATTCTTCGACGTCGGTTTTTGGATTTATTTCTGGTAGAGGAGGTTCAAGGACGTCTTTGACCTTTATATCCCTCTTTCCCTCGTAGAATGCCTTGAAAATTCCTCTTTCCGAAACGCTCCCGACGATTCTTCCTTTCTCAATTACTGGCATTTGCGAAATCCCCTTTTCTATCATCGTCTTTGCAACCTTCCATATCGTTTCATCTGCTTCTGCTACAATAACCGGCGAAGTCATAACGTTTTCCGCTACCTTTTTTCTCTCAAGCTCTTCAAATACTGCCAAGATCTTCTTTATCAGGGAGAGCTTTGGATCGAGCATACCTGATTCGAGCTTTGCGATGAGCGACTGACTAACTCCCACGCGTTCTGCGAGTTCTTTCTGCGTAATTTTGAGCTTTTTTCTCCTCCTCCTTATATCTTCTGGCTCGATCATGTTCAACTGTATTCCCTCCAAGTCTTACCACACTTCGTGCATCGGAAAAATCTCACTTCGCTCTCATCCGCTGCCCTTAGTTGCCTCATCCACCAGTACGCTTCCGTGTTTCCGCATGCGGGGCAAATTGTTTTTGTAGTAGGCAGAGTTTGTATTCTCTCCCCCTCGATCACGGGTATCTCCTCCTTGTTCACCTCTGACCTTATAACGACTTTTTCGTTCCCAGCATTTTTTTCATAACCACATTTTCTGCACACAAGCTTTTCTCCGTGGTATCGCATCAAACTCTTGCACTTAGGACAAAATTCCACGAATTTTCACCTCCGCATCCTTGATCATCTTCTCATGATCGAAGGCAAGTTTCGGCAACTCTTCGAGGCTGAAAAGGGCTACTTCTTTTGCATCACTTCCGCTTTTCAGCTTCCCGCCAATTGGGATGACTATGAAGCAGACCGAAACAAAGTGCCCACGGGGATCTCTGTTTGGATCGGAGTAAACTCCGACAAGGCTGTGAATCTTGCCTTTGATTCCAGTCTCTTCTTCAACTTCCCTTAAAACCGCGTTTTCAACAGTTTCCCCGTATTCCACAATACCCCCGGGTAAGGCGTAGAAGTCCTTGAAAGGTTCATTCCTCCTCTTTATCAAAACGATCTTGCGATCGTAGGGGATTATCGCATCGACCGTGAGAGTTATGCACCTCATATTTCAAAGAGCTTGGCTCGCCAAAAATACTTTTTTGCCTTTTCCAGACACCACCCAACTTTTCCAACTCTCTCCAATCTATGTGCATCGCTACCAATCGAGATCTTCAGATTCCTCTCCGAGCACATTGCGAGAAAGTCTTCTGGGGGACATTGGTGACCAGAGTTTAGCTCTAAGGCTACACCCAGAGACTCTATTTTGTCTAAGAGCTCCTTCTCTTTTTCCAAATCCCTTGAATAGCCAAAAGTCTCCGAGAGCAGATGCCCAACAACGTGCACTTCTTTTTTTTCAATGCAATCGATTATTCTATCAAAATAATTAAGAGCATACTCGTGCACCGAAACGATCACGAGATCGAAGTCAAACGCCGGCAAGTATATCTCGCCGAAGTTGTTAATTCCGCACTCTATTCCACTGTAGATCTTTATTCCATAGGTTTCTTTCGCGATCTCTATCTCCTCGGCTCTCCTCTTCGCCTTCTTTTCGTCTAAGCCAAAGCTAAGCTCGATGGAGTGATCCACGATCGCTATCTCTTTTAGTCCAAGTTCTTTTGCCTTCTTTGCAATTTGCAAAACGCTCGCTTTTCCGTCGGAGTAGTTTGAGTGGATGTGATAATCGATCATCAGAGCTTTTCCCTTCGCAAGTCGATTATCTGCTTCGTTTCAGGACCAGTGGAGATGAGTGTGACTGGAACTTTAACTTCCGCTTCAACCTGCTCAATGAACTTCTTTGCCTTTTGCGTGAGCTTCTCCCACTCAGTTACGCCGTAGCATTCCTTGTCAAGCTTGTCAATTCCCGTTATAGCAACTTGCGTTGCACCGTTCACCATCGCAGAATACCTTGCGAGTTTGCCATCCCAGTATCCGACCCTTCTCCTTCTACCGGTCACGGTTCCGTACTCTACGATCCCCAATCTCTCCGCCTCTTCGACGGGCATTTCTGTTGGGAATGGACCAGAGCCAACCCTTGTCGGAAAACACTTGAAAACCACGATCACGTCTTCGATCCTCGTAGGACCAACGCCCACATCGGAAGCGATCGCGGAGGCGGTAGTGTCTTTGGAAGTTACGTATGGATAAGTGCCGTAGTATAGGCTGAGCGCAAAGCCTTGACTACCCTCGATGAGCACGAACTCGTTGCGATCTAAGGCTTCGTTTATCTCAAGAGGGACGTCTGTGAGAAAGTCCTTCAGTTCCGGAACGTCCTTTGCTTGCTTGGCAACTCTTCGAACTCTGTCAACGTTTGCTGGTCCGCAACCAGTTCCAGTTGTTCCGATTTTTTTTAGATGTTCTTGTGTCTTATCGATTTCGCAATGTATTGGCTCGATGATTGCGCATCGGTAATCAACTCTCGCACGCTCTGCGACGTTCAACATTTCAACTTCTTTCAAGAAGACTTCTGGATTCACGAGAACGCCTGCGCCAATTAGGAGTTTTGCAGATTTGTAAACAAAACCCGAGGGGATCATTCTAACTCCAAACTTTTGTCCATTTATCTCCACAGTATGACCGGCGTTGGGTCCAACGCCCCCTCTTGCGATTATACTTGGCTTATCAGAGTTTGCCACGTGTGCAACTATTTTTCCCTTCCCCTCGTCACCCCAGAATCCTCCTACGATTACGGTTGCAGACATAAATGTGAGTTTGCGGAATTGTTTATGGATTTTGTGCTTTCTTTCTCTTAGCCAGAATCCTTTTCTTCAGACACTCAAACTTTTTTCATGGCTACAGTGTGGAGCGCGAGTAGGGGAGAGTTCAGCATAGGCGATTACTATTACTTCTCGAAGCTTACGAGAATCGCGGAGAGAGAAAAGCTGGAAATGTATGAAGAAAAGAGTTTTACAAAGCTTGGCGATTACGAAGTGATAGTTTTCAACTACCCCGAGATCAAGTTCAGTGCGAACGACATCGTGAAGATTAAAAAGTGGGCGAAGATGGGGAAGAAGATCGTGCTCACGGGCTATTATTCCAACGTCGATCGAGTTTCCGAGAACGTGAACAGAGTGGCGAAACACTTTGGGCTTAGGATTAACTACGATTTAATAAAGGACGAGGAGAAAAACTACAACGATCCAATGTTTCCATTTGCGAAATGCGAAGATTTAGAAGTTCTGATGCCTTGCTCCGCATCTGTAAGTGGTGGAGTTAGTTTCGTTGTTGGCAAAGGTATTTTTGGAGCTGTGAGCGGTAATGTCCTCGTCTTAGGAACTGCGGTTTTCTGGGACAACTACTCGATCGAAGTTGCGGACAATCTTGAATTCGCATTTAAAATCCTTAGGGGCGAGTTTTGATGCGCTCTTTTTTGATAATCGGAAACGAGGCAGTAACAGAGCCTTTTAGTCTCAACGACATTCCTGGAGCGGGAAGAATGGACGTTCTATGCAGATGCGTCTCTCAAGCCCTTTTTCTCTCTCACTCGATAAGGAAAGACGTGGAAGTTTTTCTACTCCTCCTTGGAAAACCAGATCCGCCGAAAGTAGTTCGGATAGTGAGCAACGAACTCCGCAGAATGTCTCCAGATGAAAGAAATGTTGCGGGGCACATAAGAAAAGCTTTAGGAGTAAAAGCAACCAAAGAATGGACAGAAACGAACTCGGGAATTTTTGTCACAAAGAGAAATCTTAAAGAGCTTTTATCGGAACTCTCGAAAAGATACAACGTCTACTACTTGAGAGAGGACGGTAGAGACATGAGCGAAATCGCTTCTTGGATAAAAGACCCGTTGTTCGTGTTGGGGGACCACATAGGGGTCAAAAAAGAGGACGAGGACGTGATCTTCAACTTCACGAGCACGATTCTAAGCGTTTCAAACCTTTCGCTGATGTCAGAACAATGTATAACGATAGCGCACTACATACTCGACAAAAATAGAACTTGACAATCTCTGTCACGAAAATTTTATTTAGCTTCAAGGCATACTTTTTCAGGGGGCGTTGATGTAACGTTGGCACCTGTCCCGCCGCCGATGTAATCTTGATATTTTTGCGCCCCCCTCAAAATTCACTGCTTTTCAATGAGCACGGCGTTTATTATCCCCTCTTGGCTTGGTCTGTTCGTAACTCTCGCTTTTCCAATCGAAGTGGCGATGACTGCGCCCTTTGTAATGATCCCATGTCTAACGTAGTGAACGTTTGCTGGATTCTCCAACACACCTTTTATCTCAGCCCTTACGACCTTTTTTTGCGTTGGATCATAGACGTTTACAAGCTTATCTGCAAAGAGCCTTAGTTTGTAGCTTCCGCCCATTTTTCTATCCTTCTTAACCTTTCTTTCACCAACATGGGTCATCACTTGCTCTCCACCGAGTTCATACTTTCTCTTCTTTCTGTGCGGTCTGTAAAGTCCACCAGTCGACTTCCTCCTACTCCTTCCTTGGAATATCATCAGCTCACCCACCAAAACTCTTACACTCGCCTTAAAGATTTTATGCATTGAGGATCTACACTCGTAGGGGAGCGGTGGTGGACGGCTTACCGAAAGGAGGAAAGTCCCCCCACCCGAGAATGGCGGGCTCCGTAAGGGGCATCTCCGAGAGGAGATTGGGTTGGAACAGAAAAATCCCGGTGGAGGGAAATGCGATGAAGCCGAAGGGCTTAGGTCACCTCCACTGGTTGAAAACTCCACCCACCGTCGGGTGCAAGGCTTAGCGCCGCTCAGACCAATGCCGTCGGAACAGAAGGGGGCTTACTACCACCACTCCCCCATGGTATCATAGGATGTCAATCGATTGGGAAACCAATGAAATTGCAAAAGTATTGAGCTCAACGAGAAAAAATCCTACGCAAAAAATTTCCCTCTTCTTTCAACACCTCCACTTTTTCACGAAAATCCATTTGCCCTATTCCGAGATCATCGAGCTCTATCGTTAGATATCCTTCATAACCGAGCTCAGAGAGTTTTTTCAGGATCTCAACACTCTTTTCATCTTTGCTTGCCCTTACGTGCTTTCCGTTGTTTTCTGCACTTATGTGGACGTTGCGAATCTTGTCAAACAACTCTAAAAAGCTCTCATCTTGTTTTGAGTGCATTATGTCGTAAGTAAATGCGAGATCGTAGCTTTCTACGAACTTTCGCAACTCCTCAACATTTTTACAGAGATTGTTTACTCTTTTCTCCGAGTTTTCAAGCGACAGAATCACTTTTTTCAACTTCGCGAATTTAGAGGAGATACGCAGATATCTGTGGAGTGAATTGTAATCAGCCCAGACGGGTTCGCGAAGAGCGCTTCTTTTTCCAGCGTGTATGGTAACGAGCTCTGCATCGAGCTCTTTGCAAAGCGATATTGTGTAAAGTGTTTCCTTTAGGCTCAAATCGCAAACTGCGTTGTTCACTGAGACTGGATTTAGATCGAGAACCGGTGCGTGAAGCGCGATTGTAAAATCTGAGAAGCAATCGAGTTTCTTTGGGTCTCTGTCTACCCAGAAGTAAGGCGTCTCAACCCAGAACTCAATTCCATCGAGTTCTGAAAGTTCTATTGCCTTCGCAATCATATCGGTGGAGTATTCGTAGAGGAACATCGAAGAGAAGAGAATCACACCCTCCGCCTCTTGTAATCTTCGAATATTTTCTCTATCGTTTCGAGTTTTTTCTTTCTCATCTCCTCAATCTTCTTTCGGTAAACCTCTTCAAAGCTCGAATCTACGAATGCGATTTCGCTTCCAACGATCATCTCAACCTCTTCTCTCTTTATCCTCGGAATTCCGTGGTTATCGAACACTTCTTTAGCCAAATGTGACATCTCTCCGCTGAGAATCACAGCTTTTATCTTCTTCTCGCAGAGAACTTCGGCATAACTTTTGCTTCCACCGCTCGCATCTACAATGTAAACGATGTCTCCTTCACCAATACTCGCTTTTTCTATTTCCTCTTTCGTGAACTTCTTTATGACTTTCACCTCCCGCCAACCGGAGAGCTCGAGAAACTTCATTTTCTTGAGAATTTCAACTTTCTCCTTTAGTTCGGCTATCTCCTCGTCCTTTTTCTTGATTATTTGATTTAGTTCCACGATCTTAGCCTCGAGATTTCTCACGTAGATCTCTTTTCTAACCTTTTCTCTCTCTTCCTCCGAGATCGCTACAATTCGCATTCTCAGCTTTTCGATCTCCGTCTTAAGTTCTGAAATTTGTCTCTTCAAAATTTCGTTCTCTTCTATGAGATCTCTGATCTTCTTGTCTTTTTTCTCCAGCAACTCAGAGTAGTTAGTTTCTTGCTCAACCCTCTTTTCGCTCTTTTCCGTGGTCTGCACTTCAAAGAGATCCCTTAACGCGGTTCCTTTGAGAATTTCAGCCTTAGCTCTTTCAACATCAAAACCCATGGGGACTCTTTTTTCGATGTTTCTGAACTTGCTCTCGTAGTTCTTCAACGCATCTATCGCAGACGCGAGGGCGTCTCTTTCGTGATCGTTGAGAAATCTAAACTTCGAGGTAAGTTCTCTTTTCTTCTCCAAGCTTAGATCTTCTTTTGGCGAGTATAGTATGGCGTTGAAAGAAGCCCTTATCTTGTTCACGAACTCTGGAGGGTTCTTTTTATCGGTTGCTATCATAACTGGTTTCCCGTTCGAGTTTATGAACTCGAGAACTTCTGCCAAACTCCAGTCCTTTTTGCTCTTCACACTAATAAGATTTCCGCTCAAATCGATTAGCGCAACTGCAGTTGTTGTCCCGGGATCGATCCCAGCGATCAAGTATCTTTTAGTCTTCGAGATGGGAATTAGCTCTATTTTTCCCTTCTCCACGCATTCAACCTTGACCTGAACGTCCTTTGTTTTGAATGCGTTGATTGGAACTTCGCTCTTGGGTGCGTCTACAACTATCTCTCCTCGCGAGATCCCACCGAATCCCTCCTTTACGCTCTCAGTATAAGTAAGCCCACTTTGGTCGAGAATCTTTTTTATATCCCTGAAAACACTCCTTACAGCGTCGTGCACTTTTCTACTGTATCTTTTTTGCCTCCAACCACCTTTTCCAAGCTTTCGATTTCTTGAAACAATTATCCTTGTCTTGTCTGCGAAAACAGAAACTTCATACCCAACATCATAGCTCGCCAAGAGTGCGCAGGCTTTCGCTTCTTCGAATGGGTCACGGATGTTCAGTTTAAATCCGAACCTCTTCGCAATTGCTTGCAACGGAGCATCAACTGCTACAACAACGAGCTTCGAGTTCGTGTTTTTCAAAAAATGGATTATTTCTCGCTTATCTCCGAAAAGCTCAGATAGGCTATCGACTGCAACGATCTTAGGCTTCATATCCCTTATCAGCCTGAAGAGCTTGGCTTTTGATACAACTCTCCTCGCTTCCCCTTGCTCATCCAAGGCTACGACTGCGAACTTTCCATTGCTTATGATATCAATTCCCAGTATCACCGATTATACTTTCAACTGTGGAATTGATATCCCTTTCTATGCGATAGGTCTTGTTGAAATAGCGAACCAAATTTGCGATATCTCTTTCAAGCAACTCTTTCCAGTCTCGTTCCCCAACTTCAACGGACTGGGGAAAATCGATTATCCAAAAGCTCTCCCCAACTAAGACGTTGTGCTGACTGAGATCGCCGTGCACAATTCCTCTGCGATAAAACTTTGCGACCTCCTCTATTAACGCATCCAAAAGCTCTTCCGGATTCTCGACCTTCACCTTGAAGAGCTCTTTTGCATCTATCAGCTCCATCAGAACAGCGTTTCCCTCCCATGCATAGGCTTTTGGCACAGCAAGCCCTTGAAGCTTTCTTAAGGTTGTGAATTCTCGTTTCGCGGATCTAATCGAGAGAACCGAGAAATTCAGTGTCCCGTAGTTTCTCTTATCCACGACTTTTTTAAAACTAGAGTATCCAAGTTTATGAAATTTTATTACCGCTTCTCCATGCTTGGATATACAATTGTAGATCAAACTCTCCTTACCCTCCCCCATCTTCTTGCCCAAAGCTTCGACCTCGTTTTTTTCCACGAGCCTTTTCAGAGAGTAGAGGCTAAGACCCTTGAATGTGAACGTAGAACCCTCGTATTCGGTATACTTGTTAAGGACGAGATTTTTCTCGCCAAGATCTCTGAGAATCCTCTTTGTCTTCTCCTCGCTTAGATGAGCAATATCCGCGATTAAGTTCATGGGAACGAACTTGTAGTTCCAGAGATTTTCGAAAATAGCAGCCATTATTTTCCAAGAGTTTTTTCCGATCGATTTGTATGTGGTCGATAGGTCCATGGTTTTATCTTTACCGATTTGATTTGAGTTTTTTGGAGTATAGTTCGGAGTTTATCCACGGGATAAGAGCCATCGTAACTGCAATTCTCGAAAGTTCAACCCTTGAAATCACTCCTTTGCTCAGGAAGTGAATGGCTCCAAACTTTTTTCCGATCTCCTTTATTCCCGAGATTTTTTCCATCGTTTTCCCAACTTCAACTCCGGATTTCGCAGATTCCACGACCTCGATCGGATACTCGAATCCCGGACCAAATCCAAGCGTAAATTTTTCACCGTTGTAAATCACAGCCACTTGAAAGTCCATGTAACCACTGAGAGTTCTCGAAACTCTGAAAAGTCCCGCTTCGATGCCAACTGAGAAATCAAAATCCTTGCTGTAACTAAGTTCAGCTCTTTTTATTGCACCCTCTATCGTTTCCTCATCGAAAGGCTGATCTTTTGTCCTCACATCTACGCTTTGAACCTCCACTTTTCCAAAGAATTGCTCGAAAGCAAGTCTCGCACCTTCGACTTTTGTCGGATTTTTAGAGCCAACAACGATCCTCATACCTTCACCCTGTCGAATAGGATGTATCTTCCTTTTAAAGCAACTAAAAGCTTCTTTCTAACCGCATTTGCAACTCTTACAGCTCTTGCAAGCTCTTGCGGTTCTAAGACCTTCTTTGCGATCAGAATTAAGAAGTCCGAATGCGGTAAATCTTCTATGTGCTGAACTTTTCTATATACTCTGAAGTCGCAACCAAATTTAAAGCCGGTTTTCACGACAAAACCCCTACGCTTCAAGTCTCTGTAGACTTCGTATTTCTCTTGAAAATCTGCGATTTTTTCCGCAACGCTTTTCAGTTCATCCAACTCGATTTCGAGAGAGCCAATTTCGTGGAGGTAAAGACTTTCGAAAATTGAAAGAACAACCGAGTTCCCCAAGAGATTCCCATAAAAATATCTTTCGAAAAGCTCAGTGTTTTCAACAACTACACGATCGGTTAGAATTTTTCCCACGATCTTTGGTAAATTCTCCATTTGCTCCCCTCTTATTTCCGCTTCAGAAACCTCGTAATAAGTTACCTCGCTCTCTTCGTCGACGATTGCGACGATGAAGCTCTTCTCTTTCTCGATCATCTTCAAAAGGTTCTCGAAATCTATTCTATTTTTTTCCGAGATCGGATAGAACTTTTTCTTCGCGACCAAAAATTCTTCCTGCGGTTTTACCTTGTATCCCTTCGCACGCAAGTCGGTGTAAACAAGGTAAACCTCGGGAAAATTCGGAACCTTCGATTTAACCCAGCTAAGGAGTTTCTCAAGTTCTGCAAACTTTGCTTTTCCATTCAACTGAAGGTAAAGCGCCTCCACCGGGTGCAAGTATATCTTTTCGCCCCTCTTCACACCAAAACCTTGCTTTTCAAATTCCCTATAGGCGCTCACGATTGCATACTCTTCTCCAACCTCGCCGATCATAGTTCGATCCCGTAGAGCTTTTTGATGTTTTCAACACAGATCTTATAAATGAAATCTTCGTTGAATCCCCTATTTAGGAGCTCTTTAACCTTTAATGGCACAGTTTTCGGACCCAAGACTGCTCCAGGACGCTTTGGGTCGTCTATGTAATCAGTTTCAACTACAAATCTTTCTCCTTGCGTCGCAGCAGTGTAAACGTTGTCGTTTCCAGCAATGACGGAGGGAAAAATCCCGATTTCTTCAAATTCCTTTATCCTTGGTGGTGAGAAGTGCTTAACCACTTTTTCCCTCTTTAGTCCAACCTTGTCAGCGAGCTCTGCAATCTCTTTCATCCCTTCGGTGGTGAAGCTCTCGGTGTGAATTTGAACAACGCAACCAATCTCTCTTGCAATCTCAAACGCGTGCATCATTACTTCGTTGCTCAATCGCCACACATAGCTATCGACTTTGTAATGGGGTCTTCCACTTTTTATGGCGATAGCCTCGCCTTTTGCGACGAAATCTCCAGCAATCTCAAGTGCTTCTTTCATTATCTCCGCCGCTCTCTCGAATCCAAGCCTTGATCCTAAGATCGTGATCTCCGCGGGATGGACGCCAAGAACTGCGTAGGCTTTGACGATCTTGTTCGCTTTTTTCACCAGCGATATGTGCTCGCTGAAAACCTTTGTGAAGTCTCTTCCGCTGTTTGGATGCACATCGTAGTGATGGCTAAGCAGAGAAACAAGTAAGACGTGCGTCCCCCCTGCGGATTTGAACTTTTCAAGTGCTTTCAGCTTTAAATGCCTGTATAGGTGCATGTGGTTGTCGGTGATGATCAC